>DATEKR010000205.1:0-2866 GCA_035277345.1 Enterobacteriaceae bacterium
ACTCTCTATACTCAAGTGGACTCTGTTTGTTAATGCGTACCAAAAGATACGCGGAGCGATGAAACGTGAAATATTTCTTTATGGGCATTTCGGTGATGGTATTAGTCTGGGCCGGAACATTTGCCCTGATGATCTGAGCAAATACTCAATGTGAAAAAGGCGCCGATGGCGCCTTTTTCATGTCCTGAATTCGGAATTACTCTACCTTGCTGCTCGTGGGCAGCAGCCCGTCAGCGCGGAACATCGCTTTGATGCCTCTGACAGCCTGACGAATACGGTCGCGGTTCTCAATCAGCGCAAAGCGAACGTGCGTATCACCGTAGTCGCCAAAGCCAATGCCCGGCGAAACGCAGACTTTGGCGTCGCTCAGCAGCTTTTTGGCAAACTCCAGCGAGCCCATGGCCGCGTACTGATCCGGAATTTTGGCCCACACGTACATCGACGCTTTCGGCATTTCCACCATCCAGCCCGCCTCATGCAGCCCTTTTACCAGCACGTCACGACGGCGCTTATACTGTTCGGCAATATCCTTCACGCACTGCTGATCGCCTTCCAGCGCCGCAATCGCCGCCACCTGCAGCGGCGTAAAGGTACCGTAGTCATGGTAGCTTTTGATACGCGCCAGGGCGCTGACCAGCTGCGGGTTGCCGACCATAAAGCCGATACGCCAGCCAGCCATGTTGTAGCTTTTTGACAGGGTAAAGAACTCCACCGCCACGTCACGAGCGCCGGGCACCTGCATAATCGACGGTGCCTGCCAGCCATCGTAAACGATATCGGCATAGGCCAGGTCGTGAACCACCAGCACATCGTAGCGTTTTGCCAGGGCCACAACCTTCTCGAAAAAGTCGAGCTCGACGCACTGGGCGGTCGGGTTGGACGGGAAGCCGAGGACCATCATTTTCGGTTTCGGGTAGCTTTCCCGGATCGCGCGTTCCAGCTCGTTAAAGAAATCAACGCCTTCCACCAGCGGGACGGATCGCACCTGAGCCCCGGCAATCACCGCGCCGTAGATATGAATCGGATAGCTTGGGTTAGGGACCAGGACGGTATCGCCGTGATCGAGGGTCGCCAGCATCAGATGCGCCAGCCCCTCTTTCGAGCCGATGGTGACGATAGCTTCGCTTTCCGGGTCAATCTCTACATTGTAGCGATCCTGATACCAGCGAGAGATCGCCCGACGCAGACGCGGGATCCCCCGCGAAGTGGAATAGCCGTGGGTATCCGGGCGCTGGGCGACGGTGCAGAGTTTTTCCACAATATGCGGCGGCGTCGCGCCGTCAGGGTTACCCATACTGAAATCGATAATATCTTCGCCGCGCCGACGCGCAGCCATTTTCAGTTCAGCGGTAATATTAAAAACATACGGGGGAAGACGATCGATGCGCGTAAAGCGACGTTCAGGACTGTGCTCAGCCATAAATTCCTCAGATAACGTTAGCGCCCGGACCGTCCGAGCGACGCTGCCACGTTGTGGTGGCATGAAGAGAAAGTAACCTGAAAAAAACACCGCTGTCGAGAGGGTTAGCAAAAAATAAACACGGCCGCTAAAAACAGGAACTTCTGGAAAATAAAATTAAATCACTTATCCGCTTAACGCTCATTTGGATACAAAAAATCAACATCAAATTATCACCAAGACAACTTAACAGACCGCGAAATTTTCTGCATAGCGCGGATGCTGGATAAATATTCAACAATCCCCTTTTTAAATCAGGGTTTTTCCCGTTTATCCTTACAACACCGCGACTGGTCAACGGCCGCCTGGTCTCTTATCATAGTGTTTTCACGCGATTGTCATGGCGTCCCGATGCACGAAATTTTTACGATGTTGCTGGCGGTATTCGATCGGGCAGCACTGATGTTGATCTGCCTGTTTTTTCTTATCCGCATCCGACTGTTCCGCGAACTGCTGCATAAGACGGCCCACACGCCGCAGGAGCTGCTTGCCGTAACGGCTATTTTCTCGATGTTCGCCCTGTTCAGTACCTGGTCCGGCGTGCACGTGGAAGGCTCGCTGGTTAACGTCAGGATCATCGCCGTGATGGCGGGCGGCATCCTGTTCGGTCCCTGGGTGGGCATTATTACCGGCATCATTGCCGGGATTCACCGCTATCTGATCGATATCGGCGGCGTCACCGCGATCCCCTGTTTTATCACCAGTATTATCGCCGGCTGTCTCTCCGGCTGGATCAACTGCCGGGTGCCGAAAGCCCAGCACTGGCGGATCGGCATCCTCGGCGGAATGCTGTGCGAAACCCTGACCATGATTCTGGTGGTCGTCTGGGCGCCCACCACCCAGCTGGGCCTCGATATCGTATCAAAAATCGGCATTCCGATGATTCTGGGCACGGTCTGTATCGGTTTTATCGTCCTGCTGGTACAGAGCGTTGAGGGTGAGAAAGAGGCTCTGGCCGCACGCCAGGCCAAGCTGGCGCTGGATATTGCCAATAAAACCCTGCCGCTATTCCGCCACGTTAACAGCGAATCCCTGCGTCAGGTCTGCGATATTATCCGCCGAGATATCAGCGCCGATGCGGTCGCCATCACCAATATCGACCACGTCCTGGCCTATGTCGGCGTCGGGGAAGACAATTATCGCTACAGCGACGATATCATCAGCCCGACCACCCGCCGGGCGATCGATCACGGCGAAATCGTCATCAGAAACAATGACGAGGCCCACCGGACCCCGGAGATCCACTCTCTGCTGGTGATCCCCTTATGGGAAAAGGGGGTCGTGACCGGCACGCTGAAAATTTATTACTGCCACGCGCACCAGATCACCTCCACCCTGCAGGAGATGGCCGTCGGGCTGTCGCAGATTATCTCCACCCAGCTGGAGGTTTCTCGCGCCGAGCAGCTG
>DATEKR010000206.1:0-6218 GCA_035277345.1 Enterobacteriaceae bacterium
TCGCGTCATTAATCGGATAATTCGCGGCAAGAATTAACTCGCAGAGAAAGTTGCGCGTCTCCTCAAGTATCAGTTCCCGCATATTCTCCAGCATCGGGGCGGCAAACTGATTGTACATTTCAGGATCAAGGGTAAAGGTCATCAGGCTAACCCGCGCATTAACGGGCCTGGCAAGCGCTACAGCTTTACTGACCAACAGATGACTTTCCGGCGAGGGGGCGACAGCGACCAGCAGATGTGACCAGGACATTTTTTAACTCCTTTTCAGGCGCCAAAGACGTGCGTCACTTTTGACACTTACTCCGTTTTCCCGCGAAGCGCAATACGGCAATCTGTGGGTTATGTGCGCTAAACCTGATTATTCATTAATTATTCTTATATTAGCGATAATTGATATTGCGTAATTGTTATGATTGATTTCGGATTTAAGCTAAATTTAAGGACTTACGAATAGCTGTGTTAATTTATTTGATGGTTAAATTAACATTTGCAACATGATAGCCCGGACCGATTGGTTGGCCTGTTTGTAGCTATAATGTGTTGATTTTATGACGCATCTTTCAATTTGTTTCTATTGTAGACATTAACATGTGGCTAACCCCTGGCCACTTGTCGTTTTTGTGACCAGAAAAGTCCTAATCTTAAGGATCTGCATGTGTATTCGCACAAAAGGAATAGAAAAGAGGGTTGATTGCGCGTTTTTCGAGCGATTGACAAGCTGAAGTGATGGATTTATTGGTCATAATGGCCTAAATTATGTGACGTGGATCACATTATTTCTAAATTTACGACCTGGCTGCATTGTATGTGGCATGACTGGCGAGTACAGTTGCCTCGAATTAGGAAAAGTCTTAGTTATTTGTAAGAAATGATTAAAAGCGTGTCAGGCTTTACAAAACCTACGTGGTTACACAAACCGGCCGATACGCGTTTTTACCTAAGTTCAGCTATGCATTTTTGCCTTTTCGTTTTTATTACCGGTTTTTTCCGGCGACATCACGGGGTGCGGCCTGGCCGCATAAAATAATGGTTGGTTATTCTGGATGGGAAAAATGCATACATCCGAGTTGCTCAAACATATCTACGACATCAACTTGTCGTATTTACTGCTCGCACAGCGTCTGATTAGTCAGGACAAAGCTTCAGCCATGTTCCGTCTCGGTATCAACGAAGATATGGCCTCAACGCTCGGTGAGCTTAGCCTGCCGCAGATGGTCAAACTGGCGGAAACAAATCAGCTGATTTGCCAGTTCCGCTTTGATAATCATCAGACAATTACTCGCTTGACTCAGGAATCACGCGTGGACGATCTCCAACAGGTCCACACCGGCATTCTGCTCTCAACACGGCTTCTCAACGGTACTGGTCAGACAGACGACGCTGGCAGGAAAAAAAGGGCCTGATTATGAGCGAAAAAAGCATTGTTCGCGAAGCGCGCGACATTCAGCTGGCGATGGAGTTAATTAGCCTCGGCGCCCGCCTGCAGATGCTTGAAAGCGAAACGCAGCTCAGCCGCGGCCGCCTTATCAAGCTGTACAAAGAATTACGCGGTAGCCCGCCGCCGAAAGGCATGCTGCCGTTTTCCACCGACTGGTTTATGACCTGGGAGCAGAACATTCACTCGTCAATGTTCTGCAACGCCTGGCAGTTCCTGCTGAAAACAGGCCTGTGCAGCGGCGTCGATGCGGTCATCAAAGCCTATCGGCTCTATCTCGAACAGTGCCCACAACAGGAAAGCGGTCCGCTGTTAGCCCTGACCCGTGCCTGGACGCTGGTGCGTTTCGTCGAAAGCGGAATGCTTGAACTGTCTCGCTGCAATTGCTGTGGTGGCAACTTCATCACTCATGCTCACCAACCGGCAGGTAGCTTCGCCTGTAGTTTATGTCAGCCGCCATCCAGGGCAGTAAAAAGACGTAAACTTTCCCGCGAGACTGCCGATATAAATCCACAACTGCTGGATGAACAGGTCAAACAGGCCGTTTAACCTAAAACGGTGTGGGCAACACTCCAGCAGCGGTGAGAAATTACCGCTGCTTTTTTTTTGCCCGCGCCGACGCGTTAAACGCCGTTCTGACCTGACATCCCTGCCTTATCATTAGCGGAAGGATGATGTCGTGCTTATCATATTGGGTTACCTGGTTGTTATCGTTACAGTTTTTGGCGGTTATATGATGACCGGCGGACACCTTGGGGCTCTCTATCAGCCAGCTGAGCTTGTCATCATTGGCGGTGCGGGTGTCGGGGCGTTCATCGTTGGCAACAACGGTAAAGCCATCAAGGGCACCATGAAGGCGATCCCACTGCTGTTTCGCCGCTCCAAATACACTAAAGGCATGTACATGGATCTGCTGGCGCTGCTCTATCGCCTGATGGCCAAGTCACGCCAGCAGGGGATGTTCTCACTGGAGCGGGATATCGAAAACCCGCGTGAAAGTGAAATCTTCGCCAGCTATCCACGTATTCTCGCCGATGCCATCATGCTCGATTTTATCATCGACTACCTGCGCCTGATTATCAGCGGCAACATGAACACCTTCGAAATCGAAGCGCTGATGGATGAAGAGATCGAGACCCACGAAAGCGAAGCCGAAGTTCCGGCTAACAGCCTGGCGATGGTCGGTGACTCACTGCCGGCGTTCGGTATCGTTGCGGCGGTTATGGGGGTGGTTCACGCCCTGGCCTCTGCAGACCGTCCGGCGGCAGAGCTCGGCGCGCTGATTGCCCACGCGATGGTGGGGACCTTCCTCGGTATTCTGCTGGCGTACGGATTTATCTCCCCGCTGGCAACCGTACTGCGTCAGAAGAGCGCGGAAACCACCAAGATGATGCAGTGCGTGAAAATTACGCTGCTGTCGAATCTGAATGGCTACGCACCGCCTATCGCCGTCGAATTTGGTCGCAAAACGCTTTATTCCAGCGAACGCCCATCGTTTATCGAACTGGAAGAGCACGTTCGTGCGGTTAAAAACCCGTCGCAGCAGACGACGACTGAGGACGCATGAAAAACCAGTCCCATCCGATAGTCGTTGTCAAACGGCGTAAACATAAAGGCCACGGAGGCGGCTCTCACGGTTCGTGGAAAATCGCTTACGCCGATTTTATGACCGCGATGATGGCGTTCTTCCTCGTGATGTGGCTCATCTCGATCTCCAGCCCGAAAGAGCTGATTCAGATCGCCGAGTATTTCCGTACGCCGCTGGCGACGGCGATCACCGGAGGGCAGCGTATCGCCAACAGCGATAGCCCGATCCCGGGCGGCGGTGATGACGTGACGCAGCAGCAGGGGGAAGTGCAGAAGCAGCCAAATATCGACGAACTGAAACGTCGTATGGAGCAGAGCCGCCTGATGAAAATTCGTGGCGAACTGGATCAGCTGATTGAAGCGGATCCTAAACTGCGCGCTCTGCGACAGCATCTGAAGATAGACCTGGTGCAGGAAGGTCTGCGTATCCAGATTATCGACAGCCAGAACCGCCCGATGTTTAAAACCGGCCGCGCCGAAGTAGAGCCCTATATGCGCGATATTCTTCGTGCTATTGCTCCGGTGCTGAATGAAATACCAAACCGAATCAG
Source organism: Enterobacteriaceae bacterium (assembly GCA_035277345.1). Taxonomy (GTDB): domain Bacteria; phylum Pseudomonadota; class Gammaproteobacteria; order Enterobacterales; family Enterobacteriaceae; genus BIGb0383. The sequence goes on from DATEKR010000206.1 coordinate 3,574, forward strand.
TCTGTCGGGTCATACCGATGACTACCAGTATGCCGGTGGCGAAAGAGGCTACAGCAACTGGGAACTCTCGGCCGAACGCGCCAACTCGTCACGACGTGAGCTGGTCACCGGTGGCCTGGATGATGGAAAAGTTCTGCGCGTGGTGGGAATGGCGTCAACAATGAGCCTTTCCGACCGCGGCGGGGATGAAGCTATCAACCGTCGCATCAGTATCCTGGTACTGAACAAACAGACGGAAGAAGCAATTCTGCATGAAAATGCGGAAAGCCAGAATGCACCTTTGAGTGAATTACAACAGCCTGCGGCAAGCCCACAGGTAGCCGTTCCAACATCGCCACAAGCCGATCAGAGGTGATAGCGTGAGCATGGATATTAGCGATTTTTACCAGACATTTTTTGATGAAGCCGACGAGCTGTTGGCGGATATGGAACAGCATTTGCTGGACCTGGCACCGGAAGCCCCCGATTCGGAGCAGCTTAACGCTATCTTCCGTGCGGCACACTCCATTAAGGGCGGAGCCGGGACCTTCGGCTTTACTATCCTGCAGGGCACCACGCATCTGATGGAAAACCTGCTGGATGATGCCCGTCGTGGTGATATGCAACTCAGCACCGACATTATCAACCTGTTTTTGGAAACCAAAGATATTATGCAGGAACAGCTCGACGCCTATAAAAGCTCGCAGGAGCCGGATGCTGCCAGTTATGAATATATCTGCAACGCCCTGCGCCAGCTTGCGCTGGAAGCCAAGGGTGAAGCAGCACCGCAGCCGGCTGGCGCCGCCAAACTGGCGGTTGTAGACAATGACACCGAGGTTGCGCCGCAGGCTGCGGCCGCCGCGGCACCGCTGCGCGTGGTCATTTCTCGCCTCAAGGCCGGTGAACCGGACCTGCTGGAAGAAGAATTGAGCAACCTGGCCACCCTGAGCCAGGTCGTCAAAACCGAAGACTCGCTGGCGGCTAACCTCGAAGGCGGCATTGGCCAGGATGATATCGTGGCCGTACTCTGCTTCGTCATTGAAGCCGACCAGATTGCATTCGAAGCAGGTGAAGCTCCGGCCGCGCCTGCCGCCGCTGAGGCAGAGCCTGCCGTACCGGCTGCTGTTCCGGCTCCGGCCGCCAGCGCACCGGTGCTGAAAGCCGTGAAAAACGAAGCCCCTGCGGGTCGTGAAAAACCGGCCGCGCGCGCCAGCGAATCGACCAGCATCCGCGTGGCGGTTGAGAAGGTCGATCAGCTGATTAACCTGGTGGGCGAACTGGTGATCACCCAGTCTATGCTGGCCCAGCGCTCCAACGAACTGGATCCGGTTACCCACGGGGACCTGATCACCAGTATGGGGCAGCTGCAGCGCAACGCCCGCGATCTGCAGGAATCGGTGATGTCCATCCGTATGATGCCGATGGAATATGTCTTCAGCCGCTTCCCGCGTCTGGTTCGCGACCTTGCCAGTAAACTGGACAAGCAGGTTGAACTGACCCTGCAGGGCAGCTCCACCGAACTGGATAAGAGCCTTATCGAGCGCATTATCGACCCGCTGACGCACCTGGTGCGTAACAGTCTTGACCACGGGATCGAATCACCGGAAAAACGCCTCGAAGCCGGTAAACCTGCGACGGGTAATCTGACCCTGTCAGCGGAACACCAGGGCGGCAACATCTGCATCGAAGTGACCGATGACGGTGCCGGTCTGAACCGCGAGCGTATCCTGGCCAAGGCCCTGTCTCAGGGCATGGCGGTGAGTGAAAACATGACCGATGACGAAGTCGGCATGCTGATCTTCGCGCCGGGCTTCTCCACCGCCGAGCAGGTGACCGATGTCTCCGGACGCGGCGTCGGCATGGACGTGGTGAAACGTAACATCCAGGAGATGGGCGGCCACGTTGAGATCCAGTCTAAGCAGGGCACCGGTACGACTATCCGTATCCTCCTGCCGCTGACGCTGGCTATCCTTGACGGGATGTCAGTGAAAGTGAACGAAGAAGTGTTTATCCTGCCGCTGAACGCGGTGATGGAATCACTCCAGCCGAGCGATGAAGAGCTGCATCCGCTGGCCGGTGGCGAGCGCGTACTGGAAGTGCGTGGCGAGTACCTGCCGTTGGTTGAGCTGTGGAAAGTCTTTGACGTGCAGGGTGCAAAAACCGAGGCGACGCAGGGGATTGTTGTTATTCTGCAGAGCGCAGGCCGCCGTTACGCACTGCTGGTCGATCAGCTGATTGGTCAGCATCAGGTGGTGGTGAAAAACCTCGAAAGCAACTACCGCAAGGTACCAGGTATTTCTGCCGCAACCATTCTGGGTGATGGCAGTGTAGCGCTGATTGTTGATGTATCGGCGCTGCAGGGATTAAATCGTGAACAACGCGTGGCGCACACCGCCGCCTGAATGAATTGAGAAGGTAAAAAACATGACCGGTATGAGTACTGTAGCAAAACTGGCTGGCGAGCCATCAGGTCAGGAGTTTCTGGTTTTCACACTCGGCGACGAAGAGTACGGCATTGATATTCTGAAAGTGCAGGAAATTCGTGGTTATGACCAGGTTACCCGCATTGCTAACACGCCTTCCTTCATTAAAGGCGTGACCAACCTGCGCGGCGTGATTGTGCCGATTGTTGATCTGCGCGTGAAGTTCAACCAGGACGACGTTGA
>DATEKR010000207.1:0-7351 GCA_035277345.1 Enterobacteriaceae bacterium
AAAAACTTACCGTTTCACTCATTTACGCTCCCTGGATTCGCTTATATACTCTGGGGCCTGCTATCAGCAAACAGACGGATGTTATGTACCAACCTGTCGCTCTATTCATTGGCCTGCGTTATATGCGTGGGCGCGCAGCGGACCGCTTCGGTCGCTTTGTCTCCTGGCTTTCGACCATCGGCATTACGCTTGGCGTGATGGCGCTGGTGACCGTTCTGTCGGTGATGAACGGTTTCGAACGCGAACTGCAAAATAATATCCTCGGCCTGATGCCGCAGGCGGTGCTTAGCGCCGAGAAGGGCTCGCTCAATCCGCAGCAGCTGCCGGCAAGCGAGGTCAAACTGCAGGGCGTCAACCGTATGGCACCCTTGACGACCGGTGACGTGGTGCTGCAGAGCGCCCGCAACGTCTCGGTCGGGGTGATGCTCGGCATCGATCCGGCTCAGCCCGACCCTTTAACGCCCTGGCTGGTTAACGTAAAGCAAACCGACCTGCAGGCGGGCAAGTACAATATTATTCTCGGTGAACAGCTTGCCGGTCAGATGGGCGTCAATCGCGGCGACCAGATCCGGGTGATGGTTCCCTCCGCCAGCCAGTTTACGCCGATGGGCCGTCTGCCAAGTCAGCGCCTGTTTACGGTGATTGGCACCTTTGCTGCAAGCAGTGAAGTGGACGGCTATCAGATGCTGGTCAATATTCAGGACGCGTCGCGCCTGATGCGTTACCCGGCCGGGAATATTACCGGCTGGCGCCTGTGGCTGAATGAGCCGCTGACCGTGGACGTGCTCAGCCAGCAGACGCTGCCGGAAGGCACGAAGTGGCAGGACTGGCGCGATCGCAAGGGCGAGCTCTTCCAGGCTGTGAAGATGGAAAAAAATATGATGGGGCTGCTGCTGAGCCTGATCGTCGCGGTCGCCGCGTTCAACATCATCACCTCTCTGGGGCTCATGGTGATGGAGAAACAGGGCGAAGTGGCGATCCTGCAAACGCAGGGGCTGACGCCGCGACAGATTATGGCCGTATTTATGGTGCAGGGGGCCAGCGCCGGGATTATCGGTGCGCTGCTGGGTGCGCTGCTGGGCGTGCTGCTGGCCAGCCAGCTCAATAATCTGATGCCGATCATTGGCGCGATCCTCGATGGCGCAGCGCTACCGGTCGCCATTGAGCCGCTCCAGGTTATCGTGATAGCGCTGGTGGCGATGCTGATTGCGCTTGTTTCTACGCTGTACCCTTCCTGGCGCGCCGCCGCCACTCAACCCGCTGAGGCTTTACGTTATGAATAAGATCCTGTTGCAATGCGACAACCTGTGCAAACGCTATCAGGAAGGCAGCGTGCAGACCGATGTGCTGCACGATGTCAGCTTTAGCCTCAATCAGGGCGATATGATGGCGATCGTCGGCAGCTCCGGGTCCGGTAAAAGTACGCTGCTGCATCTGCTTGGCGGCCTGGATTCTCCGACCAGCGGCGATGTGATTTTTGACGGCCAGCCGATGAGCCAGCTCTCCTCCTCGGCAAAAGCGGAGCTGCGCAATCGCGAGCTGGGCTTTATTTATCAGTTCCACCATCTGCTGCCGGACTTTAGCGCCGAGGAAAACGTCGGGATGCCGTTGCTGATTGGTCGCCAGAAACCGGCGGATATTCGTCGTCGATCGCTGGATATGCTGCGTGCGGTCGGCCTTGAGCACCGCGCCAGCCACCGGCCTTCCGAACTGTCCGGCGGCGAGCGTCAGCGCGTTGCCATTGCCCGGGCGCTGGTCAACAACCCGCGGCTGGTGATGGCGGATGAGCCGACCGGTAACCTTGATGCCCGTAATGCGGATAGCATTTTCCAGCTGCTGGGCGAACTGAACGCTTCTCAGGGCACCGCTTTCCTGGTGGTAACCCACGACTTGCATCAGGCAAAACGTATGCGAACCCAGCTTGAAATGCGCGACGGGCGACTGAGCAACCAGATCTCCCTGATGGGGGCCGAGTAATGGCATCGCCACTGTCACTTTTGATCGGCCTGCGCTTTAGCCGGGGTCGTCGGCGCAGCGGGATGGTGTCGCTGATTTCGGTGATCTCAACGGTCGGCATTGCGCTGGGCGTGGCGGTACTGATTGTCGGCCTGAGCGCGATGAACGGTTTCGAACGTGAGCTGAACAATCGCATCCTGGCGGTCGTGCCGCACGGGGAAATCGAACCGGTTAACCAGCCCTGGAGTAACTGGAGCAGCGCGCTGGCGAAAGTCGAAAAAGTGCCCGGCGTGCTTGCTGCCGCGCCCTATATTCAGTTTACCGGGCTGATGGAAAGCGGCGCGAATCTGCGGGCTATCCAGATTAAGGGCGTCGATCCGCAGCAGGAAAGCCGTCTCAGTACATTGCCGCAGTTTGTGCAGAACGGCGCATGGAGCAAGTTTAAAGGCGGCGAACAGCAGATCATCATCGGCAAAGGCGTCGCGGATGCGCTAAAAGTGAAGCAGGGTGACTGGGTCTCTATCATGATCCCCAACGCCAATGCCGATAATAAGCTGCTGCAGCCTAAGCGCGTCAGACTGCAGGTGGCGGGTATACTCCAGTTAAGCGGCCAGCTGGATCACAGTTTCGCCATGATCCCGATTGATGATGCCCGTCAGTATCTGGAGATGGGCGACAGCGTGACCGGTATTGCTATCAAGGTTCAGGATGTCTTTAACGCGAATGTGTTGGTGCGCGATGCCGGCGAGGTGACCAACAGCTATGTCTATATCAAGAGCTGGATTGGCACCTACGGCTACATGTACCGTGATATTCAGATGATCCGCGCCATTATGTACCTTGCGATGGTGCTGGTGATTGGTGTGGCCTGTTTTAACATCGTCTCCACTCTGGTGATGGCGGTAAAAGAGAAAAGCAGCGATATTGCGGTATTGCGCACGCTGGGGGCGAAAGATGGCCTCATCCGTGCGATTTTCGTATGGTATGGTTTGCTTGCCGGACTGCTGGGCAGCCTGTGCGGCGTTGTTGTCGGAGTGGTTGCCGCACTGCAGTTGACGCCCATCATCAAGGGCATTGAGCGGCTCATCGGCCATCGGTTTCTGTCGGGTGATATTTACTTTATCGATTTTCTGCCGTCAGAACTGCACTGGATGGACGTAGTCTATGTTCTGGCTACCGCGCTGGCGCTGAGCCTGCTGGCCAGCTGGTATCCTGCCAGACGCGCCAGCAATATTGACCCGGCAAGGGTATTGAGCGGACAGTAAATCCCTGGAAGGAGCGGCGATGTATTACGGGTTCGATATCGGTGGCAGTAAGATCGCGCTGGGCGTGTTTGATGCGGCGAGAAACCTGCAGTGGGAAACGCGTATTGCCACGCCTCACGACAGCTACGCGTCCTTTCTGAACGCGGTCTGCGATCTGGTCGCCGCAGCCGACGCCCGTTTTGGCGGTGAAGGCACCGTGGGGATTGGTATCCCTGGCATACCGGAAACCGATGACGGCACCCTGTATGCGGCGAATGTCCCGGCCGCCAGCGGTCAACCGCTGCGGGCCGATCTCAGCCAGCGTCTTCAGCGCGACGTCCGTCTGGACAACGATGCCAACTGTTTTACTCTCTCCGAAGCCTGGGATGATGAATTCCGTTCCTGTCCGGTGGTGATGGGGCTCATTCTCGGTACCGGCGTCGGTGGCGGTATTGTGGTGAACGGAAAGTCCGTCACCGGACGTAGCTATATTACCGGCGAATTTGGCCATATTCGCCTGCCGGTTGATGCCCTGACCCTGCTGGGGTTTGATTTCCCATTAACCCGCTGCGGCTGTGGCCAGCTGGGCTGTATCGAGAACTATCTGTCCGGCCGTGGGTTTGCATGGCTCTGGCATCACTTCTACCATGAAGCATTGCAGGCACCTGAGATTATTGCGCGCTGGGAAGCCGGCGATGCAAATGCCCGCGAACACGTGGAGCGCTATCTGGATTTGCTGGCAGTGTGCATGGGATCGATACTGACCATCGTCGATCCGCATATTGTTGTACTGGGCGGCGGCCTGTCGAATTTTTCCCGGCTGGCCAGCGGCCTGGAAGAGCGTCTGGCGCAGCATTTGTTGCCGGCCGCACGCGTACCTCGCATTGCGCTCGCGCGTCATGGCGATGCCGGTGGCATGCGCGGCGCGGCGTTTCTTCATCTCACTAATGAGTAAACCGAGGCTGATATGCAGTCGCGTCGTCTACATCGGGTTTGTCGTTTTCGCAGAAATAAGCGCCGGTTACGCGACCGCCTGCGTCAGCGTATTTTTTTCAGAGACAGGATGCCGGAAAAAATGGAAAAGCCAAGAGTATTGGTACTGACAGGAGCCGGAATCTCGGCGGAATCGGGTATTCGTACCTTTCGCGCCGCTGACGGCCTGTGGGAAGAGCACCGGGTTGAGGATGTCGCCACGCCGGATGGTTTTGCGCGCAACCCTGAACTGGTGCAGTCATTTTATAACGCTCGCCGCCGTCAGCTGCAGCAGCCGGAAATTCACCCCAACGCCGCACATCAGGCGCTGGCGAGGCTGGAAGCCGAGCTTGGCGACCGCTTTATGCTGGTGACCCAGAACATCGACAATCTGCACGAGCGCGCGGGGAGCCAGAACGTTATCCATATGCACGGCGAGCTGTTAAAGGTGCGCTGTACGCAGAGCGGGCAGGTTATTGACTGGGATGGCGAGGTGACGGTGGACGATAAGTGTCACTGCTGCCAGTTCCCTGCGCCGTTGCGCCCGCACGTGGTGTGGTTCGGTGAAATGCCGCTGGATATGGATCATATCTACATGGCGCTGCAGATGGCCGATATCTTTATTGCCATCGGTACGTCCGGGCACGTTTATCCTGCCGCCGGTTTTGTTCATGAAGCAAAACTGCATGGGGCGCATACGGTTGAGTTAAACCTTGAGCCGAGCCAGGTGGGAAGCGAATTTGAAGAGAAGCATTACGGGCTGGCCAGTGAAGTGGTGCCTGAGTATATCGACAGGTTGCTAAAGGATCTCTAACCGCCTGCGTAGCCCTCTCCTGCAGGAGAGGGCAGCAGTACTACAAGTTTTGGATCATTTCCGCGACCAAAGACAGCTCGGCAGTTTGCTCATCTTCCCAGCCGTAATCAGGGCTGATAACCAGTTCATTCAGCCCGTCATGCAGCCGCATCGTCAGGACACAATGACAAGCGGCCAACAGTAATGGCTGACCATCCTCGTTGCGTACGCTGACCATGCACCAGGGCTGGTGATTGTTGGCCAGGGCATAGAAAACTTCTGTTACTGGATTGCCCGCATCATCAAGGCTCACGGATAGTTCCTTTTCCTGCTGCTGGCTTACGAAACTAGTGCGCCCCGGAATCGCCGAACACGATAACAACGATATGATCATGGTCGGGATGTAGCTCAAACCGGAACCATATCCCCACTTCAGACAGCAAGCGCCGGATAAAAGCCAGATCGCTTTTCTTCCACTGAACAATCATTTCCCGCTGCGGATATTTCCAGTGAAGCAGGTCAAAATTGATTTCGTACCCCTCAAATCCGTGTTCCCTGAGGATGCGCTTAACCAGTTCCGGTACGGATACATTCTGATAGATAGCGCTGCGATACCGGGCGTTAAGCAGTGCCAGAGGGTGTTCCAGCACGGCTTCATACAACGTTTCGTCAGCGCTGCTACCGATCCTGCTGATTTCAGTTATAACCCCAGGGATTTTGCGCAGAGCCACCAACTGTTCACGGTCAGGAAAATACGTAGACCATTCAGGGTTGTTGGCCCGCAGAATAAATGACGCTTCTTTCTGGACGATATGGAAGGCTTCAGCATCATCTGTGGTGGAGGTAAAGCGGATGGTGTAGCGATAAGGAGAACTGAGCGCTTCTTCGCCGGTGAAGGATTCCACATCGGCAATTAAGTCAGACCGGTTGATGTTCAGAAGGTATTTATTGAGGCTTTCACGTTGAGGGGGTTTCACTTAAGGAGGGGTTCGGATGAATCAGCGATTCATTTTAGTGCGAGATACCGCGACTCACGGCGACACAAGCCGGTAAGCCTGGTCAAAAAACAGGCTTACCGGACAATAATTCTCACTATTCAAAGTGAGCCCAGGGCTTAACGACCCGCTTTCAGTTTCTGGTAGTAGTTCTCGTACAGCGTGCTGGCGTTGCCCACGTCGTTCTGCCACTCACCCTGACTGATGGTTTTGGCATCCGGATAGAGCGATTTATCGTTCGCCACGTCCGGGCTGAGCAGCTTGCGCGCCGCCAGATTTGGCGTCGGGTAGCCAATGGTTTCCGCCACTTCTTTCGCCACTTCCGGGCGCAGCAGGAAGTTAATCAGTTTCAGCGCTGCCTCTTTGTTTTTCGCATTGGCCGGAATGGCCAGGCTATCCATCCAGAAAATGCCACCTTCTTTCGGCCAGACAATCTCCAGCGGCGTCCCTTCCTGACGCGCAACCCACGCCGAGCCGTTCCACACCATCCCGAGATTCACTTCACCTTCCATATAGGGGTTAGCCGGGTTATCGGAGTTAAAGGCCGCCACGTTAGGCATCAGCTTCTGCAGCTCGTGGTAAGCGGCTTCGATCTCTTTCGGGTCCGTGGTATTGCCGGAGTAGCCGAGCTTGCGCAGGGCTATCTGGAAGACTTCTCGGGCATCGTCGGTCAGCAGCAGGCTGCTTTTATATTCCGGTTTCCACAGGTCGGCCCAGCCGGTGATGGTTTTGGGATCGATCTCGTCGCTGTTAACGCCAATTGCCGTCGCGCCCCAGATATAGGGGATGGAGTAATCGTTATTTGGATCGAACGGCTTATTGAGCATATCCGGGTCGAGATTGTGGAAGTTGCTCAGGGACGACTTATCGATCTTCTGAATCATCCCCTCTTTACGCATTTTATCCACGTAGTAGGTGGACGGCACGACCAGGTCATATGCGCCGTCCTGGTAGGTCTTCAGCTTGGCGTACATGGTTTCATTCGACTCATAGGTCGAATAGATAACCTTGATGCCGGTCTCTTTGGTGAACTGTTCCAGCAGCCCAGGCGGGACGTACTCGGTCCAGTTATAGAAGTAGAGCGTTTTGCCATCATCGGCGTGTGCCGCGCTCATGCCCAGTGCCAGAGCACCCGCAGCAAGCAGGTGGCGTGACCATTTCATCATTTTGACGTCCCCTGAGTTTTATCACGTGCAATAAGCTGGCTGGCGATCACCATAACCAGCGACAGAACTAACAGAATGGTTGCCAGCGCATTCACCTCAGGCGATACGCCGACTTTCACCATCGAATAAATCTTCAACGGCAGAATTTCATATCCCGGCCCGGTCACAAAGGACGACACCACCACGTCATCCATCGACAGGGTAAAGCTCAGCAGCCAGCCTGCG
>DATEKR010000208.1:0-22385 GCA_035277345.1 Enterobacteriaceae bacterium
GCGCACGCGGGAACAGGTTGTTATTCTCCAGGCTGATGTGCTCCATCAGGTCGTCAATCAGCTCGTTAATCCCGTTATATAACGCTCTCCAGGTGGTGCAGGCGTCATCCGGCGGCGTCACGTTGTTGGTGGTGTGCTTGATCACTTCCAGCAGCTCACCGGCTTCATCGTGCTCGCTCTCCATCACGCTGACCGGACCTCCGGCCTGGCTGCCCATGCCCTGTTTGATCATCGGGAACAGGATCCGCTCCTCTTTCATCATATGGCTGCTCAGTTCATCGTGCAGCATCGTCAGGTATTTGGTCAGCCCGCGCGGGACGCTCTCTTTATTGGCGTGAACGCGCTCGACTTTGGTGGCCTGCAGGATCAGCTCCGGGAGCTGTTCGCGGTGGCGATCGTGGTAGCGCACCACAATGTGGTCGATGATTTCAGCCAGCGGCGCGACGCGCCAGTCTTTTTCCAGCGGTTGCTGTGAGAGCTTCGCCAGCTCTGCCTCAATTTCCTCAACGTTAGCACCGCAGCGCTCGGCCGCACGCGCCAGCGTTTGTCTGCCTCCGCAGCAGTAATCCATATCGTATTTACGGAACAGGGCCGATGCACGCGGGATGGACAGGGCCAGTTCGCCTAAGGGTTTATCGTGGAAAGTCATGATCGCAGCCTCAAAGATGAAAATATAAGATGCATTATAAATGCATCTTTTGGAAAAGGCGATAACCCTTTTGAGGGGGCGGTTTATGTGAGGTGTGTCACAAAAAAAGTTTCAGCATTAACTTACTGAATACGATTGGAAATTTCAGGAAAACATCGGTGCCGGGCATTTTCCGCATTAAATAACCTGTTTTTGCTGCCGATAGACAGTCGGCTAGACAATATCCTGCAAAACATAAAAAAGGTTTCCGATGTTTAAACGTATAAAAGTAATAACATTACTTATTGTAGTGTTACTCGTTCTGGGCACCATGCAACTGATTTCAGCTGGCGTATTTATCGGCGCGCTGAATAAAGATAAAGAAAACTTCAACATCTCCCAGGTTTCCAGCCTGAACGTGGCTGAATTTACCGACGCATGGATCAGCCTTAACCAGGCGCGCGTGACCCTGAACCGTGGCATGCTGCGTCTGCAGAGCAGCGCCGCCAGCCAGATCAACGGCGGTGAGCTGGGCGAGCTGGTTAAAATCGCGGATAACCTGCTGGTGCAGGCCAAAGACCACTTTGACAAATATCGTGCCCTGCCGAATACCCCGGGTCTGGACAGCACGCTGACTGACCAGCTGGAAGAGCAGTACGGTATCTACTCCTCGACCCTGGCTGAGATGAACCGCCTGCTGGCAGCGGGTAATCTGGAAGATATGTTTAAGCAGAACGCCGAGAAAAAACAGAATGCGATGCAGAAAGTTTATCTCGAATGGCGTGGCAAGCAGGCCGAGCTTGCCAGCAAAGGCGTGCAGGAAAACGACAGCAACTATCAGCGTATCCTGTGGATCCTGGTGGCAATTATGCTGGTGGTGGTCGCCTCTATCGTCATGAGCTGGGTGGCGATGCAGCGCGTACTGCTGCAGCCGCTGCGTCAGGTGATGGCCCATATCCGCACCATCGCGGCGGGCGATCTGACCCACGCTATCGATGCCGAAGGCAAAAACGAAATGGCGATGCTGGCGCGCGACGTTCGCGATATGCAGCAGTCGCTGGCGAAGACCGTTGGCGTAGTGCGCGACGGCGCCGACACCATTTATACCGGCGCGGGTGAAATCTCTGCGGGCAGTAACGACCTCTCCTCCCGTACCGAACAGCAGGCCGCCTCTCTGGAAGAGACCGCTGCCAGCATGGAACAGCTGACCGCCACGGTGAAACAGAATGCGGACAACGCCCGTCAGGCGACTGGCCTTGCGCGTAACGCGTCTGAAACCGCGCAACGAGGTGGAACCGTTGTCGATGGCGTGGTGCGTACGATGAATGAGATCGCGACCAGCTCCAGCAAAATTGCCCAGATCACTAACGTGATCGACGGTATTGCCTTCCAGACCAACATCCTGGCGCTGAACGCGGCGGTAGAAGCGGCGCGTGCCGGTGAGCAGGGGCGTGGCTTTGCGGTTGTGGCAGGCGAAGTGCGCACTCTGGCGCAGCGTAGCGCCCAGGCCGCGAAAGAGATCAAAGGCCTGATCGAAGACTCCGGCAACCGCGTTGAAGCGGGTTCTGCTCTGGTGGATGAAGCCGGTAAGACCATGGCGGAGATCGTCGGTGCGGTAACCAAAGTGACCGACATTATGGGTGAGATTGCGTCTGCGTCCGATGAGCAGAGCCGCGGTATCGACCAGATTGGTCTGGCGGTGTCCGAGATGGATCGCGTCACCCAGCAGAACGCCTCCCTGGTGGAAGAGTCTGCGACGGCTGCTGCTGCGCTGGAAGAACAGGCTGCGCGTCTGAACCAGACGGTGGCGGTGTTTAAAATCGCCCGTCGCCAGAACGCACCAACCCCTGCGTATAAAGCGCCGGGTAAAACGTCCCCTGCGCTTCAACCTGCGGCCGCTGCGGCAACAGACGGCAACTGGGAAACCTTCTGATAGCTGACCCGGCCAACAGGCCGGGTTGATTCAGGAAGATGTCACATCAACCGGGGCCAGCCCCGGTTTTTCCGGTTTCGCCCGTACCGCCAGCACCACCCCCACCACCAGCAGCAGAATGCCACCCGCGGTTAACATCGGCGGCAGGCTTTGGCGCAGCAAAAACGTATAGAGCAGCCCGGCCAGGGTTTCGAAGACGATCAGCGGCCCGAGGATCACCGTCGGCAGACGCTGACTGGCAATATTCCAGCACAGCGCACCCACCCAGGAGCAGAGCACGGCGATAGCGACCATCAGGGCGATAAATACCGTCGGACGCGGGCCGAAGGGCAGGGCAAAGTCAGGCTGCTGTTGATCCAGCCACAGGCAGGCGACAACGTATCCCAGCAGAGAAACGGGCAGCGTCACCAGCGCCTGAGCGGTGGCCCACATCAGCGGATTTTTATCCGGATTTTCCCGCAGCCAGCGCGCATTGCGCAGGGCGTACCAGGCCCAGCACACTACCGCTGTTGCTGCCAGGCCTATACCGAAAATGTAGCTCCAGCCGCCCATCTCGTTTTCACCGCCGCGCAGCTCAGCAATATTCACGCAGGCCAGGCCGCCGCCCGTCAGTAACAGAGAAGGGAGGAGTTTTCCCCAGGGCAGCCTGCCGTCGCGCTGGCTATAGAGCAGGTTGGCGAAAATAGGGATCACCACCGGCAGAGTACCGATAATCATCGTCGAAACGGGTGCACCGGTGCGCTGGATAGCGCTGGCGAGGCAGGCATAATAGATAAGATTGCCCATCAGGGTCAGCAGCAGGGCGCAGCGCCAGTCCCGACGCGTAAGCTGTTTCAGCCGCGCGCGGCCCAGCCATGCTAAAGGAACGGCAATCAGGCCCAGCGCCAGATAGCGCCCCATCGACTGCAGTACCGCCGGATACTCCGGCACCAGCAGCGGTCCGACAAAAATTAATCCCCACATCAGCCCTGCCAGCAGGGCATATAGCACACCACTAATCATTTATGTACCCATAAAACATTATGTCGCGGCAAGTGTAGCGGCGGGCGGCGGGGGAATATTGTATGAACTTGCGCATTACCGGCGCGCAACCTGCTTCTGGTAGCGCACGGGGGTAATGCCGTAGCGATTGCTAAAGGCGCGTGTCAGATGTGACTGGTCCGTCAGACCCGCTAAGACGGCGACGTCGGCCGCGGGCAGTCCGGCGGTGAGAAAATTTTTGGCACGCCAGAGGCGGATCGCCATCAGCATCTGGTGGGGCGTAACGTGATAGTGGGCCTTAAACTGGCGCTGGAAATGCCAGGGGCTGAGGGCCGCCACGTTCGCCAGCTCGTCGAGGGTTACCGGGCGCATATAGTTGTCATGCAGATAGTCGCGGACCCGATCAAAACGGTGGGATTCCCGCTGTTGTCCTGCGGGCGCATGGCGGGCAAAGGGGCGGAAGGTGTCGATCAGATCCAGCAGCACGCCTTCCTGAGCCAGAGGGTCGTTCTCATCCCACAGACGATGGATTAAACGGCCGATCGTCAGGGCGTTACGTGGATCGTAACGAACAACGTCATCGAACCACCAGTGACGAATGCCGGTGACCTGCTCCAGCAGCTGAGGTTCGAGGTAAATCATACGATAGCGCCAGCCGTCAGCGGTTTCCGCCTCGCCCGTATGCAGCTCGTCAGGGTTCATGGTGACGATGGAGTTTACCGGAGCAACATGCTGAGCGCCCCGATAGCGAAAGCGCTCGGCTCCCGTTTCAATGGTGCCGATGCCGAAGGCTTCATGGGTATGAGGTTCAAATGCGTATTCGGAGATAAAGGCGTGATACAGCTCAAGGCCCGGCAGCTGCGCCAGATGGCGGAAGTGGGCGCTGTCTCTGTTATCGCTGAATTGTTCCGGGACACCTTGCACAGGCGACTCTCCTCGTGATCCAGACAGCCTGGACCACGAGGATACTATAAAAATTAACCAGAGGTTAATCGTTACAGAACGGTTTTCACGCTCTCCGCCAGCGGGGTGGTCGGGCGTCCGATCAGTTTGCTCAGGGTGTGGCTGTCGTCAAACAGGCCGCCTTTGCTGGCCCCGGTATCCGAGTCGGCCAGCATCTCTGCCAGTCCTGCCGGCAGGCCAAAGCCTTTCAGGGCGGCGGCGTAGTCGGCCTCGCTCAGATTCTGGTAAACCACTTTCTTGCCGCTCTGCTTGCTCAGCTCGGCCGCCAGCTCTGCGAGGGTATAGCTGGTATCGCCCGCCAGTTCGTAAACCTTCCCGGCATGACCCTCCTCGCCGATAACGCGGGCGGCTGCGGCGGCATAATCCGCACGGGTGGCAGAGGCGATTCTGCCTTCGCCTGCAGCACCGATAAAGACGCCGTGTTCCAGCGCCGCCGGGGCACTTGCCAGATAGTTTTCGCTGTACCAGCCGTTACGCAGCAGGGCGTAAGGAATGCCGGATTCGGCGAGCATTTTTTCCGTTTCGACATGCTCGACATGCAGGCCCAGTGGGGATTTATCCGCGTGCAGCAGGCTGGTATAGGCGATAAATTTCACCCCGGCCGCTTTGGCCGCGTTAATCACATTGCGGTGTTGAACCGCGCGCTGGCCAACTTCGCTGGAGGAGACCAGCAGCAGTTTATCCACGCCCTGAAGGGCAGCGGTAAAGGCGGCCTGGTCGGTGTAATCTGCCTGACGCACGCTCACGCCGCGTTTTGCAAAGGCGTCGGCTTTGGCCGGGTTACGAACAATGGCAACCAGCTGGCTGGCCGGATGGGTATTCAACAGCGCTTCAAGCGTTAACTGGCCAAGCTGGCCGGTGGCACCGGTAATTGCGATCATGGGATTCTCCTTCGTGTCAGTGTTGTGCTACGCTATCAGCTTAGCTAACTTTTAGTAAGTACGTACAAAAAGGTAAGTATGAAAAAATCTACGCCGACTCTTAGCGAGCAGCTGCGCGATGGCAATCTCTTTGCCGCCGAATGTCCGTCGCGGGAGGTGCTAAAGCACGTCACCAGCCGCTGGGGCGTGCTGATTCTGGTGGCGCTGCGCAATGGGACTCATCGCTTTAGCGATCTGCGCCGTAAGATGGGCGGCGTCAGCGAAAAGATGCTGGCCCAGTCGCTACAGGCCCTGGAGCAGGACGGCTTCGTCAACCGGGTTTCCCGTCCAGTGGTGCCGCCGCATGTCGAATACAGCCTGACGCCGCTCGGCGAGCAAATCAGCGATAAGGTGGCGGCGCTGGCGGACTGGATTGAGCTGAATCTGCCCGAGGTGCTGGCAATGCGTGAGGAGCGGGAGAGTCGGGTGGCGTGAAGAGAGGCCCGGCGGGTTGCCGGGCCGGTGTTGTTACTTACTCAAATCCAGCTGATACAGCGCAAAACCAATCTCGTCGGTACCGACTTTCTTCATCGGATACTGCGCATTCTCTTTAATAAACGCGGCGGCTTTCTCTGACGGAGAGGTTTCGAAACGGATATCCAGCGGCGTGCTGCTGTGGATCGGGGCCAGACGCCAGTTATGGTCGGCGGCCGGGTGGATTTCACCTGCACGTTTGGTTTCGGCACCGATCCAGGCGGCCAGCACCGAGCGGTTCTCATCCGGCGAGGCGAAGGCGATATGGCTGTCGCCGGTGCCCGCGAACTTGCCGCCGTAGGCGCGGTAGTTGTTGGTGGCAACCAGGAAAGTGGCGTTCGGATCGATTGGCTTGCCGTTAAAGGTCAGATCCTTGATACGCTCTGATGTCGGGTTGATGCTCTGACACTCGCCGTCATAGCGGGCGGGCTGGGTCACATCAACCTGATACTTCACGCCGTCGATCACATCAAAGTTATAGGTACGAAAACCGTCCCAGTTAATCAGCGACTGCGGCTTGCTGCTGTTCGGGTCAATCTGATTAAACTGCGCGGCGGAGCACTCCAGCCACTCCTTCACCTCTTTACCGCTGGCTTTCACTACTACCAGAGTATTTGGATAGAGATAGAGATCGGCGGCGTTACGGAAGGTCAGTTGGCCTTTTTCCACTTCAACATAGCTGGCCGGATCGTTTTTACGTCCGCCCGCTTTAAACGGCGCGGCAGCGGAAAGGATCGGCAGCCTGGCCAGGTCCGGATCGCCCTGCACAAAGCGCTCGACGTAGGCTTTCTGCGCATTGTTCACCACCTGCACGGTCGGATCGTCCTGCACCAGCGACAGGAAGCTGTACATATTGTCCGCCGACTTGCCAATTGGCTTGCTGACAAACTCGCGGGTGGCATCGTGGTCGTGCTCCAGCACCTTAACCAACTTCGGATCGGCCGCCGCCAGCGATTTTTTCGCTGCCGCATCGTAAATCGGGCGCGCTTCGGCTTTTGACTCTGTTACCTGCCATTTGCCACCGTCGTTATTCAGCACCAGGTCCACGACGCCAAGATGGTCGCCCCACATGCCTGGCATCACCGCCGGTACGCCGTTAAGGGTGCCTTTTGCCAGATCGACGCCCTTGATGCTGGCGAAGTCTTTGCCCGGGAAGACCGCGTGGGCGTGGCCAAACATAATGGCATCCACGCCCGGGACTTCGCTCAGGTAGTAGACCGAGTTTTCCGCCATCGCCTGATACGGATCTGAAGAGAGACCGGAGTGGGCAATCACGACCACCACGTCCGCACCCTCTTTGCGCATCTGCGGCACGTACTTGCGGGCCGTTTCGGTAATGTCGTTCACCGTCACTTTGCCGGTCAGATTGGCCTTATCCCAGGTCATGATCTGCGGCGGAACAAAGCCGATATAGCCGATACGCAGGGTGTGGGATTTGCCGTCCTTATCCTGGACCTGGGTCTCTTTAATCAGATAAGGCGTAAACATCGGCTTGCCGGTTTTCGCGTCGATCACGTTGGCGTTGACGTAGGGGAATTTCGCACCCGCCAGAGCTTTGTTCAGGTAGTCGAGGCCGTAGTTAAACTCATGATTGCCGAGGTTGCCGACCGCGTAATCCAGCGTGTTCAGCGCTTTGTAGACCGGGTGAACCTCACCCTGCTGCAGCCCTTTGGCTGCGACATAATCCCCCAGCGGACTCCCCTGGATAATATCGCCGTTATCGACCAGCACGCTGTTCTTCACTTCACCGCGAGCGGCGTTGATCAGGCTGGCGGTGCGGACCAGTCCGAATTTCTCCGTGGCGCTGTCCTTGTAGTAGTCAAAGTCCATCATATTGCTATGCAGGTCGGTGGTTTCCATAATGCGGAGATCCACCGTTGCGGCCTGTACGCTGGCGGCGATCAGCGTGGCCAGGAGCGTTGCGCTAAACTTAATCATCAGAGGCGTCCTTTTAAGATCTGAGGCACAAAAGAATATGAAGATACATTTTGTTGCTTACAAAACTGTGAATCCTGCCATAAAACAGGGCAGGAAAACCCGAATGGCTATCACAGATAGCGCAATCCTTTTGATTAGGGTATAAATAAAACAACGGCTTATGACCACTGCAACCTTTTGAGGTGGAAAATGTTAGAACAAGTTTGCCAGCTTGCGCGTCATGCAGGCGATGCCATTATGCAGGTCTATAACGGAGCGCAACCGATGGATGTCACCAGCAAGTCGGATGATTCCCCGGTTACCGCGGCGGATATCGCCGCACACGAGGTGATTCTTAGCGGTTTGCAGGCGCTAACGCCGGATATTCCGGTGCTGTCCGAAGAGGATCCGCCAGGCTGGGACGTGCGCCAGCACTGGCAGCGTTACTGGCTGGTTGACCCGCTCGACGGCACCAAAGAGTTTATTAAACGTAACGGCGAATTCACCGTCAATATTGCCCTGATCGACAACGGCAAGCCGGTACTGGGCGTGGTCTACACCCCGGTAACGCAGGTGATGTACAGCGCGGCGGAAGGCAAAGCCTGGAAAGAGGAATCTGGCGAGCGTAAGGCTATCCAGGTACGGGATGCGCGCCCACCGCTGGTGGTCATTAGCCGCTCCCATGCGGATGACGAGGAGCTGAAGGAGTATCTGCTGCAGCTTGGCGAGCATCAGACGACCAGCATTGGCTCCTCCCTGAAGTTTTGCCTGGTGGCGGAAGGTCAGGCCCAGCTCTATCCGCGCTTCGGGCCAACCAACGTCTGGGATACCGCCGCAGGACACGCGGTGGCCGGGGCTGCCGGGGCGCACGTGCATGACTGGAAGGGCAAAACCCTCGACTACACGCCGCGTGAATCCTTCCTGAACCCCGGCTTCCGGGTGTCGATTTACTGATCGGCGAGTAATCTTTGCAGCAGGGCAATCACCTGCTGCACCTCTTCCTGCGTCAGCGCCCCGTCTTTAGCCCACTGTACCCGACCCGTTTTATCCAGCACCGCGATGGCGGAGCCTTTCTCTTCCAGCTGCCAGGCATTGCGCACCACCCCGTTGCTGTCGACAATAATCTGCGACCAGGGGTAGAGCTTCTTATTGCTTTCAAGGCTGCTGCGCACAAACATGCCGGAGCCGGGAATGGCGTCGTCGGTATTGACGATGGTGGTGGTCTGATAGCGGTCATGAGGGAATTTTGCCGACTTGATGGCCTCGATCAGCGCGGCGTTTTTCTCTTTTGCCGAACTGCGTCCGGCAATATGCATCACAACCCGCACTTTGCCTGGCAGCTGCGCGCTATTCCAGTTTTTATAGCTAAACTTATCGTTATCGAGAAGGAGTTCGCCGCGGTCGGCCACGCCGACGGCCGGGACGCGCTGAGTGTTTTCAAAGCTATGCGCTGAGGCCATCACCGGCAGCAGCAGGCTGGCCAGCAGTATCAGTTTAGGTAGGGTCATGGTGATTCCTTATTATAGATGCAGGTGATCCGACCACTTGGGGCCGCCGTTTTTAAGCATACGTGCGATCCCGGCGCTTTTCCCGCAAGCTTTGTACCAGATTGCGGCAGAACGCACATAACCGTAACAAAATGAAGTCATATACTGCGTTCATTGCGCTATTGAAACGATAATTCTGAATTACTGTAATGAAACGGTAAATAAACTTATATAGGGTGGGTAACCCTGGCGTTCTGGTCTATAGTCATGAAGCTTTAAATTTGCGCCTTACATCGCTGCTGGGCCGATTGTGGTACCGCAAGGGCGTAATACTATGCAGGAGTTAAAAACAATGAAAATTTTCCAACGTTACAACCCACTGCAGGTGGCGAAGTACGTGAAGATCCTGTTCCGTGGACGGTTGTATATCAAGGACGTTGGCGCTTTTGAGTTTGATAAGGGCAAGATACTTATCCCAAAAGTGAAGGACAAACAGCACTTTTCTGTGATGTCCGAAGTCAACCGTCAGGTTATGCGTCTGCAGACAGAGACGGCATAATCAACAGTGCTATGCAGTAATCCTGAAAACAACGGCTCCTGAACAGGAGCCGTTTATATTTGTGAGTTATGGCCTACTCGCTGCCTTTCTCGTCGGCATCCGGTAGCCTCGGAACCAGCGTGGTGGGCTTGCTGTCGATCCGCGTCACCAGCAGCTGGTCGATGCGGTAGTTATCGATATCCACCACCTCGAACTTGTAGCCGGAGAGTTTCACCGAGTCGGTACGTTTCGGGATCTTACGCAGCATAAACATCATAAAGCCGCCGATGGTTTCGTAGTTGCCGGACTGCGGGAAATCGTCGATATGCAGCACCCGCATGACATCCTCGATCGGCGTACCGCCGTCAATCAGCCACGAGTTCTCATCGCGGGCCACAATCTGCTCTTCCTGACCCTGGCCGACCAGATCGCCCATCAGCGTGGTCATTACGTCGTTAAGGGTAATGATGCCCACCACCAGCGCGTATTCATTCATGATCACCGCGAAGTCTTCTCCGGCGGTTTTGAAACTTTCCAGCGCTTCAGAGAGCGTCAGCGTATCGGGGACGATCAGCGTATTGCGGATCATCACGCCGCTGTTCAGGGCAAGGCTCTGGTTTGCCAGCACGCGGATCAGCAGATCTTTGGAATCGACATAGCCGAGCAGATGGTCAATATCGCCATTACAGACGAGGAACTTGGAGTGCGGATGCTGCGCGACCTTGTTCTTCAGGCTCTGCTCATCTTCATGCAGGTCGAACCAAACCACGTTCTCACGCGAAGTCATCGACGACGGCACGGTGCGTGATTCCAGTTCGAACACGTTCTCAATCAGCTCATGCTCCTGCTTACGCAGCACCCCGGCCAGCGCACCGGCTTCCACCACCGCGTAGATATCGTCGGAGGTAATATCGTCCTTCCGCACCATCGGCAGCTTAAACAGGCGGAAAATCATATTCGCCATGCCGTTGAAGAGCCAGACCAGCGGGCGGAACACAAACAGACAGAAGCGCATCGGGTTGATGATACGCAAAGCCACGGCTTCAGGCGCAATCATACCGATGCGTTTCGGGGTCAGGTCGGCAAAGAGGATGAACAGGCTGGTAACAATGGTGAAAGAGATAATAAAGCTGAGCTGCTCCGCCATCTCCGGCGACACAACGTTGATCAGCATCTCATAGAAGAACGGAGAGAATGCCGCGTCACCGACGATACCGCCAAGAATAGCAACGGCATTGAGGCCAATCTGTACAACGGTAAAGAAGGTGCCGGGGTTTTCCTGCATCTTCAGGATGCGCATCGCGTTGATATTGCCGTCATCAGCCAGCAGCTTCAGCTTGATCTTTCGTGAGGCGGCAAGGGATATCTCCGATATGGAGAAAAATGAACTAATGGCTATCAGACAAAGTATAACTAAGATACTGTTTAACATAGTTTATCCGACCATGGGCCAGATCCTCGGAAGGGTATTGATTAGCGTGCGAAATGCACATTGAAAACCGCACCGCAGGCGCTGGTGCGGCTTTTTCAGGCGATAGTATAGCGTAAGGGAATGTAACGCCGCCAGAGGCAGTGCTCTGGCGGCGAAATGGGCCACGTTACTGCGGCGGTAAACACACCCCAATTCCCCCGATACCGCAGTAGCCGTACGGGTTCTTATGCAGATACTGCTGGTGATCGTCCTCGGCATAGTAGAACGGCCCGGCGCTGGCGATCTCGGTGGTGATGGCGCGTTTGTCTCCGGCCTCATGCATCGCGTCCTGGAAGCGTTGCAGGCTGGCTTTGGCTGCGGCATCCTGTTCCGGCGTCAGCGGATAAATCGCCGAGCGGTACTGGGTCCCGTGATCGCCGCCCTGACGCATGCCCTGGGCCGGGTCGTGATTTTCCCAGAACACTTCCAGAAGTTGCCCATAGGAAATGGTCTGCGGGTCGTAGACAATGCGTACGGCTTCAGCATGGCCGGTGTCGCCGGAGCAGACTTCGCGATAGGTCGGGTTTGCCGTATAGCCGCCGCTGTAGCCTGCTGCGGTGCTGTAGACGCCCGGCAGAGACCAGAACAGGCGTTCGACGCCCCAGAAGCAGCCCATGGCAAAGAGGGCGATTTCCATTCCCGGCGGGACATTGGTCATAGAGTGTTCGTTAACGGCGTGCAGCGCGGCAACGGGCATCGGCGTGCTGCGGCCGGGCAGAGCGTCCGACTGTGCAACAAGGTGTTTTTTATCAAATAAACTCATGCCTTTGGCCTCCCGGCGGCGGTAATTGTGGTTAGGGTTGTAACAAGACGCCTCTTTGCACACAATAACAGCACGAATGCGTCTAGAGTTAACCATAAGAAATATTTGTGTCGTCGTCTTTTTTTCAACCCTGCAGGCTGGTTTTTTGTGACGTCGCGGAGCGGCCGGTCATTCAGTGTGCGGGGGGGAAGTTAAGGATAGTCAGGAGAAAACGTGCCACAAATCCGTCAGTTATGTTGGGCAACCCTGCTCATAGCAACAACCAGCGCTGTTCATGCAGCGAATATACGTTTACAGGTCGAAGGGTTATCTGGCGAACTGCAGAAAAACGTTCGGGCACAGCTTTCAACGATTGAGAGCGATGAGGTCACACCGGACCGGCGTTTTCAGGCCCGCGTGGATGATGCCATCCGCAGCGGACTAAAAGCGCTGGGATACTACGAACCGACCATCACCTTTGAACTGCGTCCGCCGCCGGAGAAGGGACGGCAAGTGCTGCTTGCCCGCGTCTCGGCCGGTGAGCCGGTACGAATTGGCGGTACGGAGGTGGTGCTGCGCGGCGGGGCGCGTACCGACCGCGACTATCTCGATCTGCTAAAAGGCAGGCCCGCCGTCGGTACCGTGCTGAAGCATTCCGACTACGACAGCTTCAAAAGCAGCCTGACGCGGGTTGCGCTGCGTAAAGGCTACTTCGACAGCGAATTCAACAAAAGCCAGCTGGGCGTCTCCGTGGAGCGCCAGCAGGCATTCTGGGATATCGATTACGACAGCGGCCAGCGCTACCGTTTCGGCGCGGTCACCTTTGAAAATTCCCAGATCCGCGACGAGTACCTGCAAAACCTGGTGCCCTTTAAGCAGGGAGACTTCTACCAGTCCAGCGATCTTGCCGAGCTCAATCGTCGCCTCTCCGCCACCGGCTGGTTTAACTCGGTGGTGGTGGCACCTCAGTTTGATGAATCGCGTGAAAGCAAAGTCCTGCCGCTGCACGGCGTGCTGAGTCCGCGCACGGAAAACACCATTGAAACCGGCGTGGGCTACTCAACCGACGTCGGCCCACGGGTAAAAGCCACCTGGCGTAAACCCTGGGTTAACTCTTACGGCCACAGCCTGACCACCAGCGCCAGCGTTTCTGCGCCCGAACAACAGCTCGATTTTGGCTATAAAATTCCGCTGCTGAAAAACCCGATTGAGCAGTACTACCTGGTGCAGGGCGGCTTTAAGCGTACCGATCTTAACGATACAGAATCTGACTCCACGACGCTTGCCCTGTCACGCTTCTGGGATCTCTCCAGCGGCTGGCAGCGGGCGATTAACCTGCGCTGGAGCCTCGACCACTTTACCCAGGCCGATGTCACCAACACCACCATGCTGCTCTACCCCGGGGTGATGATCAGCCGAACCCGCTCTCGCGGCGGTCTGATGCCGACCTGGGGCGACTCTCAGCGCTATTCGATCGACTACTCCAACACGGCCTGGGGCTCTGACGTCGACTTCCTCGTGATGCAGGCGCAGAACGTCTGGATCCGTACCCTGCAGGACAAACACCGCTTTGTGATGCGCGGCAACCTGGGCTGGATTGAAACCGGCGACTTCGATCGCGTTCCGCCGGACCTGCGTTTCTTCGCCGGGGGCGATCGTAGTATTCGTGGCTACAAATACAAATCCATCGCGCCGAGAAACGACGACGGAAAACTGATAGGGGCGTCAAAGCTGGCGACCGGCTCGCTGGAGTACCAGTACAACGTGACCGGCCCCTGGTGGGGGGCGGTCTTCGTTGACGGCGGCGAAGCGGTCAGCGATATCCGCAACAGCAACTGGAAAACCGGCGCGGGCGTCGGCGTTCGCTGGCAGTCGCCGGTGGGGCCGATCAAACTCGATTTCGCGGTGCCGGTGGGTGACAAAGACGAACACGGTTTACAGTTCTACATCGGTCTGGGGCCTGAATTATGAGTTTATGGAAGAAGATAAGCCTCGGCGTACTGATTTTCATTGTGCTGCTGCTGGGCACCGTTGGGTTTCTGATTGGCACCACCAGCGGCCTGCATCTGCTGTTTAACGCGGCTAACCGCTGGGTTCCGGGGCTGGAAATTGGCCAGGTCACCGGCGGCTGGCGCGATCTGACCCTGAGCAATATCCGCTATCAACAGCCGGGCGTGGCGGTCAATGCCGGGCGCGTGCATCTGGCGGTCAAGCTGCGCTGCCTGTGGGACAGCCAGCTGTGCGTGAATGATATTGCCCTGCAGGATATTAACGTGGCGATCGACACCAAAAAGATGCCGCCGCCTGCCGCACCGGTCGTGGAAGAGGAGAGCGGTCCGCTGAACCTCTCCACGCCGTATCCCATCACGCTCAGCCGCGTGGCGCTGAACAATATCAATATCCAGATTGATGACACCACCGTCTCGTTAATGAATTTCAGCACCGGCCTGAACTGGCAGGAGAAAAACCTGACCCTGACGCCAACGTCGCTGCAGGGGCTGCTGATCGCCCTGCCGAAAGCGGCGGAGGTGGCCCAGGAGCAGGTGGTCGAGCCGAAGATCGACAATCCGCAGCCGGGCGAACTGCCGCTGGGAGAAACCCTGAAGCAGCTGTTTGCCAAACCGCTGCTGCCGGAAATGGCCGACGTCAATCTGCCGGTCAATCTGAATATCGAATCCTTCCACGGCGAGCAGCTACGCCTGACCGGTGACACCGATCTGACGGTGAGCAATATGCTGCTCAAAGTGAGCAGCAGCGACGGCCATATGCGGCTGGATACCCTCGATATCGACTCAAACCAGGGTCTGGTCAACGCCACTGGCACCGCGCAGCTTAGCGGCACCTGGCCGGTGGATCTTACCCTGAACAGCACCCTCAACGTTGAGCCGCTCAAGGGCGAGAAGATCAAACTGCAGGTCGGCGGCGCGCTGCGGGAACAGCTTCAGCTGGGCGTTAATCTCTCCGGCCCGGTGGATATGACCCTGCAGGCGCAGGCGCGGCTGGCGGAAGCCGGGCTGCCGCTGAACCTGGAGATCAACAGTCAGCAGCTTTACTGGCCCTTTACCGGCGAGAAACAGTTCCAGGCGGACAAACTGGCGCTGAAACTCAGCGGCAAAGCCACCGACTACAAACTTGCCTTTAGTACCGCCGTCAGCGGGCAGGATATGCCGCCCGCCACCATCAACCTTAACGCGACGGGCAACGAGCAGCAGATTAACCTCGACAGGCTGACGGTTGCGGCGCTGGAAGGCAAAACCGAGCTGCAGGCGGTCCTCGACTGGCAGCAGGCCATCAGCTGGCGCGGCGAGCTAAAACTTACCGGAATCAACACGGCGAAGGTCGCACCCGACTGGCCGTCGAAGCTCGATGGTCTGATAAAAACCCGGGGCAGCCTCTACGGCGGGACCTGGCAGATGGAGGTGCCGGAGGTCAATATCACCGGCAACGTGAAGCAGAACAGAGTGAAGGTGGCCGGCGCCTTGAAGGGCAACAGCTATCTGCAGTGGTTTATTGAAGGATTGCACCTGGAGCTGGGGCGGAACAGCGCCGATATCAAAGGTGAGCTGGGCGTTGAGGATCTCAATCTTGATGCCACTATCGATGCGCCAAATCTGGATAACGCCCTGCCGGGGCTGGGTGGCAATGCGAAGGGGCTGGTGAAGGTGCGCGGCACCGTCGAGGCCCCGCAGCTGCTGGCGGATATCACCGCCAATCGTCTGCGCTGGCAGGAGCTCACCATCGCTCGCGTGCGGGTTGACGGCGATATCAAATCCAGCGACCAGATTGCCGGTAAGCTGGATATCCGGGTGGACGATATTGTTCAGCCCGGCGTCAACGTTCGCCAGGTATTGCTGAACGCGGACGGCAGCGAGAAGCAGCATCGTCTCCAGCTTCGGGTACAGGGCGAGCCGGTCTCCGGCCAGCTGGATCTGGCGGGCAGCTTTAACCGGGAACAACAGCGCTGGACCGGGACGCTGAGCAATACCCGCTTTGCCACGCCGGTCGGACCCTGGACGCTGAACCGTCCGGTGGCGCTGGATTACCGCAATCAGGAGCAGAAAATCAGCATCGGGCCACATTGCTGGAATAACCCGAATGCCGGACTCTGTATTCCGCAGACCATCGACGCCGGAAAAGAGGGGCGGGCGGTGGTCGACCTGACCCGCTTCGACCTGGCGATGCTGGCGCCGTTTATGCCGGAAACCACAAAAGCCAGCGGCGTCTTCACCGGCCGGGCGGATGTCAGCTGGGATGCCACCAAAGAAGGGCTGCCGGAAGGTCAGGTTAGCCTGAGCGGACGCGGCGTCAAAGTCACCCAGACGGTCAACGATGCGCCGCTGCCGCTGGCGTTTGACACCCTCAACGTCAATGCCCGCCTGCGCGATAACCGCGCCGAGCTGGGGTGGACGATCCGTCTGGTCAACAACGGCCAGTTTGACGGCCAGGTACAGGTCACCGATCCGCAGGGACGGCGCGCGCTGGGCGGTAATATCAATATCAGCAACTTCTCGCTGGGCATGGTTAACGCCATCTTCTCCCGTGGGGAGAAAGCGGCGGGGATGCTGAGTGCGAATCTACGTCTCGGCGGAAATGCCCAAAGCCCACAGCTGTTCGGGCAGATGAAGCTCGACGGGCTGGATATGGAAGGCAACTTTATGCCGTTCGATATGCAGCCGAGCCAGGTTGCCGTCAACTTTAACGGCATGAGCTCCAGCCTGCAGGGCGTGGTGCGCACCGCGCAGGGGCAGATCAACCTGAGCGGTGACGCGGACTGGAGCCAGCTCGATAACTGGCGGGCGCGGATCGCCGCCCAGGGTAACCGGGTGCGGATCACCGTGCCGCCAATGGTAAGGCTGGATGTCTCTCCTGACGTGGTCTTCGAGGCGACGCCGAGCCTGTTTACCCTCAATGGTCGGGTGGATGTGCCCTGGGCGCGCATTGTGGTGCACGACGTGCCGGAAAGCGCGGTCGGCGTCTCCAGCGATGAGGTGCTGCTCGACGAAAACCTGCAGCCGAAAGAGACCAAAACGGCGGGGATCCCGATCAACAGCAACCTGACGATCCACGTCGGTAATAACGTGCGCCTGGACGCCTTCGGCCTGAAAGCCCGTCTCAGCGGCGATCTGAGCGTGGCGCAGGATAAACAGGGCCTGGGCCTCAACGGGCAGATCAATATTCCGGAAGGGCGCTTCCGCGCCTACGGCCAGGATCTGATCGTGCGTAAAGGCGAGCTGCTCTTCTCCGGCCCGCCGGATCAGCCGCTGCTCAATATCGAGGCGATTCGTAACCCTGAGGCCACGGAAAACGAGGTGATTGCAGGCGTGCGCGTTACCGGCAGCGCCGATGAGCCGAAGGCGGAAGTCTTCTCCGACCCGGCCATGTCGCAGCAGGAAGCCCTCTCTTACCTGCTTCGCGGCCAGGGGCTGGAGAGCGGACAGAGCGATAGTGCGGCTATGACCTCAATGTTAATAGGCCTGGGGGTTGCACAAAGTGGGCAGGTTGTGGGTAAAATCGGCGAGACATTTGGCGTCAGCAATTTAGCCCTGGATACCGAAGGAGTCGGTGACTCTTCACAGGTTGTGGTCAGTGGCTATGTACTGCCGGGTCTGCAGGTGAAATATGGTGTGGGAATCTTTGACTCACTGGCGACGCTTACGTTACGTTATCGCCTGATGCCCAGACTTTATCTGGAAGCGGTGTCTGGCATAGATCAGGCACTCGATGTGCTCTATCAGTTTGAGTTCTAGCAATGCGAATATTTGTTTACGGCAGTTTACGACGCAAACAGGGCAACAGCCACTGGATGACCAACGCCCAGTGGCTGGGCGATCACGACGTCAATGACTACCAGCTGTACAATCTGGGTCACTATCCGGGCGCGGTGCCGGGAGAGGGGTTAGTACAGGGTGAAGTCTACAGAATTGACGCCTCGACGCTTGCCGAGCTTGATGCGCTCCGCACCAAAGGCGGCGAATACGCACGTCAGTTGATTCAGACGCCTTACGGCAGCGCATGGATGTATGTATACCAGCGTCCGGTCAATCAGTTCACGCTGATTGAGAGTGGTAACTGGCTGGATCGATAAGTAAAAATAAAAAGCCCGTCAGTGTTCTGCACTGACGGGCTTTTTTGCGTTTATTACAGTGCGTTTTCGCGCAGTTTAAACACGCTCACCGTTTCCAGAAGCTGCTCCGCCTCGCGGTGCATGGCGTGCGCAGCAGCAGAAGACTCCTGAGACAGCGTGGCGTTCTGCTGGGTCGCGGTATCCATATGCGTCACCGCAATATTAACCTGATCGATCCCCGCGCTCTGCTCATGGCTGGCCTGGGAGATGGCTTCGATCAACTCGCTGACCTTGCTGACGCTCTGCAGGATCTCCGCCATCGCCGAACCGGCCTCTTTCACCTGGGCGTTGCCGTCATCAATGCGGCTGACCGAGCGGTCGATAAGCGTGCGGATCTCTTTCGCTGCCCCGGCCGAACGCTGTGCCAGCGCACGCACTTCGGAGGCGACCACCGCAAACCCACGCCCTTCTGTGCCCGCACGAGCGGCTTCTACCGCCGCGTTCAGCGCCAGAATATTGGTCTGGAAAGCAATACTGTCGATCATACTGATAATGCTGTTGATCTCGCTGGAGAATGCGCTCACTTCGCTCATGGTCTGTACCGCGCGTTCTACCGCTTCACCGCCTTTATCGGCAATCGTGCGGGCATTACGCGCAATATCGCTGGCAAAATGCGAGTTTCCGGCGTTGCTTTTCACCACCGACGTCAGCTGCTCCATCGAGGCGGCAGTCTGCTCCAGCGCGCTGGCCTGGGCCTCGTTACGGGCGGATAAGTCCCTGCTGCCGCTGGCGATCTGTGCCGAGGCGCTGGCGATGGTCTCCGTGCCGGTACGCACGTCGGCCACGATGCGGGTCAGATTATCGTTCATCTCCAGCAATGCGCGCATCAGCCCGGCGGTTTCATCCCGGCCCGCGACGGTAATGTTCTGCTGCAAATTGCCTTCGGCAACCGAACGGGCGACCGTCACGGCCTGCGCCAGCGGACGGGTAATGCTGGTTACCAGCCACCAGGTCACTATCGCCCCGACCAGCAGGGTCAGACCCATGGTGATAAACAGCATCAGGCTGGTTTGTTGATACTGGGCCTGGTTCTGGCTATGGGTCTGCTGATTGATCTCTGCGGCATGGGCCAGGGTGCGGCTCACCACCTCATCGATCATCTTCGTCGGTTCACGGTCGATGCCGGTGACCAGTTTATCCACGCGCTGTGCGCTGGTCGGGTCGGCGACGCTGTACTGCTGCAGGGCGTCGAGATAGTGTTTCTCCAGCTCGGCATGACGCTGGCGCGTCTCCAGCACCCGTGCATTGTCCATGCCGATCTTCGGCAGCAGGGTGCTGAGGCTGGTCAGCAGTTCCTGAGTTTTCTGGCTCTGGGCGATAAATGCAGTGCGATATTTATCGAATGTTTTCTGATCCTGGTTGCCGCGCAACAGGGTATTTTTCCACTCCTGAACCTGAATTTTAAACTGTACCTGCGCATTACGGGCGGTATCGATGCTGTCGGCGATAATCTGCTGCGTCGCCATAATACGGTTGTTCTGGGCCAGTCCGTTGGCGTTGACGCTCAGTCCGCGAACGCCGACAAACAGCGTGGCGAGCAGAAGCAGCGTCGCGAGAAGCCCGAGACGCTGACCGATAGTGAGATGGTTGAGTTTCATGCCGTTCTGTTATTCCCGAGGTGATAAAAAAAGAGATCGCAGTCACAGGAATGGATATCGACCCGGGAAGGGCAGACTTTATTTACCGCGCTGGTGCTTTTCTGGGCGTATTTGCGTTATGTGGCTCATTTTTATCGCTAAAAGGATAGTGTGAAGGTTTTGTGACAGTGCGTGACTGCGGGAAAAAGCAGCGAGGTAGTCAGCAGGCATAAAAAAACCCTGAACGTGATGTCAGGGTTTATCCGTCAGCCAGAAAAATTACTTCTTCGCAGCGCGCTCGAAGGAGGCAACGATTTCGGCTTTCGCGGCTTCGGCGTTATCCCAGCCGTCTACTTTCACCCATTTGCCTTTTTCGAGGTCTTTGTAGTGCTCGAAGAAGTGGGTGATCTGCGCTTTCAGCAGTTCCGGAATATCGTTCACATCTTTAATGTGATCGTACTCTTTGCTCAGCTTGGTATGCGGTACGGCAACCAGCTTGGCATCTTCACCGGATTCGTCAGTCATTTTCAGGACGCCAACCGGACGGCAGCGGATCACTGAGCCTGGCTCCAGCGGGTACGGAGTCGGGACCAGAACGTCTACCGGATCACCGTCGAGAGACAGAGTGTGGTTGATGTAGCCGTAGTTGCACGGGTAGAACATCGCGGTGGACATGAAACGGTCAACGAACAGCGCGCCGCTGTCTTTATCGACTTCGTACTTGATTGGATCTGCGTTAGCAGGAATTTCGATGATAACGTAGATATCTTCTGGCAGTTCTTTGCCCGCCGGGACGTTGAGTAAGCTCATGTTTGTTTCCTTTGAAATGTGTGCAAACAAGTGCCGGGTATTATAGCCAACTGACGATAAAAGTCTTCGCCTGTTTTCGCCGCCAGGCGTCGCCAGCCTGCATTTTCAGACCACTTCCATAGCCTGAAAATCCATAACCTCAGCCGGATACTGAATAAATTTATGGAAGCGGTTACAAATGAAGTAGAAAAGCGAAAAAACGGACAAAAAATTCATCAATTTCAATCGCCGACCCGCTCCCCGCGATGCCGCATCACGCCCTGACTCCAGTTGCTGGCCTGAGTTAACAATTCATTCACTTTTCTGAAGTGTGATGTAACGCAGTCCGTTACATCGCCCATTGTCTATAGTTCTTGCGCAGGTGACGTTTTACTTACAATAACCCTACGAGGACGTCCTTATGTGGAAGCGTTTACTTCTAGTCACAGCAGTTTCGGCAGCTATGTCGTCTATGGCGATGGCCGCCCCTTTAACCGTAGGCTTCTCCCAGGTCGGGTCTGAATCCGGCTGGCGAGCTGCCGAAACCAGCGTCGCGAAAAGCGAAGCGGAGAAGCGCGGCATCACGCTGAAGATCGCCGACGGACAGCAGAAACAGGAGAACCAAATCAAGGCAGTACGTTCCTTTATTGCCCAGGGACTGGACGCCATCTTTATTGCGCCCGTGGTGGCGACCGGCTGGGAGCCGGTGCTGAAAGAAGCCAAAGAGTCAGAAATTCCGGTATTTCTGCTGGACCGCTCTATTGATGTCAAAGATAAGTCGCTCTATATGACCACCGTCACCGCCGACAACGTGCTGGAAGGCCGTCTGATTGGCGAGTGGCTGATTAAAACCGTCGGCGACAAAGCCTGTAACGTGGTGGAACTGCAGGGTACCGTCGGTGCCAGCGTGGCCATCGACCGTAAGAAAGGCTTTGCTGAGGCCATCGCTAAAGCGTCCAACATCAAGATTATTCGCTCCCAGTCCGGCGACTTTACCCGCAGCAAAGGGAAAGAAGTGATGGAGAGCTTTATCAAGGCGGAAAACAATGGCAAAAACATCTGCATGGTTTACGCCCATAACGACGATATGGCGATTGGTGCTATCCAGGCCATCAAAGAGGCCGGGCTGAAGCCGGGCAAAGATATCCTCACCGGCTCTATCGACGGCGTGCCGGATATCTTCAAGGCGATGCTGGATGGTGAAGCCAATGCCAGCGTAGAGCTGACCCCGAATATGGCCGGTCCGGCGTTTGACGCGCTGGAAAAATTCAAAAAAGACGGTACCGCGCCTGAGAAGCTGACCCTGACCAAATCGACGCTGTTCCTGCCTGAAAACGCCCAGGCGGAGCTGGATAAGAAAAAAGGTATGGGTTACTAAGCGATCGATTCCCCTCTCTCGCCTGAGAGAGGGGAATAAGGGGATAACAATATGACCGCCGAATCACAGCAGGTTATTTTGCGCACCGAAGGCCTGTGCAAATTTTTTCCCGGCGTTAAGGCGCTGGATAATGTCGACTTTAGCCTGCGGCGCGGCGAAATCATGGCGCTGCTGGGTGAAAACGGTGCCGGTAAATCGACCCTCATTAAAGCCCTGACCGGCGTTTATCACCCGGATCGCGGCACCATCTGGCTGGACGATAACGCGATCTCGCCAAAAAATACCGCCCATGCCCAGCAGCTTGGGATCGGCACCGTGTATCAGGAAGTGAATCTCCTGCCGAATATGTCGGTGGCGGATAACCTGTTTATCGGGCGTGAGCCCAAACGCTTCGGCTTTCTGCGGCGCAAAGAAATGGAAAAGCGCGCCACCGAACTGATGGAAGGCTACGGCTTCTCCCTCG
>DATEKR010000209.1:0-2382 GCA_035277345.1 Enterobacteriaceae bacterium
GTCTGGGACCACCCTGAGTTAACCACGCCCGCCGGTCAGTATCGTAGCTCCAGCGATACCGGTAACTGGGTGCAGGCCGATGGCACCATGTTTTATCCCTACATTGGTAAGGTTCACGTCGTCGGTAAAACGCTTGCCGAGATCCGCAATGACATTACCGGCCGTCTGGCACGTTTCATCGCCGACCCGCAGGTGGATGTGAATATCGCCGCGTTCCGCTCACAAAAAGCCTATGTTTCCGGTCAGGTGAACAAGTCGGGCCAGCAGGCGATCACCAACGTGCCGCTAACCGTACTGGATGCGATCAACACCGCCGGTGGCCTGACGGATAACGCCGACTGGCGCAATGTCGTCCTGACGCACAATGGCCAGGAGCAACGCATCTCCCTGCAGGCACTGATGCAAAACGGCGATCTCAGCCAGAACCGCCTGCTCTATCCGGGTGACATCCTGTTTGTGCCGCGCAATGACGATCTGAAAGTGTTCGTGATGGGTGAAGTGAAAAAACAGAGCACGCTCAAAATGGACTTCAGCGGTATGACCCTTACCGAAGCGCTTGGCCAGGCGGAGGGTATCGATATGACCACCTCCAACGCCAGCGGTATTTTTGTTATCCGACCACTGCGTGGCGAGAAAGACCGCGCGGGCAAGATTGCCAACATTTACCAGCTTGATATGTCCGATGCCACCTCTCTGGTGATGGCAACGGAATTCCGACTCCAGCCGTATGACGTGGTCTATGTCACCACCGCGCCTGTGGCGCGCTGGAACCGTCTGATCAATCAGTTGCTGCCGACGATCAGTGGCGTTCGCTATATGACCGATACAGCTGACAAGCTGCACACCTGGTAAGGCGCTATGTTCAACAAAATATTGGTGGTTTGCGTGGGGAACATCTGCCGTTCCCCGACGGCAGAGCGGCTGCTGCGACAGTATCAGCCCGATCTGAAGGTAGATTCAGCCGGGCTTGGTGCGCTGGTGGGACGTTCTGCGGAATCGACCGCAACCAGCGTCGCGGCAGAACATCAACTTTCACTGGACGGCCACTGCGCCCGGCAGATTTCCGGGCGCATGTGTCGGGACTATGACCTGATTCTGGCAATGGAGAAAAGGCATATCGCGACGCTGTGTGAGATAGCGCCGGAGATGCGGGGCAAAGTGATGTTGTTTGGTCACTGGGACGGCGAGCGGGAAATTCCCGATCCGTACCGTAAAAGTCGTGAGGCCTTCGAGGCGGTGTACACCTTACTTGACCAGTCTGCCCGACAGTGGGCGCAGGCACTGAAAGCTCAGCAGGAATAACAATGACCGAAAAAGTAAAATATTCTGCCGCACCCGCGTCAGCGTCTGGCAGTGATGAAATCGATATTGGCCGACTGATCGGCACGGTGGTTGAGGCAAAATGGTGGGTTCTGGGCGTCACGTCGCTGTTTGCTCTGGGCGCGGTCATCTACACCTTTTTCGCCACACCTATCTATAGCGCCGATGCGCTGGTGCAAATCGAGCAAAACAGCAGCAGTGCGCTGGTACAGAATCTTAATAGCGCTCTGTCGAATAAGCCTCCTGCCTCCGATGCGGAAATTCAGCTGATCCAGTCCCGTCTGGTGCTGGGGAAAACCGTTGACGATCTCGACCTGGATATTGGCGTCAGCAAAAATACCTTCCCGGTCTTTGGGGCCGGCTGGGATCGGCTGATGGGACGGCAGAACGAGTCGGTAAAAGTGAGTGCTTTTACGCTGCCGAAAGGGATGAATGAGCAGATCTTTACGCTGACCGTGCTGAACGCGAGCCAGTACTCCCTGACCAGCGATGGCGGCTTCAGCGCGCGCGGTGAAGTTGGCAAGCTGCTGGAGAAAGACGGCGTGACGATACTGGTTAAGCGCCTGGCCGCCAGCGAGGGCAGCGAGTTTACGGTCACTAAATTCTCCACGCTAGGCACCATTAATAACCTGCAGAATAATCTGACTGTGACGGAGACCGGCAAAGATACCGGCGTGCTGAGCATGACCTATACCGGCGAAGACCGGGAGCAGATTAGCGCCATTCTGAACAGCATCTCGCGCAACTATCTGCAGCAGAACGTTGAGCGGAAATCGGAAGAGGCGGCGAAAAGCCTGGCCTTCCTGGCTAAACAACTGCCGGAAGTGCGCGGTCGTCTGGACGAGGCGGAAAACCGTCTTAACAGCTTCCGCCAGGAGAAAGACTCGGTTGACCTGCCGCTGGAAGCGAAAGCGGTGCTCGACTCCATGGTCAATATCGATGCGCAGCTCAACGAGCTGACCTTTAAAGAAGCGGAGATCTCCAAACTCTTCACCAAATCTCACCCGGCCTACCGCACCCTGCTGGAAAAACGCCGCGTGCTCGAAGATGAGAAGAATCGCC
>DATEKR010000210.1:0-2774 GCA_035277345.1 Enterobacteriaceae bacterium
TGACGTTGCCCGCGTAGTTCTGCCGCGCGTGCTCTCTATCCATCAGGTGAAGCAACTCGCACGCGTCACGCCGGTGCCGCTGGAAGTGTTTGCCTTCGGCAGCCTGTGCATCATGGCTGAAGGGCGTTGTTATCTCTCGTCCTATTTAACCGGTGAGTCTCCGAATACCGTCGGAGCCTGTTCCCCTGCCCGCTTCGTTCGCTGGCAGCAAACGCCGCAGGGGCTGGAATCTCGTCTCAACGAGGTGCTGATCGACCGTTATCAGGACGGTGAAAACGCGGGCTACCCGACGCTGTGCAAAGGACGCTATCTGGTAGACGGCGAGCGTTATCACGCGCTTGAAGAGCCGACCAGCCTCAACACGCTGGAGCTGCTGCCGGAACTGCTGGCGGCGAATATCGCCTCGGTAAAAATTGAAGGTCGCCAGCGCAGCCCGGCCTACGTGAGCCAGGTAGCGAAAGTGTGGCGGCAGGCGATTGACCGCTGCATGGCCGATCCGCAGAACTACACCGCCCAGCCCGCCTGGATGGAGACGCTCGGATCGATGTCCGAAGGCACGCAGACCACGCTTGGCGCCTATCACCGTAAATGGCAGTGAGATAACCATGAAATATTCATTAGGGCCGGTGCTTTATTACTGGCCAAAAGAGACGCTGGAAGACTTCTACCAGCAGGCGGCAAACAGCAGCGCCGATGTGATTTACCTCGGCGAAGCGGTGTGCAGCAAGCGCCGGGCCACCAAAGTGGGCGAATGGCTGGATATGGCGAAAAGCCTCGCAGGAAGCGGTAAACAGGTTGTGCTGTCAACCCTCGCGCTGGTGCAGGCCTCGTCGGAGTTAGGCGAGCTGAAGCGCTACGTTGAAAACGGCGAGTTTCTGGTGGAGGCCAGTGACCTGGGCGTGGTGAACCTGTGCGCCGAGCGTAAGCTGCCGTTTGTCGCCGGCCATGCGCTGAACTGCTATAACGCGGTGACGCTGCGCCTGCTGCTTAAACAGGGGATGACGCGCTGGTGCATGCCGGTGGAGCTTTCCCGCGACTGGCTGGAAAATCTGCTGAAACAGTGCGACGAGCTGGGTATTCGCCATCAGTTTGAAGTAGAGGTACTGAGCTACGGCCATCTGCCGCTGGCCTACTCGGCCCGCTGCTTTACCGCCCGTTCGGAAGATCGTCCGAAAGATGAGTGCGAAACCTGCTGCATTAAATACCCGAACGGGCGCAGCATGCTGTCCCAGGAAAATCAGCAGGTCTTTGTCCTCAACGGCATTCAGACCATGAGCGGCTATGTGTATAACCTCGGCAACGAGCTGGCATCGATGAACGGACTGGTGGATATGGTGCGCCTGTCACCGCTGGATACCGGCGTCTTTGCGATGCTCGACGCGTTCCGCGCCAACGAAAACGGTGCCTCGCCGCTGCCGCTTACGTCCAACAGCGACTGTAACGGCTACTGGAAACGTCTGGCCGGGCTGGAACTTCAGGCCTAAAAAAGGCTCACTTTGTTAACAACGGTTAGTAAACTTTAATGCAGTATGAAAGATTCACCGTCGACAAAGTGAGCTGCTATGACTGACAAAACCATTCCGTTCTCGGTGCTGGATCTCGCGCCGATCCCACAAGGCTCCTCGGCACGAGAAGCCTTTTCGCATTCGCTCGCGCTCGCTCAGCTGGCCGAAAAGCGCGGCTATCACCGCTACTGGCTGGCCGAGCATCACAATATGGTCGGCATCGCCAGCGCCGCCACGTCCGTGCTGATTGGCTATCTGGCGGCCAATACGACGATGCTGCACCTCGGCTCGGGCGGCGTGATGCTGCCTAACCACGCCCCGCTGGTGATTGCTGAGCAGTTTGGCACCCTGAATACGCTCTATCCTGGCCGTATTGATCTGGGGCTTGGCCGCGCGCCGGGAAGCGATCAGCCAACGATGCGCGCGCTGCGCCGCCACATGAGCGGTGATATCGACAACTTCCCGCGCGATGTCGCCGAACTGGTGGACTGGTTCGACGCGCGCGATCCGAACCCGCACGTACGTCCGGTGCCGGGCTACGGCGAAAAAATCCCGGTCTGGCTCCTGGGCTCCAGCCTGTATAGCGCCCAGCTCGCAGCACAGCTTGGGCTGCCGTTTGCGTTCGCCTCGCATTTCGCGCCAGATATGCTGCACCAGGCGTTGCATCTGTACCGCACCCACTTCAAACCGTCCGAGCGTCTCGAGAAACCGTACGCGATGGTGTGTATCAACATCATTGCCGCCGACAGTACCCGCGATGCGGAATTCCTGTTCACCTCCATGCAGCAGGCCTTCATGAAGCTGCGTCGCGGCGAAACCGGCCAGCTACCGCCGCCGGTGGAGAACATGCATCAGCTGTGGTCCGCCTCCGAGCAGTATGGCGTTCAGCAGGCGCTGAGTATGTCTCTGGTGGGGGATAAGGCGAAAGTGCGTCACGGGCTGGAAGCGGTGCTGCGTGAAACCCAGGCGGATGAGATTATGGTTAACGGCCAGATCTTCGATCACCAGGCGCGTTTGCATTCGTTTGACCTGGCGATGCAGGTAAAAGAAGAGTTGGTGGGGTAGCCTTTTCGCCCGGTGGCGCGTCGCTTACCGGGCCTACGGGATCGCATAGGCCGGATAAGGCGTAGCCGCCATCCGGCACAAAAAACTTACTGATACACTGGCAACAGATTGAAGCTCGACAATACGTGTACCACCGCGTTGCCTACCCCGAACACCAGAATCAACGCAATCATCGGCTTACCGCCCCAGACGCGGAACGTCGGG
>DATEKR010000211.1:0-4319 GCA_035277345.1 Enterobacteriaceae bacterium
AACTTTTTCCAGACCTCCTCGCCGGGCTTTGCGTCCCCGGCGTCATACAGCAGGTCTGCCGAGGTGAGCTCATCCATGGTCCAGCGCATATTCAGGCCAACCATCTGGCCGTCGCGGGCGACGACTTCGGTGTGCAGGCTGATAAAACTGTGAGGGTGGGCCTGCGCGGCAAAGGATAAGACAGCAATAAATGCTGCACCGACGCGTTGTTTCACTAACTTCATCTCTTCCTCACGTGAAAAATTCTGTGATGCCTCCCGGCATTCCTGGCAGGAAGATGGCGTGAAGGCTTTCACCCTGGCCACCTTTCGCTATTCTTGATTAGACACCCTAACTGGAACTAATAACAGATGACGATCATTGACCAACCGCCATCTCTGCTTTCCAGTCCACAGCGCCGCTGCCAGGTGCTGCTGATGCTCTATCTGCCGGGACAGGTCATTACCGCCGCGTTGATTAGCGAGCTGAACGGCGTGGATGACACTGTCGCCCGGCAAGATATAGCCGAGACCAGCACGGAGATCCAGCGTTATCATCAGTTGACCATCGCCCTGCAGCAGGACGGCAGCTACCGGATTGAAGGCACGCCGCTGGATCGGCGCCTGTGCCTGATGCACTGGCTGCGTCGGGCGCTGCGTCTGTGTCCGCAGTTTATTAGCCATCATTTTACGCCCGCACTTAAAACCCAGTTGAAACAGCAGGGGCTGGCCCGCACCCTGTATGACGATACCAATCTCCAGGCGCTGGTGAATCTCTGCGGCCGTCGCCTGCAACGACAGTTCGCCTGGCGGGATGTTGAATTCCTGCGTCTCTATCTGCAGTACTGTCTGCTCCAGCATCAGATGGGGATCACGCCGGAGTTCAACCCGGCCCAGCGCCAGTGGACGCAAACCCGGATGGAGTATCCGGCGGTGCAGGAGATTGTGCGCCACTGGCAGCGCCGGGTTGTCCAGCAGCCCCACGACAACGAGCACCTTTTCCTGGCCCTGCTGTTTATTCTGCTGAGAATTCCCGATCCGCTACGCGATGAACAGCAGCATGACCACCGCCTGCGCCGCGCCATTACGGCGATGATTTCCCGTTTCCGCGAGTCGGCGGGTTTACGCTTTAACGATGAGCAGGGCCTGATTGACCGACTCTATATTCATCTGGCCCAGGCCCTGGACCGCAGCCTGTTTGGGATTGGCATTGATAATAGCCTGACAGAAGAAGTGGAACGGCTCTATCCCCGGCTGATGCGCACCACCCGCGAAGCCTTCCACGATTTTGAATGTACCTGGGGTTTGCAATTCAGCGATGAGGAGATCTGCCTGGTGGCGGTGATCTTTGGTGCCTGGCTGATGCAGGAAAAGGATTTACAGGAAAAACAGGTCCTGCTGCTGACCGCCAATAATCCCCGGCGGGAGCAGGCGCTTGAGCAGCAGCTGCGGGAGCTGACCCTGCTGCCGCTCAATATTAAATATTTGTCGCTCTCGGACTTTCAGCAGCACGGCGCGCCGAAAGAGGTGGCGCTGATCGTCACGCCGTACACCACCCCGCTGCCGCTGTTTTCACCGCCGCTGATCCATGCTCAGCCCTCACTGAGCACCAACCAGTGTCGGCATATCCGCACGATGCTGGAATCTTAGTCCCGCGCCTGCGCCGCCACGGCGGGGCGCAGGAGCAGAGCGGGCAGCGCGACCAGCGCCATCACCCAGAAAACGCCCTGCTGCAAATGCTGGTACAGGAAACCGGCAAAGACCGTCATCACCGCAATACTGCCGCCCATGGCGATGGCGGAATAGACCGCCTGCAGACGAATAACTTCACCGCTCTGACGCGCAGAGATATAGCGCATCGCGGCCAGGTGGCAGACGGTAAAGGTGCCGCAGTGCAGGACCTGCGCCACGATCAGCCACGGCAGTTCCGTAGTCCAGGCCATCAGCCCCCAGCGCACCACGCCACACACCGTCGACAGCAGCAGCAGATCGCTGGCGCTAAAGCGGCGGAACAGCTTATTGCTCAAGGCAAAGATCACCACTTCTGCCACCACGCCCAGCGACCAGAGATAGCCGACCGCCGATGAAGAGTAGCCCGCTCCCTGCCAGTAGATGGCGCTGAAACCGTAGTAGGCGGCGTGAGCCCCCTGCAGCAGAGAGACGCAGGCCAGGAAGCGCCAGTTCTGCACGATAAGCTTGCGCCACGCGGACCAGCCGGGCGCATCCTGCTGACGACTTTCTCCCTGCGGCATCACTGAAGGACGTAGCAGCATCCCCAGCAGCATGGAGGCCACGCCGAGACTCAGCAGCAGCAGGACCGCACGGTAATCGAACATATTGACCAGCTTGCCGGTCAAGGCCGAGCCGATCACAAAGGCAATAGATCCCCAGAGCCGCACCCGGCCATAATCCATGGAGATCTGTTTTTGCCAGGTTCCGGCCAGCGCATCCGTCAGCGGCACCAGCGGCGAGAAGAAGAGATTGAACCCAACCATCACCACCAGCAGCCAGGCCACGTGGCTTCCGGCATGGAACGCCAGCACGAAGACCAGCGTCAGCAGGGCCAGTACCCGCAGAGCTGAAATCAGTCGGGAGGGATCGCTGACCCTCGGCGCAATGAGCAGACTACCGAGGAAACGGGCTACCAGCCCGGCACCCAGTACGATACCGATGGTTTCCGGCGTCAGGCCAACGCCATCCAGCCAGACGCTCCAGAAAGGGAGAAAGATACCGTAGCTAAAAAAGTAGGTGAAGTAACTGAGCGCCAGCCAGCGCGTGGAGTGCAAGACCATGATTTCCTCCTGAATGGTGGCGATAGTCTGGCGATAATCCATGGCTTGCGCAAGCGAACATTAACAGTCAGATAACAAGCATCCTCTCACTCCACACGGATTTGCATAGATAGTCGCAGCCCATCCCCACGGCCTAATACCACAAGCCCTGGCAATCCGGGCATATTATGGGCATTAACCGGATGCGTTTGCGGTTCGAGGCAGATGAAAGGCCTGTCCGCCATCCGAAAAACCATCAGGTATGGCGTGTCGGCGAACATACTGACCCGCATCGCTCCGCTCTCTATCACCGCAGCACCGTTCCATCCGGAATAACCGACGTTAAGCCAGTCGTTCGCAGGTCTCACAGGCAGGGAAAAATCGGCTTCAGGTGGCAGTGAGTCTTGCCATGCCAGAGGCAGATGCTGCTTCCCTTCTGGCCAGAATCCGCTGGCTAAAAACTGTATCCGGCTGTCGGCTTCAAGATGGAAAAAGGGGTGGAACCCGGCACCGTACACCATCGGAGTATCGCCGATATGCACCAGCGTCAGTTCGGCCTGAAATATATTTCCTGCCAGCCGGTATGCCAGGCTGGCACGATAGTGCAACCCGCAGACATGCTGACTGAAGGTGGTCAGCGTGACGAAATCAGGCCCCCGATCGACAATATCCCAGCGCCCTAACCAGCCATCACCGTGCAAGAAAAACTGCGGATCAAGCGGACTTTCGGGCAGCGTCACCGTATTACCCCGCCAGATAAAGCGATTACCCGCCACCCGATTGGCCAGCGGCAGCATTGGGAACAGCGCGCTCTCCCCGGGATGCCAGCGCGCTGAAGATATCCAGGGCCGCAGGACGGGCCGCCGGTGCAAGAGTGATTCTAGCGCCAGCACGGCCGCCCCTTGTGCGGTGACGTTAAGCCTCAAAAGATCGTTTTCAACAATAAGGGAATCCATCAGCGACTAACCTTTTCCCCGCTGATACTGCCCGACGTGCCGTACCTTTCTGCCATTCGTCGCTCAAGCTCCTCCAGACTGACGCCTTTGGTCTCGGGAATAAAGCGATGCACAAACCCAAATCCGGCCGCACAAATTACGCCATAAAGCAGGAAACTGCCGGCCGCGCCTAGCCCGGCATTCAATAATGGAAAGGTGTAAGTGAGGAGGAAGCAGGCGCTCCACAATGCCAGCGTCCCCAGCGACATTGCCAGACCGCGGACGCGATTAGGGAAGATCTCAGACAGTAGCACCCAGGTGACCGGCGCCAGCGTCAGTGCGTAAATCGCAATCGCCGCCAGCACCAGCAACAACACCGGCAGGCCCATAATACCCAGGCCATAGGCCGCACCGATTAACGCGTAGATTAGCGTCAATCCGCCCGCACCAATCAGCATCAGCTTACGGCGGCCAATTTTATCCACCAGCGGCAAAGCGGCAAGAGTAAAGATAAGGTTAATCAATCCGGTCGCGACTATCGATTTCAGGGTACTGTTGATGTCAAAACCGGCGGAAGCAAAAATTTCCTGTGCATAGTTGAAGATAACGTTGATACCGCACCACTGCTGGAAAAC
>DATEKR010000212.1:0-25005 GCA_035277345.1 Enterobacteriaceae bacterium
TTCAGCAGAAACTTCTCAGCTGACACACTTGTCCAGCAGACTGAGCTATACGAATGCTTATTAGGTGAAACAAAACATGGCTAAACACCTCTTTACGTCCGAGTCCGTATCAGAAGGACATCCTGACAAAATCGCTGACCAAATCTCTGACGCCGTGCTGGATGCGATCCTCGAACAGGATCCAAAAGCGCGTGTGGCATGTGAAACCTACGTTAAAACCGGCATGGTATTAGTGGGCGGTGAGATCACCACCAGCGCCTGGGTTGATATCGAAGAGATCACCCGTAATACCGTCCGTGAAATCGGCTACGTTCACTCCGACATGGGCTTCGATGCGAACTCCTGTGCGGTACTGAGCGCCATCGGTAAACAGTCCCCGGATATCAACCAGGGCGTGGATCGCGCCGATCCACTGGAACAGGGTGCGGGCGATCAGGGCCTGATGTTTGGCTATGCCACTAACGAAACCGACGTGCTGATGCCGGCACCGATTACCTACGCACACCGTCTGGTGCAGCGTCAGGCCGAAGTGCGTAAGAACGGCAGCCTGCCGTGGCTGCGCCCGGATGCGAAAAGCCAGGTGACCTTCCAGTACGACGACGGCAAAATCGTTGGCATCGACGCGGTAGTACTCTCCACCCAGCACGCCGAAGATATCGATCAGAAATCCCTGCAGGAAGCAGTGATGGAAGAGATCATCAAGCCAACGCTGCCGGCAGAATGGCTGAATGCCTCCACTAAATTCTTTATCAACCCGACCGGACGTTTCGTGATCGGCGGCCCGATGGGCGACTGTGGTCTGACCGGCCGTAAAATCATCGTGGATACCTACGGCGGCATGGCCCGTCACGGCGGCGGTGCGTTCTCCGGGAAGGATCCTTCCAAGGTTGACCGTTCCGCAGCTTATGCAGCGCGCTATGTGGCAAAAAACATCGTTGCCGCAGGCCTGGCCGATCGCTGTGAAATTCAGGTCTCCTACGCTATCGGCGTGGCAGAACCGACGTCCATCATGGTGGAAACCTTCGGCACCGAAAAAGTGCCGAGCGAGCAGCTGACCCTGCTGGTGCGCGAGTTCTTCGACCTGCGTCCGTACGGCCTGATCCAGATGCTGGATCTGCTGCACCCGATCTACAAAGAGACCGCCGCTTACGGCCACTTTGGTCGCGAACATTTCCCGTGGGAAAAAACCGACAAAGCCGCTCAGCTGCGCGAGGCTGCCGGTCTGAAATAATCGACCAGCATCATCGCCTTAAAGGCCAGCCTCGTGCTGGCCTTTTTGTTTACAGCTCGTCAGTGAAAGCGATTACATACTGAATAAAAGGCCATATATCATATTCAATTTGCTCTTTGATTTGTCCGTTACAAAAACTTAGGTTTAGTCTGATAATTGCAATGCAGGCACAGGGCAAACAAACAGTAATTTACTGATATATATACAACTTAATAAAAACATAAAATAAAACAAAGTGTAACCGATTACACTCATGTGATTTATCTCACATATTTTCACCCGCCGCTAACCTACCCTTTACATTGAAAGAACTCATAATCCAATGGAGGGCAGCATGCCTGACACCAAAAAACAGGGATATTCCAACAAGACAATGACCTTCTTTGTCTGCTTTCTCGCCGCCCTGGCGGGACTCCTTTTCGGTCTTGATATTGGCGTGATCGCGGGTGCCCTGCCCTTTATCACCGACGAATTCCAGATTAGCGCCCACACCCAGGAGTGGGTGGTCAGCTCCATGATGTTTGGTGCCGCCGTCGGTGCTGTCGGCAGCGGCTGGCTATCGTATCGCCTCGGGCGTAAAAAAAGTCTGATGATCGGCGCCATCCTGTTTGTTATCGGCTCCCTCTTCTCTGCCGCCGCACCAAACGTCGAAGTGCTGATCCTCTCCCGCGTGCTGCTGGGCCTGGCGGTGGGCGTTGCCTCCTACACCGCACCGCTCTACCTCTCCGAGATCGCCCCGGAAAAAATTCGCGGCAGTATGATTTCAATGTATCAGCTGATGATCACCATCGGGATCCTCGGTGCCTATCTGTCAGATACCGCCTTCAGCTATAGCGGGGCGTGGCGCTGGATGCTGGGCGTGATCATTATCCCGGCGGTGCTGCTGCTGATTGGTGTGATCTTCCTTCCGGACAGCCCGCGCTGGTTTGCCTCCAGACGCCGCTTCAACGATGCGGAGCGGGTCCTGCTGCGCCTGCGCGATACCAGCGCTGAAGCCAAAAACG
This sequence comes from Enterobacteriaceae bacterium, assembly GCA_035277345.1. Classification (GTDB taxonomy): domain Bacteria; phylum Pseudomonadota; class Gammaproteobacteria; order Enterobacterales; family Enterobacteriaceae; genus BIGb0383. Next base: position 2,236 of record DATEKR010000212.1, read on the forward strand.
AGCTGGAAGAGATCCGCGAAAGCCTGAAGATCAAACAGTCCGGCTGGGCGCTGTTTAAAGAAAACAGCAACTTCCGTCGGGCGGTGTTCCTCGGCGTGCTCCTGCAGGTGATGCAGCAGTTCACCGGGATGAACGTGATCATGTACTACGCGCCGAAAATCTTCGAGATGGCGGGCTACAGCAACACCACCGAGCAGATGTGGGGCACCGTGATCGTTGGCCTGACCAACGTGCTGGCGACCTTTATCGCTATCGGACTGGTGGATCGCTGGGGACGCAGGCCGACCCTGATCCTCGGCTTCCTGGTGATGGCGTCAGGTATGGGGATCCTCGGCACCATGATGCATATCGGCATCAGCTCGCCGACGGCGCAGTACTTCGCCGTGGCGATGCTGCTGATGTTTATCGTCGGCTTTGCCATGAGCGCCGGTCCGCTGATCTGGGTACTCTGCTCTGAAATCCAGCCGCTGAAAGGTCGCGACTTCGGGATCACCTGCTCGACGGCCACCAACTGGGTAGCCAATATGATCGTCGGTGCGACCTTCCTGACGATGCTCAATACGCTCGGCAATGCCAACACCTTCTGGGTGTATGCGGGCCTGAACGCGCTGTTTATCGTTCTCACTCTGTGGCTGGTTCCTGAAACGAAACACGTCTCGCTGGAACATATCGAACGTAATCTGATGAAGGGCCGCTCGCTGCGTCATATCGGCGCCCGCGACTAACCTTCCCGCGTCCTCCCCATCAGGAGGACGCTTTCCCCCTTGCGCCGTCGCGGCGCAAATTCTATGCTTTGCGCCTATGAAAACCCTTCGTCTTCCCCTTGCCGTCCAACAAGCCGTCATGCGTGCCCTGCGCGAGAGGCTGGAGCAGGCCAACGAAAAACTGGCCGCCGACTACCCGCTGCCGAAAGTGGTTTATCAGCAGCGGGGGACCGCCGCCGGAACCGCCTGGCTGGAAAAGTACGAAATCCGCCTTAACCCGGTACTTCTGACGGAAAACCTGCAGGCGTTTGTCGACGAGGTCGTTCCCCACGAGCTGGCGCATCTGCTGGTCTGGAAACGCTTTGGCCGCGTCGCGCCTCACGGGCGCGAGTGGAAATGGATGATGGAAAGCGTCTTCGGCATCCCCGCCCGCCGTACCCACCAGTTTGAACTGGACTCGGTGCGCAGCAACACCTTCCCCTACCGCTGTAAGTGCCAGCAGCACCAGTTGACCATTCGCCGCCATAACCGCGTGCTGCGCAACGAAGCCGTTTATCGCTGCATTCGCTGCGGCGAGCCGCTGGTGGCCGAGACGTAATTGAAGGCAATTTTTGGAAATTATCTGTTCTTACTGAGTTCAGGCGTGGTAGTCAGACCATTGCGCAATGGCATTTGGGCCACTACACAAACGCGTTGCTTATCTATCGAGGTTTAACCAGCGCTCTTCCAGCCGAGCCAGCGCCGTGTAGGCTTCACCAAACCCGACCGACAGCCGGAATTCCGCAGGCCACTCTCCGGAAGGAGAAACCCCGGCGCTTTCCAGTATGTGCACATACTGTAAACGTCCATAGTTAGATAAACAGGCCGAAAACACACGTGCAATCTCTGCACGAGTAAGCGTTGTAAGCAATGTTAACGACCTGAGCATCAGCCAGTCCTGAAAACAATCTTTCAGCGCCACAATCACCCTGACCGCCACAACGACGGTAAACCCGGCAAATGTCAGTAGGATAATGCTCATAAACACTTTCGTTGCCAGAGTGTGTCTGGTGACATAGTCAATCAATGTAAACATGCCCCATACAATGAATGCCAACGCAGACAGGATAGACAAGTTTGAGAGCCATTTTCGCAGGTTAAACAGATCCTTTATTTTGCTGCGGACAAACTGACTTATATTGACCCAGTCCAGCAAAAGCAGACCGGAGACACCAATCAGCGCAGCAATCCACCAGTAAGACACATCGCTAAACTCGCCATAAGCGATAAAAGGTTTAATCACATGAACAGTCTCCTCGGAAAATAGCCCGATGATGCTCATAAAGACCAAAAAGAAGCAGCACAGCACCCTAAATATCACGACGGTACAGGCGAAAAAACCAGACTCGACTAGCGACGTTAGAGGTCTCCGGATAGGTTTCTCGCTCTGATTGTTTTCATGTTTCTTTTCCTTCTCTGTTTTTATCACGAGAAAAAGAGCTGCACTTGTTGCTACCGCGTATGACATGCTAAGGAACACAATCAACGGCATGACGGTGACAAGCAGCGCACCAGATACTATCGAAACTTTCATGTTCCACAGACGCAAACACGCTACCCGATAAACGCCGCTTAATGCATCCGACAGGGATAAACTCAGCAAAATATTCTTACGGCTCCCCCAGAAATGCACATCCGAGATACTCATCACATATCGTTTAATCCCCTCTTCCAACCCGGATTCCATTTTTGGTAAATGACGACAAGCACGGAATGCGGTTTCCCGCAGCCAGCCATCCGTACCGACAATGGCGACAGCAAGGATCGGCGCGGCGCGGGATTCAGAAAGTATCCCGGTCGCTTCCAGGCAAATTTTTGCAAGAATAATGCTATCTCCGGTTTTTACGTGCTCCATAACAAAGTCACTCAGCGCAGTTTCAAACGGCAAGATCACATCCCGTCGGGAGCCAAACGCATCAATCAAGAAACGCAGACAGTGAATAGCGCGAATACGCGTATGTGCATTGGCAAAATGCAGCTGGATCTCACGCCAACAGAGATTCGCTAACCGCTGAGCCTCATTTTCACTACACAACTGAGCATACAAAACCAGAGCGTCACGACCACGTGAATCCGTTGGGATATGGTCATCAGGAACAACCGCCGGAATCTGTAAAAACCGAGTGGTGACGAAATACTCCAGAAAACGACGATGCACAAACGCGAACGACTTCTCATCCCCCGTGGTTACCCTTGCAATCCTGGCGTAGCTGAGCACTTCCAACACGGCATCAACTTTGTCTGATTTAAAATGATCGCTTATTACCTTCACTGGCGCTTCAAGGCCGTATGTCGGCGAGTGAAAAACAAACCAGGCAATTTCTATTGAGACATCAATGACTTCTTGCACTGTTATCCCAACTTTATCGAGACGAGTCCGACACAGCCCTAACCGCCGATCAATATAGTTTTTGTAAATCTCGGCCTGGTTTGCTGGTAATTGTTCATTGACTGCAATCCATTCCCCCAGCAGCGCCATGATGAAAGGGTTACGTGCCAGCGGCATTAAATCCTGCCGATGGCTAAACAATTCACTCCTGACTTGCCATGTAAATTGCGGGTAACGGCTTAATGCTTCTGAGATACCTGCTTCGGAAAGCGGCCTGATTTCTAGTACTTTTTCCGCCAGAAATGCACGCGTCGGCTGTCGGAACACGCGCGATGATAAAACACCGCGCGACGCAGGGTGCGAGGCAATAAATTTGGAAATAACTTCAGAGAGTGAATTGATTACATCAGAGTCTTCGTTGGCATCCAGTAGCTCGGAGATTTCATCAAATGAGTCGAAAATAAAAAACAGACGTCCACTGCGCCAGAGTTTGCGAAAATAGGCATCGACAAAATCTTTGGTGAAGACATCTCCACGGCGAATCAGGTTTTTGATAACAAAGGCTTCGAGATCCTCAACAGAAAATTCGGTACGTCCGCCAATGATAGTGCTGACTGGCACCCATTCACGCAAATTGACGTAAATCGGCACGCGGTTGGTGTTTTTCACTTCATCCAGCATATCTTTGGCGAGCTTGCGTAACGCCACGCTTTTTCCGGAACCCGGAACACCCAGAACCAGAAACGATTGAGACTCTCTGTCTTTGCGGATCGCATCCTGCAACCCCATGATTTTTTTACGTGCCCCCGAGCCTCTCGTTTTACGAATCTCTACCTCAGCCTGTAGCTCGGTGTAATACTCCGGGCTCCAGTTGGTGTCCTGATCAACGGTGGTGAGATCCCGTCTCAGCACATTGCAGAATGCTTCCAATTTTCGAGGAAAGCTCTCTTCCGGAAAATCCTCTTTTAATGGCGTAGGATGCCCTCCGCCAACACTTTTGTCGCGCAGGCAAAAGAACACGATCCCCACAATAATGACGACAGCGGCAAGGATCCACGGTGAAGGCTGGCTGATAAACTGAATGTTTTTCAGCCAGATGGGTGCATTTTGCAATGCTGGAAACGACCAGATGGTGGGTAACAACGTATTTAGCAAGCTGGAACCACTGCCGATGATGCCCAGGCCAAGTACCAACACCAGTGCACGTATTTTGTTAGCGCCATACCCGGCAGGCATCAACAACGGACGCACGATGAGCAACATCAGGCAGATAAACAAGGCGACGGATGCAGCGTTCAACCACGAGGAGTAAAACCCGGTTCCCACGATGAATACCAGCGCTAACACAAGGAGGCTTAAAATGAATTTTTGGCTGCCCGACATGCTTGAATCCCTGTTCCATTTCGGTGACGCGTTTTGAGTTGAAACAGCACTATAACGCTTCCGGCTCTGGATGCCAGAACCGAACCACCTGATTTGGTAGGAAATATTTTCTGCACATAGTGCTCAACCCCGATGTTATGTTCTCGATTGATCCGTGTAATAAACGCCTTGAGAAAGCGTTCGGGAACGAAGCCATTTATCGCTGCATTCGCTGCGGCGAGCCGCTGGTGGCCGAGACCTGATTCACGCGCTTTGCTGGAATATTTCCGCTCATACTGATTGCATCGGGATAGCTCCTTCGCTAAGTTGCGAACTCGCTTTGAAACGGAGTTCCCGATGTCCCGTAAACTTTCTTTTGCCGTGGCAATCATTGCCGCGGCCTTCTCTGGCTACGCGCTGGCCGACGGTATCAACAGTTTTTCCCAGGCCAAAGCCGCCGGGGTTAAGGTCAATGCCGATGCCCCCGGCGATTTCTACTGCGGGTGTAAAATCAACTGGCAGGGCAAAAAAGGCGTCGTGGACCTGGCGTCCTGTGGCTATAAGGTGCGCAAGAACGAGAACCGCGCCAGCCGCATCGAATGGGAGCACGTGGTGCCTGCCTGGCAGTTTGGCCACCAGCGTCAGTGCTGGCAGGATGGCGGTCGCAAAAACTGTTCCCGCGACCCGGTTTACCGCAAGATTGAAAGCGATATGCATAATCTGCAGCCGGCGGTCGGCGAAGTGAACGGGGATCGCGCCAACTTTATGTACGGCCAGTGGAACGGCGGTGAAGGCCAGTACGGTCAGTGCGCCATGAAGGTCGATTTTAAAGGCAAGGTTGCCGAGCCGCCGGTTCGTGCACGTGGCGCTATCGCCCGGACATATTTCTATATGCGTGACCAGTATCAACTGACGCTCTCCCGCCAGCAGACCCAGCTGTTTAACGCCTGGGATAAGCAGTATCCGGTGAGCCGCTGGGAGTGCCAGCGCGACGCACGCATCGCCAGCGTGCAGGGGAATCACAATCCTTATGTGCAGCGCGCTTGCCTGGCGCAAAAGAGCTAACCTACACTAGCGGCAATTATTGATTCAGAGGGTGCAGTACGCTGTACCCGACAAACGGAATTTCAGACTATGCGTATTCCCCGCATTTATCACCCCGAGACGCTGACCGCAGGTAGCCAGATTGCGCTGGACGACGACGCGGCTAACCATATTGGCCGCGTGCTGCGCATGGGCGCGGGCCAGGCTCTTCAGCTGTTTGACGGCAGTAATCAGATCTTCGAGGCGGAAATTGTCCACGCCGACAAAAAAAGCGTCCGGGTCAGCATCCTGCGCGGCGAGCTGGACGATCGCGAATCCCCTCTGCATATCCATCTGGGACAGGTCATGTCCCGTGGGGAGAAGATGGAATTCACCATCCAGAAATCGATTGAGCTGGGTGTAAGCCTCATTACGCCACTTTTTTCTGAGCGCTGCGGCGTTAAACTGGATGCCGAGCGTCTGAATAAGAAGCTCCAGCAGTGGCAGAAGATCGCCATCGCCGCCTGCGAGCAGTGCGGTCGCAACCGGGTACCGGAGATTCGTCCGGCGATGGATCTCGAAGCCTGGTGCGCCGAGCAGGAAAACGGTCTGAAGCTGAACCTGCACCCGCGTGCCAGCGCCAGCATTAACACGCTGCCGCTGCCGGTTGAGCGCGTGCGCCTGCTGATTGGCCCGGAAGGCGGTCTGTCAGCCGATGAAATCGCCATGACCGCACGCTACGACTTTACTGATATTCTGCTGGGACCTCGCGTTCTGCGCACTGAGACTACTGCGCTCACCGCCATTACCGCACTACAAGTGCGCTTTGGCGACCTGGGATAAAGGAGAAAACAATGATCAAGCTCGGCATCGTGATGGACCCCATCGCAAGCATCAACATCAAGAAAGACTCCAGCTTTGCCATGCTGCTGGAAGCCCAGCGTCGCGGTTATGAACTGCACTATATGGAGATGGCCGATCTTTACCTGATCAACGGTGAAGCCCGCGCCCGTACCCGTCTGGTCAACGTTGAGCAGAACTATGACAGCTGGTACCAGTTCGGCAGCGAACAGGATCTGCCTCTGGCCGACCTCGACGTGATCCTGATGCGTAAGGATCCGCCGTTTGATACCGAGTTTATCTACGCGACCTATATTCTTGAGCGCGCGGAAGAGAAAGGCACCCTGATCGTTAACAAGCCGCAGAGTCTGCGTGACTGTAACGAGAAGCTGTTTACCGCCTGGTTCGCCGAGCTGACGCCGGAAACGCTGGTCACCCGCAATAAGTCACAGCTGAAAGCCTTCTGGGAAAAGCACGGGGATATCATCCTCAAGCCGCTGGACGGCATGGGCGGTACGTCTATCTTCCGCGTTAAGCAGGGCGACCCTAACCTGGGCGTGATTGCGGAAACCCTGACCGAGCTGGGCAACCGTTACTGCATGGCGCAGAACTACCTCCCGGCGATTAAAGACGGGGATAAGCGCGTGCTGGTCGTCGACGGTGAGCCGGTGCCTTACTGCCTGGCGCGTATTCCGCAGGGCGGCGAAACCCGTGGGAACCTGGCGGCCGGTGGCCGGGGTGAACCGCGTCCGCTGAGCGAAAGCGACTGGGAGATTGCCCGCCGCGTTGGACCCACGCTGAAAGCGAAAGGGCTGATCTTCGTGGGCCTCGATATTATCGGCGACCGCCTGACCGAAATTAACGTCACCAGCCCCACCTGCATCCGTGAGATCGAAGCCGAATTCCCGGTGTCTATCACCGGTATGCTGATGGACGCTATAGAGAAACGCCTCGCAAAATAATCACTGGATAGCGGGAGGGAACCCGCTATGAGTGACAGCGTACGACTTTACCCGCATACTGGGATTCGTTTATTTTTTGAACCAGGACAGAACCTCTGCCAATGAATTTACAGCATCACTTTCTGATTGCCATGCCCACACTCCAGGACCCGATTTTCCGCCGTGCCGTGGTCTATATCTGCGAATACAACGATCAGGGTGCGATGGGGATTATCATCAATAAGCCGCTGGAAAATCTGAAGGTCGAAGGCATTCTGGAGAAACTTAAGATCGTGCCTGAACCGCGCGATCCGGCGGTACGTCTCGATAAACCGGTTATGCTGGGTGGCCCGCTGGCGGAAGATCGCGGGTTTATCCTGCACACCCCGCCCGCGTCCTTTTCATCGAGCATCCGCATCTCCGATAACACCATTATCACCACGTCCCGTGACGTGCTGGAAACCCTCGGCACCAGCGAACAGCCCAGCGAAGTCCTGGTGACGCTCGGCTACGCCTCCTGGGAGAAGGGACAGCTTGAGCAGGAGATCCTCGACAACGCCTGGCTGACGGCCCCGGCAGATCTCAACATTCTGTTCAAAACCCCCATCGCCGACCGCTGGCGCGACGCGGCGAAGCTAATAGGCATTGATATTCAAACGATGCCCGGCGTAGCGGGGCACGCATAATGAGCGGAACCTTACTGGCCTTCGATTTCGGCACCAAAAGCATCGGCGTCGCCATCGGTCAAACCATTACCGGTACCGCCCGCCCGCTCACGGCGATCAAAGCCCAGGACGGCACGCCGGACTGGAACCTGATTGCGCGCCTGCTGAAAGAGTGGCAGCCCGACACAGTGATTGTCGGCCTGCCGCTGAATATGGACGGCACCGAACAGCCGCTGACCGCCAGAGCACGCAACTTTGCCAATAAAATCCACGGCCGCTTTGGCGCAAAAGTGCTGCTGCATGACGAGCGTCTGAGCACCGTTGAAGCCCGCGCCGGTCTGTTCGAGCACGGCGGCTTCCGCGCCCTGAACAAAGGCAGCGTCGACTCCGCATCGGCGGTGATTATTCTGGAAAGCTACTTCGACCAGCACGGCTGCTAGCCCTTATTCTTTTCCCGTTATCCGTCTTCCAGGCAGGCGGCGTTGCAGACGCCGCAGCCTCTCCTCTCGATCCCGCTCACACTTTCCGCGACGACTATTTGCCAGCCGCACATTGTTTCTATAAAAGAAACATAAAGACAGATCAGGCTTTTCGGGTTAATAGCCCGGCCAGAAGTTGCAGCTGATCGCGTCGGGAACGGATCAGGGCCTCATCGGCCTGCCACATACCGGCGAAGGCCAGTGCCGCAGAGTGAGCGCCCAGCGGCTGAGCCATTGAGACTTCACCGTCGTCATGGTGCCAGACCACGTAGCCCTGCTCCCGCTGCTGATGAATATGCGGCCCCAGCTGCTGCCACTGCTCTGGCGTAAAGCGTGCCATCAGGTCCTCGTCGCTTTCCGCCGCCAGCAGGGCCATACCGATCACCGACTGCCAGGCAGGCAGCATATGAAAACCGGCCAGGGCCTGGCTCATTTGCGTGCCGGGAGCGGAGTGCCAGATATAAATGACCTGGTCTTCCCAGAGAACGCCCATCGCCACCACGATATCTTTCGGGGCGTGGCGTTCCAGCAGAGGCAGAGCCTGGGAGAAGAGCGCCGAGCCGCGAATGGACTGCGCGGCGAGGGCGTGAATCCCCGGCCCCGGTAAATAACGGCGCTGCTCGTCCTGCATCGTCAGACCGATGGAGGCCATGGTCATCAGGAGGCGGTTAACGCGGGTGGTGTTGATACCCATCAGGCGAGCCAGCTCGCGGCAGCCGATAGCGCGGCCGCTGGAGACCAGATACTGCAGACAGCGAATACCGTCGATCAAGCTTTGATTGGGTTGTGATGACATAGCGGCTTTAGTCCGATTCAGGCTCAACGAAGCACCGATTCTACCGCCAGTACAGAAGGATACAAGGTTATGAAAATTTTTAGCCAGACCGACAGCAGAACCTTTCCCGTGCAGTCCCTGACGGCAGATCTGATCGTTGCCGGCGGCGGGCTGGCCGGACTCTGTGCGGCGCTCGCCGCCGCACGAGACGGACTGGCGGTGGTGCTGATTCAGGACCGTCCGGTGCTCGGCGGTAACGCCTCCAGCGAAGTCCGGCTGTGGGCCAACGGTGCGACTTCGCATATGGGTAACAACAACCGCTGGGCCCGCGAAGGCGGCATTATGGGCGAGATCCTCGAAGAGAATCTGTGGCGCAATAAAGAGGGCAATCCGGTGATGTTTGACCTAGTCCTGCTGGACCTTGCCAAAAGCCAGCCAGGATTAACGCTGCTGCTCAATACCGCCGTCTATGCCGTAGACCGTGAAGGCTCACGCATCACCGGGCTGCAGGCCTTTAACCCGATTAACGAAACCTTTTATCAGGTCAGCGGGACGCAGTTCTGCGATGCCACCGGCGACGGCGTGCTCGGTTATCTGGCCGGGGCTGAGTTCCGTGAAGGCGCGGAAGAGGCCGACGAGCTGGGCGAAAAAATGGCTCCCGGCGACAACTTCGGCCATAAGCTGGGGCACTCGATCTACTTCTATACCAAACGCACCGATGGCCCGGTTAACTTTGTTCCGCCCTCGTTCGCCCTCGACGACATTACCGCGATCCCGCGCTATAAGCGGCTGACGTCGACGCTGAATGGCTGCGATCTGTGGTGGCTGGAATGGGGGGGCCGTCTGGATACGGTGTACGAGAGCGAAACGATCAAGTGGGAGCTGTGGCGTATCGTCTGGGGCGTCTGGGACTACATAAAAAACTCCGGGGCGTTTCCCGAAGCGGAGAATATGACCATCGAGTGGGTCGGAGCCATTCCCGGCAAGCGCGAAAGCCGCCGCTTCGTTGGCGACCATCTGCTGTGCCAGCAGGATATCATCGAGCAGCGGGACCACTACGACGCCGTCGCCTACGGCGGCTGGTCCATCGACCTGCATCCGGCGGACGGAGTCTACAGCACCCACGACGGCTGCCGACAGTTCCACAGCAAAGGCACCTATACCATCCCCCTGCGCAGCCTCTACAGCCGCTCGCTGGACAACCTGTTCCTGACCGGACGCCTGATTTCCGCCTCCCATGTTGCCTTCGGCAGCGCCCGGGTGATGTGCACCTGCGGCCTGCTTGGCGAAGTAGTGGGCCGGGCAGCCACCCTCTGCCACCGGCAAACGCTGACGCCGCGCGAGCTGGCAAGCCCCGAGCGAGTGGGTGCTCTGCAGCAGCATCTGCAGGCCAGCGGCTGCTATATCCCGCGTCAGTGGCTCGATGACCCGGCACGCGGCGCCAGGGTTTCCGCCAGCAGCGAGCTTGAGCTTCAGGCACTGCCCGCCAGCGGTGAGTGGCACCCGCTCGCCGAGCGCATGGCGGTGCTGCTGCCGGTCAAAGCGGGAGAAACCCTGCCCACCCTGACCTTCAGCCTGCGCAGCGACAGCCCGAAAACGCTGGCGCTGACCCTGCTCGGCAGCCTGAAACCCGGCAACTTTACGCCGGAGGAAACCCACGCCCGCCGCCAGTTCCAGATCGTGGACGAGGGCGACTATACCTGCGATTTCAACTGGCGCAGCGACCGGGACCAGTACGTCTTTGTCGCTTTTGACGCCTGTGACGGCGTCAGCATTGCGCTTACCCGCAGCGCACCGGCCGGTATCATGACCCTGTTCAACAGCCTAAATGCGCGGGTGGCAAAACATACCCGTCAGCAGGCGGACGGCGACTACGGCGTGGATGAATTCGACTTCTGGCTGCCCCGCCGCCATCCGCACCAGATAATGCCCGCCATGCGTTTCGGCACGCCCCTGCGCTGCTACGGCGTTGAGAACCTGCTTAACGGCCGCCTGCGCCCGGAGCAGCAAACAAACGCCTGGGTGCCTTCAATGGATGATGCAACGCCAGTGGTTAGCTGGCGCTGGCCGGAACCCCAGCGCATCAGCGCCCTGACGCTGCTGCAGGACAACGACTTCGACAACGCTATGGAAACCGTGCAGATGGGCCACCACGCGCCGGTCACCCCGCACTGTATTACCCACTATCGCCTCTGGGCGGACGACAGTCTTTTGGCGGAGGTGCCCCAAAACCACCACGCCCTGTGTCATCACCGCTTTGACACGCCCCTGAGCGTACGTGAAATCCGTCTGGAAATTATCGCCACCGCAGGCGCGCTACCGGCGGTTTATTCCCTCAACGTACGCTAGCTCCTACAGCCTGCCAGCAGCCACTCGCTGCTGGTAGCTCTGGCTGAAGGTCTGCATGCCCGCCTGCTGCCCGGTCTGCATAATGCCGGGAAGCTGGTGGGTTTTACCCTCGCGGATCAGATTCGCCACCGCCGGGGTATTGACCAGCAGCTCGAACAGCCCGACCCTGCCCTGCTGTTTATCCGGCAGTAGCTTTTGTGCCAGCACCGCGCAGAGGCTTCCTGCCAGCTGGCTGCGCATTTGATCCTTTTCATTGGCAGGAAAGGCATCCACCAGCCGCTCCACAGCCTGCGCGGCGCCACGGGTATGCAGGGTCGCCAATACCAGATGCCCGGTTTCGGCGGCGGTCAGCGCCAGGCGGATGGTTTCGCTATCGCGCAACTCGCCGATCAGGATAGCGTCCGGATCTTCACGCAGCGCCGCCCGCAGCGCGTCGGCAAAGGAGAGGCAGTGCTGGCCGACCTCCCGCTGCTGGATCAGGCAGCGCCCGCTGCGGTGAATAAACTCGACAGGATCTTCGAGGGTCAGAATATGGCCGTCGAGGTGCTGATTGAGATAGTCCACCATCGCCGCAAGGGTTGTGGACTTGCCGCTGCCGGTCGCCCCGGTCACCAGCAGCAGGCCGTTCTCTTCGTGCAGCAGATTCGCCAGCGCGGGCGGCACGCCCAGCTCCGCCAGCTGCGGACAGGAATCCGGCAGCAGACGCAGTGCCAGCGAGACGCCGCCCTGATGGGTAAACGCGCTGGCGCGCAGCCGTTTATTATCGCTCAATGCCACCGCAAAATCGGTTTGCCCCTGCTGGCGCCAGCAGGCCAGCTGTTCCGTCGTCAGCCACTCCTGAAGCAGCGCATCGACATCCGGGGCAGGAAAAGGCGCAGGTTCGAGCCTGCCGCAGCGTCGCCAGCGCGGCGCACGACCATTGCACAGGTGTAGATCCGAGACGTAATGCTTTACACTAAGGGCGACGATTTCTTGCATATTCATAGAACCATCCGGGAAACATGAACGACATTGCGCATAACCTGGCACAGGTCAGGGGTAAAATCTCAGCCGCTGCAGCACAGTGCGGTCGTGCTCCAGAAGAAGTTATTCTGCTTGCAGTCAGTAAAACCAAACCTGCGAGCGCCGTCGAACAAGCCGTTGCCGCCGGGCAGCGCGCCTTTGGGGAGAATTACGTTCAGGAAGGCGTGGAGAAAATCCTGCACTTCCGCCAGCGCGAATTCAGCGGGCTGGAATGGCACTTTATCGGCCCGTTGCAGTCCAACAAAAGCCGTCTGGTGGCTGAGCATTTTGACTGGTGCCATACGGTGGACCGGCTGCGCATCGCCAGCCGACTCAGCGAGCAGCGACCGGCCCATCTGCCGCCGCTTAACGTTCTGATTCAAATCAATATCAGCGACGAGAACAGCAAGTCAGGCATTGCCCTGTCTGAGCTGGATGCGCTGGCCGGTGAGGTAGCGCCGCTGCCGGGCATTACCCTGCGCGGACTGATGGCGATCCCGGCTCCGGAAGCGGAATATGCACGGCAGATTGCCGTCGCACAGCAAATGGCAGTAGCATTTGCGCAGCTAAAAACGATTTACCCGACGGTGGATACCCTGTCGTTGGGCATGTCAGATGATATGTCCGCCGCGATTGCGGCAGGCAGCACTATGGTACGCATCGGCACCGCCATTTTTGGTACGCGTGATTACACAAAAAATTAAGGAATATTGAGGAACGCCATGAACACGTTGACTTTCCTGCTTTCAACGGCCATTCAGCTGTACACGATGGTGCTGTTGCTTCGCGTCTGGATGCAGTGGGCCCGCTGTGATTTTTACAACCCGTTTGCCCAGTTTGTGGTGAAAGCCACCCAGCCGATTGTCGGGCCGCTGCGCCGGGTGATCCCCTCCATCGGCGGGCTGGATACCTCCTCGCTGCTGGTCGCCTTTGTCCTGAGCCTGATTAAAGTCATCGTACTCCTGATGGTCATTACCCTGCAGCCGGTGATCTGGGTTGCTGCCCTTCTGGTGATGCTGAAAACCCTCGGCATGATGATTTTCTGGGTCCTGCTGGTGATGGCGATTATGAGCTGGGTCAGCCAGGGCCGCAGCCCGGTTGAGTTTGCCCTTCGTCAGCTGACCGAGCCGCTGCTGCGCCCGATCCGCAGCCTGCTGCCTGCGATGGGCGGCATCGACTTTTCACCGATGCTCCTCGTGCTGCTGCTGTACGTTATCAATATGGGCGTAGCCGAGCTGCTACAGAGCACCGGTAGTCCTCTGCTTCTGGGACTGTGGATGGCGACATGAGTGCCGTCGACGTCTTAACTGACGGGCTGGTACTTCGGCTGTATATTCAGCCGAAGGCCAGCCGCGACAGCATCGTGGGGCTGCATGGCGACGAGCTAAAAGTCGCCATTACCGCGCCCCCGGTGGACGGTCAGGCCAATGCGCATCTGGTTAAATATCTGGCAAAGCAGTTCCGCGTGGCAAAGAGCCAGGTGATCCTTGAAAAAGGTGAACTGGGCCGCCACAAACAGGTAAGAATAATTCATCCGCAGCACATCCCTCAGGGCGTCGCGGCACTGACAAATTAGGATCCCCCATGCAAAAAGTTGTCCTCGCAACCGGCAATGCCGGTAAAGTGCGTGAGCTTGCCACGCTGCTGAGCGATTTTGGTCTGGATATCGTTGCCCAGACTGAGCTTGGCGTGGAGTCGGCCGAAGAGACCGGCCTGACCTTTATTGAGAACGCCATCCTCAAAGCGCGCCACGCGGCGCAGATCACCGGCCTGCCCGCCATCGCCGACGACTCCGGTCTGGCAGTGGATTTTCTCGGCGGCGCGCCGGGGATCTATTCCGCCCGCTACGCCGGTGTGGACGCCAGCGACCAGCAGAACCTGCTGAAGCTGCTCGACGCCCTGGAAAACGTGCCGGACGACCAGCGTCAGGCGCAGTTCCACTGCGTGCTGGTCTATCTGCGTCATGCAGAAGACCCGACCCCGCTGGTGTGCCACGGCAGCTGGCCCGGCGTGATTACACGTGCGACTGCCGGTGAAGGCGGCTTTGGCTACGATCCGATTTTCTTTGTGCCGTCAGAGGGCAAGACTGCCGCAGAGCTGACCCGCGAGGAGAAGATTGCTGTCTCCCATCGCGGCCAGGCGCTGAAACTGTTACTGGAAGCCCTGCGTAATGGCTAATTTGCCACCTTTAAGTCTCTACATTCATATCCCCTGGTGCGTGCAGAAGTGCCCCTACTGCGACTTCAACTCGCACGCGCTCAAGGGCGAAGTCCCGCATGACGACTACGTTCAGCATCTTCTGAGCGATCTGGATAACGACGCGCCCTGGGCTCAGGGCCGTGAAGTGAAAAGTATTTTTATCGGCGGCGGCACCCCGAGCCTGCTCTCTGGCCCGGCGATGCAAAACCTGCTCGACGGCGTGCGTGCCCGCCTGACGCTGGCTGACGATGCGGAGATCACCATGGAGGCCAATCCCGGCACCGTGGAGGCCGACCGCTTTGTGGAGTACCAGCGCGCCGGAGTGAACCGAATATCTATCGGCGTGCAGAGCTTTAGCGAACCCAAGCTGCAACGTCTGGGGCGTATCCACGGCCCTGAAGAGGCAAAGCGGGCGGCAAATCTGGCCAGCGGCCTTGGCCTGCGCAGCTTTAACCTCGATTTGATGCACGGTCTGCCGGACCAGACGCTGGAGGAGGCGCTGGACGATTTACGTCAGGCCATTGCCCTGAATCCGCCGCATCTCTCCTGGTATCAGTTGACCATCGAACCCAATACCCTCTTTGGCTCCCGTCCGCCGGTTCTGCCGGATGACGACGCCCTGTGGGATATTTTCGAGCAGGGACATCAACTCCTGAGCGCCGCAGGCTACCAGCAGTATGAAACCTCCGCCTACGCGAAGCCGGGCTATCAGTGTCAGCACAACCTCAACTACTGGCGTTTCGGCGACTATCTGGGTATCGGATGCGGTGCGCACGGCAAGATTACGCTGGTGGACGGGCAGATCCTGCGTACCGCCAAAACCCGCCATCCGCGTGGCTATATGCAGGGTAAATACCTCGATAAGCAGCACGAGGTCGCCACAGAGGATAAGCCGTTCGAGTTCTTTATGAACCGCTTCCGCCTGCTGGAAGCCGCGCCACGCGAGGAGTTTAGCCGCTATACCGGCCTGAATGAGAGCGTGATCCGCCCGCAAATTGACGAGGCGCTGGCAAAAGGGTATCTGACGGAAACGGCGCAGGAGTGGCAGATCACCGAGCACGGTAAGCTGTTCCTGAATTCGTTGCTTGAGCTTTTTCTTGCTGAAGAGAAATAAAGATCCAGCCTGCCGGAGAACCGGCAGGCTGTAGATATGACGCTTAAACTGCGGTCTGGAAGATCACCCCGTCGGCTTTCTCGGTGTACTGAGAGAGCTGATCGAAGTTCAGATAGCGGTAGGTATCTACCGCGGTCTTATCCACCTGCGCAATAAAGGTCTGATACTCTTCCGGCGTCGGCAGTTTACCGATCAGCGCCGCAACCGCCGCCAGCTCCGCAGAAGCCAGATAGACGTTAGCACCGGTACCGAGACGGTTCGGGAAGTTACGCGTCGACGTCGACACCACCGTTGAGCCGTCCGCCACGCGCGCCTGGTTACCCATGCACAGGGAACAGCCAGGGATTTCAATACGCGCGCCGCTCTTACCAAAGACGCTGTAGTAGCCCTCTTCCGTCAACTGAGCCGCATCCATACGGGTTGGCGGCGCCACCCACAGGCGGGTCGGCAGCTGGCCTTTGTGGGTATCCAGCAGCTTACCGGCCGCGCGGAAGTGGCCGATGTTGGTCATACAGGAGCCGATAAAGACCTCATCGATCTTATCGCCCTGCACGTCAGACAGCAGACGCGCATCGTCCGGATCGTTCGGCGCACAAAGGATAGGCTCTTTGATTTCGCTCAGATCGATGTCGATCACCGCCGCGTATTCCGCATCGGCGTCCGCTTCCATCAGCTGCGGATCGGCCAGCCATTTTTCCATGCCCTCAACGCGACGCTCCAGAGTACGACGGTCGCCATAGCCTTCGGCAATCATCCACTTCAGCAGCACGATGTTGGAGTTCAGGTACTCAACGATAGGCTCCTGGTTAAGCTTGATGGTACAGCCGGCAGCGGAACGCTCTGCGGAAGCATCCGTCAGCTCAAACGCCTGCTCGACTTTGAGATCCGGCAGACCTTCAATTTCGAGGATACGGCCGGAGAAGATGTTTTTCTTACCCTTCTTCTCAACGGTCAACAGACCCTGCTTGATGGCATACAGCGGGATGGCGTGAACCAGGTCGCGCAGGGTGATGCCCGGCTCCATTTTACCTTTAAAGCGCACCAGCACCGACTCCGGCATATCCAGCGGCATCACGCCGGTCGCGGCGGCGAAGGCCACCAGACCAGAACCTGCCGGGAAGGAGATACCGATAGGGAAGCGGGTATGGGAGTCACCGCCGGTGCCCACGGTATCCGGCAGCAGCATGCGGTTCAGCCAGGAGTGGATTACGCCGTCGCCCGGACGCAGAGAGACGCCGCCACGGTTCATAATAAAGTCCGGCAGCGTATGGTGCGTGGTCACGTCGACCGGCTTCGGATAGGCTGCGGTGTGGCAGAATGACTGCATCACCAGGTCCGTAGAGAAGCCCAGACAGGCCAGATCTTTCAGCTCATCGCGGGTCATCGGCCCGGTGGTGTCCTGAGATCCGACGGAGGTCATTTTCGGTTCGCAGTACTGGCCCGGACGGATACCGGCTACGCCGCAGGCGCGGCCAACCATTTTCTGCGCCAGCGAGAAGCCACGGCTGCTTTCCGCCACGTCTTTCGCCTGACGGAAGACGTCGCTGTGCGGCAGCCCCAGGGCTTCACGCGCCCTGGTGGTCAACCCACGGCCGATAATCAGCGGAATACGGCCACCGGCACGCACTTCGTCGATCAGCACGTCGGTTTTCAGCTCAAAGCTGGCCAGCAGTTCGCCGGTTTCGTGATTGCGGACTTCACCTTTGAACGGGTAAACGTCAATCACGTCGCCCATATTCAGGTCGTTAACGTCCACTTCAATCGGCAGTGCACCGGCATCTTCCATGGTGTTAAAGAAGATTGGCGCAATTTTGCCGCCCAGCACCAGGCCACCGCCGCGCTTGTTCGGCACGTACGGGATGTCGTCGCCCATAAACCACAGCACCGAGTTGGTGGCGGATTTACGCGAGGAGCCGGTACCGACAACGTCGCCAACGTAGGCCAGAGGGAAACCTTTGGCCTGCAGGGCTTCGATCTGTTTGATCGGGCCGACGGCACCAGGCTGATCCGGCTCGATACCTTCGCGGGCGTTTTTCAGCATCGCCAGGGCGTGCAGCGGAATATCCGGGCGGGACCAGGCATCAGGGGCCGGAGAGAGGTCATCGGTGTTGGTTTCACCGGTGACTTTAAATACGGTCACGGTGATTTTTTCCGCCAGAGAAGGACGGCTCAGGAACCACTCGGCATCCGCCCAGGACTGCATCACCTGCTTCGCGTATTCGTTACCGGCTTTGGCTTTCTCTTCCACGTCGTAGAAGTTATCGAACATCAGCAGGGTATGGGACAGGGCTTTAGCGGCAATAGGCGCCAGCTTATCGTTGTCCAGCGCGTCAATCAGGGGGTTAATGTTGTAACCGCCCTGCATGGTGCCCAGCAGCTCAACGGCTTTTTCCGGGGTCACCAGAGGGGAAGAGGCTTCGCCTTTGACAATGGCGGCCAGGAAACCGGCTTTGACATAGGCGGCTTCATCAACACCGGGTGGAACACGATTAATCAGTAGATCGGACAGGAATTCTTCTTCGCCCGCAGGCGGAGTCTTCAGCAGCTCGACAAGTGCAGCCATCTGGGTGGCATCTAAAGGTTTAGCAACAATTCCCTCAGCGGCACGTTCGGCTACGTGCTTACGGTATTCTTCTAGCACGACGGTTCTCCTCGCTCTCATTGTCATAATGCGGCCTACACTTCTGGCTTCAGGTGCCTTTGCGTTGGGTGTGCATCCTGAATGATGTGTGTAACCAGGCGAAAACTTCACACTCCTGTGAGACAGCAGTTTGTAGGGTAAATGCCCGGTACCGCGACGGGCAGCATAGCAGGATTTTCAGGGGGTGTTAATCTGTTTACAAAAAAGCAACATTATATTTTTGCTGAATCGTTAAGAACGCGATAATGGTCGAGGGAATGCACCACCGTACTGCAAAAATGCGGTTTGCCGGGAGCCTGCAATAAAAAAAGCGGCTGAGTCAGCCGCTTTTTTCACATCCGGGGGAATTAGAAAATATTCGCCACGGATTTCGCCAGATGCGCTTCGAGCTGCGGCTTGGCTTCTTCGAATTTCAGGTTAACCTTGTTGGCATTGGACACAACGCGGGTCTGATATTTCGCACGATTGCCCTGCTCGGTGCTGGTCTGAACCTTGAAGCCGGAAGTGCCCTGACGCAGCGCGGCTACGTTATCGGTGGTCACTTTCGCTTTGCTGCGCTCGGAGATCTGCAGGTCGGTAACCATGGTGTAGTTCACATCTTCTACCATAGCATCTGCCGCCATACCGATCAGGCCAGCCGCCAGACCCACACCCAGTGCGGCACCGGAAGAGTTGCTGTTATACGCGGTGATACCTGCACCCAGCGCGGCACCGGCAACGGCACCTTCATAACCGCTGTTCAGGAAGCCCTGAGCCTGACGCAGATCCATTTTGTCCGCTTTCAGCACGTTAGCCTGAACCCAGAAGTAAGCCGTATCCGGAGAGCTGGTTACTTTGAAGCCTTTCGCCGTCAGTTCATTCGCTAACAGCGTCTGCAGGTTGCTCATATCTTTATCGGAGGTGTTTTTCACCTGGATATAGATTGTTTTTTCGGAAGACGGTTCCAGCCAGATAGTCTGGCTCATCTGCGTTTTTACTTCGAGGTTACGTTTTTTAATGGCGGTGGTCATCGCACCACAGCCGGTAAGGACAAAGGTCGCCAACATAACACTAACAACAGCCAATTTCTTAAAAGACATTTTATTTCCTTTTATTCGACTTAAATCCAAAAAATACAATGCGAAAGACACACAGACATAATGCGATGAAAAAGAAGAGGGTAAAAGTCGACAGGAGAGAAATAAAAAGCTGCCTGTATCCCTTTAGCCGCGCACCATCCCTGATGTATATCATTAAAAATACAATCATTGAGTGTCAGATAGTATCGGGGAAAAAGGAGGCGATTAAAACAACAAATTACCTACTATAAACAGCAGTTGTTATATGGCAAAAACACATTTATTTGGCAAAAATAAAAAACGCCTCCGAAGAGGCGTTAATTTCATTTATGGCGAATTATTTCTTTTTCGCTTTCGGGTTCGGCAGGTCGGTGATGCTACCTTCGAACACTTCAGCTGCCAGACCAACGGACTCGTGCAGCGTCGGGTGCGCGTGAATAGTCAGCGCGATATCTTCAGCGTCACAGCCCATTTCGATTGCCAGACCGATTTCACCCAGCAGCTCGCCGCCGTTGGTGCCGACAATCGCGCCGCCGATAACACGGTGGGTCTCTTTGTCGAAGATCAGTTTGGTCATACCGTCTGCGCAATCGGAAGCGATAGCACGGCCGGAAGCAGCCCACGGGAAGGTGGCGGTTTCGTAGCTGATGCCTTTTTCTTTCGCTTCTTTCTCGGTCAGACCTACCCAGGCAACTTCTGGCTCAGTATAGGCAATTGACGGGATCACTTTCGGATCGAAGTAGTGCTTCATGCCGGCGATAACTTCAGCGGCAACGTGACCTTCGTGAACACCTTTGTGCGCCAGCATCGGCTGACCGACGATATCGCCGATAGCAAAGATGTGCGGCACGTTAGTGCGCAGCTGTTTGTCCACGCGGATAAAGCCACGGTCGTCCACTTCCACGCCAGCCTGGCCCGCGTCGAGGTTTTTACCGTTCGGTACACGACCGATAGCCACCAGCACCGCGTCATAACGCTGCGGCTCTGCCGGGGCTTTTTTGCCTTCCATGGAAACGTAGATACCGTCTTCTTTTGCTTCAACGGCGGTCACTTTGGTTTCCAGCATCAGGTTGAATTTCTTGCTGATACGTTTGGTGAAGACTTTAACGATATCTTTGTCAGCAGCCGGGATCACCTGGTCGAACATTTCAACCACGTCGATCTCTGAACCCAGCGCATGGTACACGGTAGCCATTTCCAGACCGATAATACCGCCGCCCATGACCAGCAGACGCTTAGGTACGGATTTCAGCTCCAGCGCATCGGTGGAGTCCCATACGCGCGGATCTTCATGCGGAATAAACGGCAGTTCGATCGGACGGGAGCCCGCTGCGATAATCGCGTTGTCGAAGTTGATCACGGTTTTGCCGTTTTCGCCTTCCACTTCCAGGGTGTTCGCCCCGGTAAATTTACCCAGACCGTTAACCACTTTAACCTTACGGCCTTTCGCCATACCGGCCAGACCGCCAGTCAGCTGAGTGATAACTTTCTCTTTCCAGGTACGAATTTTGTCGATATCGGTTTTCGGCTCACCGAAAACAATACCGTGTTCAGCCAGCGCTTTAGCTTCTTCAATCACTTTAGCAACGTGCAGCAGCGCTTTAGAAGGGATACAGCCGACGTTCAGACAAACACCGCCGAGGGTGCTGTAGCGTTCTACGATGACGGTCTCCAGACCTAAGTCAGCGCAACGGAAGGCTGCAGAGTAACCTGCCGGGCCTGCCCCAAGTACCACGACCTGAGTTTTGATTTCAGTACTCATCATGACCTCTTAATTATTTCCGGCGATCCTGGGTACTTGTCGCCCTTCATCCACCGGGACGTTCTATCCGCTCGTATCTTACAAAACCGTTAACAATTTTGAAACACAAACGGCAAACGAATTCATTCTGTCTGCCGGTAACCCCAACAACACAATGAGATTACCAGAAAAAAGCCGGCCGTCAGGCCGGCTTTTTTGATTACATCACCAGACGGCGGATGTCGGACAACGTGTTGTTGATGATGGTTATGAAGCGGGCACCATCAGCACCGTCGATCACGCGGTGGTCGAAGGAGAGAGACATTGGCATCATCAGACGCGGCGCGAACTCTTTACCATTCCAGACCGGCTCAATCGCTGACTTGGACACGCCAAGGATAGCCACTTCCGGCGCGTTAACGATCGGCGCAAAGTGCGTCGTTCCGATACCGCCAAGGCTGGAGATGGTGAAGCAGCCACCCTGCATTTCGCCAGCGGTCAGCTTACCGTCACGGGCTTTCTTAGAGATCGCCATCAGTTCACGGGACAGCTCGGTAATGCTCTTCTTGTTCACGTCTTTGAAGACCGGAACAACCAGGCCGTTCGGGGTATCAACCGCAACACCAACGTTGATGTATTTCTTCAGCGTCAGCTTCTGACCATCTTCGGACAGAGAGCTGTTGAAGCGCGGCATCTGTTCCAGAGCGGCTGCAACGGCTTTCATGATGAAGACAACCGGAGTGAATTTCACGTCCAGTTTACGCTTCTCAGCTTCGGCGTTCTGCTGTTTACGGAACGCTTCCAGATCGGTGATATCGGTTTTGTCGAAGTGAGTAACGTGCGGGATCATCACCCAGTTACGGCTCAGGTTAGCACCAGAGATTTTCTGGATACGGCCCATTTCCACTTCTTCGATTTCACCAAACTTGCTGAAGTCGACTTTCGGCCACGGCAGCATGCCTGGCAGACCGCCGCCGGTGGCAGCAGGTGCAGACTCAGCGCGTTTAACCGCGTCTTTCACGTAAGCCTGAACGTCTTCGCGCAGAATACGACCTTTACGGCCAGTCCCTTTCACTTTCGCCAGGTTAACGCCAAACTCGCGCGCCAGACGGCGAATCAGCGGGGTAGCGTGAACGTAAGCGTCGTTTTCAGCGAACTCAGATTTGCCTTCCGCTTTAGCGGCCGGAGCAGCAGCAGGTTTAGCGGCCTGAGCAGGTGCAGCAGCCGGTGCCGGAGCAGCAGCCTGAGCTGGAGCCGCAGCAGGCGCAGCGCCTTCTACTTCGAAGACCATGATCAGGGAGCCGGTGGACACTTTGTCGCCGGTGCTGATTTTGATCTCTTTAACGGTGCCCGCGAACGGTGCCGGGACTTCCATAGAAGCCTTGTCACCTTCTACGGTGATCAGTGACTGCTCAGCGGCAACTTTGTCGCCCACTTTCACCATCACTTCGGTCACTTCAACTTCGTCACCGCCGATATCCGGAACGTTAACGTCTTTCGGACCCGCAG
>DATEKR010000213.1:0-3411 GCA_035277345.1 Enterobacteriaceae bacterium
AGTGATTGTCACGCAGGTAAAATGGTTCACCAGTGAAACTCGTTGTTTATAAACAGTAAATTAAAAATTCGTTTCACGGGTGAAACACCGGGGTTGTCCCTTTTATTTATTTCTAATGATCAAAGATAAAATAAGTCAATATCTTTCAGAGAACATTTCTTCCCATCACTAAAACGTATTCCCTCACGCCTGAATAATGAAAATTTCATATCGCTGCATTTTTTCGTGATCCTTTGCACACTTAGTTAATTAATTGCCATTCGGTTAACAATTTCGTCACATTGGCGCTTGACGAAAGATTCATCGCTTTTATATTGACCGTATTAAATAAGAAACAGAGTTTCATATATGAAACAAAAGCCTGGAGGATCGTGATGAGCTGGATAGGCGTATGTGACGCAGAACAAGTACAGGAAGATTTCCCATTTAGCGGCAACGTCGAGGGCAAAGAGATCGGCGTTTATTTAATTGACGGTGAATATTACGCGCTGGAAGACGTATGTCCGCACGCTTACGCGCTGCTGAGCCAGGGCTTTGTGGAAGACGGCAAAGTGGAGTGCCCGCTGCATGAGGCGGTTTTTGACGTCAAAACCGGCCAGTGCCTGCACGGCCCCGGCGGTCGCAACCTCAACCGCTACCCGGTTCGGGTCTTTGAAAACCAAATCCAGATTACCTTTGTCGAGGAGACCGTGGCATGAGCGAGACCCTGAACTTTAACCCGGCGCTGCCGGAAAGCCGCCAGTTTACCCCTCCGGCAGAGGGCGGTAACGGCGCGATCCACAAGCCGGGTGAATACCAGAACCTTATCTGGCAGACCCGCAGTCGCGAGCCGGAAAACTGGGAGCTCCACCTTATCGCCACCCTGGAAGAATTGTTTGAGCAGGGCGCGGAAACCCTGCCGGAGTTGGTGAACGGCCTGAACGCCGTCCGCCTGCACGACCAGCAGGGCGAGCCCTGGAGCGAGAACAGCTTCCAGGCATTCTTACAGGTTAACGGCTACTGAGGACAACGCGATGACGACTCCCGTACAACACTATCTTGATAAAGGTCTGCGCGGCCTCTGGTATCCGGTTCTGGCGAGCTGGGAAGTGCAGTCTGCGCCGGTGGGCATTACCCGCCTCGGCGAGCAGATTGTGGTCTGGCGTAACAAAGACGGCCAGGTACAGGCGCTGGAAGATCGCTGTCCCCACCGCGGCGCACGGCTGTCGATGGGCTGGAATCTCGGCGACCGCATCGCCTGCTGGTATCACGGCGTGGAAGTGGCGGGTAACGGCGAGGTGAAAGATGTGCCTGCGGTGGACAAATGCCCGCTGGTCGGCCAGCAGTGCGTGCGCAGCTACAACGTGCAGGAGGCGCACGGGGCCATTTTCCTGTGGTTCGGCGTTACCGCTGACCAGCAGCCGGACGAGCTGAGCTTCCCGGATGAACTCGCCGACACCGACAATTTCAGCAACTTCCTCTGCACCGCCGGGTGGAAATGCAACTACCAGTACGCGCTGGAAAACGTGATGGACCCGATGCACGGTACCTATCTGCACTCGTCGTCGCACTCGATGGCGGAAGGGGACCGCAAGGCGGACATGGTGCTGCAGCCGACCAAAACAGGCTTCATCTTTGAGAAAAAAGGGCAGAGCGGCATCAACTTCGACTGGGTGGAGCTGGGCAACAGTGGCACCTGCTGGATGCGCCTGTCCATTCCTTATAAGAAGCGTTTCGGGCCGGGCGGCCACTTCTTCATCGTCGGCATGGTGGTGCCGGAAGATAACGACAACTGCCGCGTCTTCTTCTGGCGTATCCGCCGGGTGCAGGGCTGGCAGCGCGACATGTGGCGCTTCATGTACCGCAACCGCCTGGAGAAACTGCACTGGGAAGTTCTCGAGCAGGACCGCGTGGTGCTCGAAAGCCTCGCCCCGAACGCCCGCGAGCATGAATACCTGTACCAGCACGACGTCGGTCTCTCCCGCCTGCGCCGTATGATGCAAAAGGCGGCGAAAGAGCAGCTGGCGATGCGTGAAGAACAGCAGGGAGCCGCCTGATGAACGGCCTGCTAAACGGGAAGCGCATCGTCGTGACCGGTGCCGCGCGCGGCCTGGGCTATCACTTCGCCAAAGCCTGCGCGGAGCAGGGGGCGGCGGTGGTGATGTGCGACATCCTGAAAGGCGAGCTGGCCGAAAGCGCGCACGGGCTGCGTGAGCAGGGCTACGCGATCGAAACCCACATTATCGATCTGGCCGATCCGCACGCCATTGAGCAGGTATTCAGCGCCATCGGCGAGCAGGGCCAGATTGAAGGGCTGGTGAATAACGCGGCCATGGCGACCGGCGTGGGGGGCAAAAACATGCTCGATTACGATCCGGATCTCTGGGATCGGGTGATGAGCGTGAACGTCAAGGGCACCTGGCTGGTGACGCGCGCCGCCGTGCCGCTGCTGCGCGAGGGGGCCGGGATTGTGAACGTCGCTTCCGACACCGCGCTGTGGGGCGCGCCGCGCCTGATGGCCTATGTCGCCAGCAAGGGCGCGGTGATTGCCATGACCCGCTCGATGGCCCGTGAGCTGGGTGAAAAACGTATCCGTATCAATGCCATCACGCCGGGGTTAACCCGCGTCGAGGCGACCGAGTATGTGCCCGCCGAACGCCATCAGCTGTACGAAAATGGCCGCGCGTTAACCGGCGCGCAGCAGCCGGACGATGTGACGGGCAGCGTGGTCTGGCTGTTAAGCGATCTGTCGCGGTTCATTACCGGGCAGCTGATTCCGGTCAACGGCGGTTTTGTCTTTAACTGAGGCCTGATGAATATGGAAAACGATCGTGAAGTGAAGTATCTCGTGCCGGGGCTGGAGCGCGGTCTCCAGCTGCTGTTGGCCTTCGGTGAGCAGCACCGCGATCTGACCTTTGCCGAGCTGCACCGGCTGGTGGACATGCCAAAAGCCACCGCCTACCGCGTGGTGCAGACGCTGGAATACATGGGCTTTCTGGAGCGCAACGCGCGCACTAATACTTTCTCGCTCGGCATGAACGTGCTGCGCCTGGGCTTTGAATACATCGCCTCGCTGGACGTGGCTCAGGTCGGCCAGCCGGTTATCGAACAGTTGCGCGACGTCAGCCAGTGCAGCAGCCATCTGGCGATCCGCGACGGGCGCGACATCATCTACGTCGCCCGCGTCAGCGCTGCCGGTTCGCGCATCAACCAGGTGAGCATTGGCACCCGCCTGCCGGTGCACTGCACCTCGCTTGGCCGCATGCTGCTGACCGACATTTCGCGCGCTGACTTTGAACACCTGTTCCCGCATGATCGCCTGCCGGGCAACACGCCGGGGCAGCTTCACGACCGCGAAGCGCTGTGGCAGATGGTGCAGCAGGACAAAGCCCGCGGGTTTGTCATCGGCGAATCTTTCTTCCGTCACGGCAT
>DATEKR010000214.1:0-4942 GCA_035277345.1 Enterobacteriaceae bacterium
CATTCAGCAGAATGGCATTGAGGATCAGGATACGGATCCGCTCAAGCACCATATCAACAGGCACCGAGTAGACGATGCTGAGCGAGGACGGCGGTAAACTTTTCTTGAGCACCAGCTCGCGGAAGCCCGAGGTGTAGCCAAACCACGAGCGCTCCTGCATCCAGTGCGGATCGATTTTTAAGCGGCTCTCCGGCCCGGTCAGCGAAATCAGCGTATGGCCGTTTTCATCCAGAATGGTCACGCCCATCGGCAGGCTGCCCGGTGTGAAGAAGTTTTCCATACGGATGGTTTGTTCCGTTCCCAGCAGCGCCTGCAGGCGGTTAGCCAGGTAAACGGGGGTAAGGGCATAGAAATAGCCGACGCCCATGCGCGGCCCCTGGCTTATCCAGAAGATGTTATTGCCGCGCTCTTCCTGAGGCGCATTGCGGTACTTAACGATTCGTTCATGCAGGCTTTTCAGCGCATCATCCCGTTCGACGGGCATATCACGCAGGCCAAAGTCGGCCATGCAGAGATTTTCGCTGCCGATCAGGAACACGCGGTTCAGATCGTAGGCGGCGGAAAAATTATCCCGCCAGTAGCGCATAAACCAGGCAAGGGATTCGAGCGAACCGCGCCAGGTGTTACCCATCGCGGAGCAGTCTGAGTCCGGGAACAGTGGCTCGAAATTGGGCACTTCCGTTTTATCTTTGCGTCCACGGATAGCCATGATGCCGTTTTCCGCCGTCAGGCGATTTTCAGCAATGTATTTCAGCTCCTTCATTACATCCGACGTTCGCTGAATGTAACGCTGGGCCTGATCGGAGCTGATACTGAACTCCTGGCGAATTTCAGCTTCTTTCTGGTTAAGCGCGTTAACAATATAAAAGACCGAGATCAGCGCCACCAGCAGCCACAGCAACAGTGCCAGCGCCCGAAACAGATAACGAGAGACTTTCAGCGTAGTACGAAAGGAGACAAGGTATTTCAAAGGGGCGAGGCTCCGCCATCGGGGTCAAAAAAGAATGTGGTTAAGGTAGCGGTAAACGCGCCATGCCGCAACGTTCAGTTATCTGCAACTGCAAAACAAAAGGGCCGGAAACCGGCCCTTTTCTTCACATCAGGTGATGATTACTCGTCTGCGTCATCCGCAGCATCATCGTCGGACTCGGCTTCCGGCGCGATGTCATCATCGCCTTCCGCTACGGTACCGTCGATAGAGTCAAGCTCTTCGTCATCAACTGGCTCAGCAACGCGCTGCAGACCCACCACGTTTTCATCTTCCGCAGTACGGATAAGGATAACGCCCTGGGTGTTACGCCCTACCACGCTGATCTCAGACACGCGTGTACGCACCAGCGTACCGGCATCGGTGATCATCATAATCTGGTCAGCATCGTCTACCTGCACTGCGCCCACAACGGAACCGTTACGCTCGGTCACTTTGATGGAGATAACGCCCTGCGTGCCGCGAGACTTGGTCGGGTATTCGCTTTCTGCCGTACGCTTACCGTAACCGTTCTGCGTCACGGTCAAGATTGCGCCTTCGCCACGTGGAACAATCAGGGAAACCACGGCGTCTTCACCCGCCAGTTTGATCCCGCGAACGCCGGTCGCGGTACGACCCATTGCGCGCACCGCGTTCTCTTTAAAGCGCACCACTTTACCGGCGGCAGAGAACAGCATCACTTCGTCAGAACCGGAGGTCAGATCCACGCCAATCAGTTCGTCGCCTTCGTTGAGGTTGACGGCGATGA
Source organism: Enterobacteriaceae bacterium (assembly GCA_035277345.1). GTDB lineage: Bacteria > Pseudomonadota > Gammaproteobacteria > Enterobacterales > Enterobacteriaceae > BIGb0383. The sequence goes on from DATEKR010000214.1 coordinate 1,737, forward strand.
TACCGGCAGAACGCGGACGGCTGAACTCGGTCAGCGCCGTTTTCTTCACGGTACCGCTGGCGGTCGCCATAAAGACGTTAACGCCCTCTTCGTACTCGCGCACCGGCAGGATCGCGGTGATACGTTCGTTCGCTTCCAGCGGCAGCAGGTTGACGATCGGACGACCACGCGCGCCGCGGCTCGCTTCCGGCAGCTGATACACTTTCATCCAGTACAGACGACCCCGGCTTGAGAAGCAGAGGATGGTGTCATGGGTGTTGGCCACCAGCAGGCGGTCGATAAAGTCTTCTTCTTTAATACGTGCGGCAGATTTGCCTTTACCACCACGACGCTGTGCTTCGTAGTCGGTGAGCGGCTGATACTTCACATAGCCCTGGTGAGACAGGGTGACCACCACGTCTTCGCGGTTGATCAGGTCTTCGATGTTGATATCAGAGCTGTTCGCGGTGATTTCGGTGCGGCGCTCGTCGCCAAACTGGTCGCGGACCAGCTCCAGCTCTTCGCGGATCACTTCCATCAGACGGTCAGCGCTGCCGAGGATATGCAGCAGTTCGGCAATCTGTTCCAGCAGCTCTTTATACTCGTCGAGCAGTTTTTCATGCTCAAGGCCGGTCAGTTTCTGCAGACGCAGATCCAGAATCGCCTGTGCCTGCTGCTCGGTCAGGTAGTATTTACCGTCACGTACACCAAACTCTGGCTCCAGCCATTCAGGACGCGCGGCATCATCGCCTGCACGTTCAAGCATCGCCGCCACGTTACCCAGATCCCACGGCTGTGCGATCAGGCCCGCTTTCGCTTCGGCCGGGGTCGGCGCACGACGGATCAGTTCGATAATCGGGTCGATGTTGGCCAGCGCAACCGCCAGCGCTTCGAGGATGTGCGCACGATCGCGTGCTTTGCGCAGCTCGAAAATGGTACGACGCGTGACCACTTCACGGCGGTGACGCACGAACGCGGAAAGAATATCTTTCAGGTTCAGGATCTTCGGCTGACCATGGTGCAGCGCAACCATGTTGATACCGAAGGAGACCTGCAGCTGGGTCTGTGAATAGAGGTTGTTCAGCACCACTTCACCGACCGCATCGCGTTTCACTTCAATCACGATGCGCATCCCGTCTTTATCAGACTCGTCGCGCAGCGCGCTGATGCCTTCAACGCGTTTCTCTTTTACCAGCTCGGCGATTTTCTCGATCAGGCGCGCTTTGTTCACCTGATACGGAATTTCGTGCACGATAATGGTTTCACGACCGGTTTTCGCGTCGGCTTCCACTTCCGCACGGGCACGGATATAGATCTTGCCGCGACCGGTACGGTAGGCCTCTTCGATACCGCGACGGCCATTAATAATGGCTGCGGTCGGGAAGTCAGGCCCCGGAATGTGTGCCATCAGCCCTTCAATGCTGATGTCTTCATCGTCGATATAGGCCAGACAGCCGTTAATCACTTCCGTCAGGTTGTGCGGCGGAATGTTCGTCGCCATCCCGACGGCAATACCGGACGAACCGTTTACCAGCAGGTTGGGGATTTTCGTCGGCATGACGTCCGGAATGCGCTCCGTACCGTCATAGTTATCAACGAAATCGACCGTCTCTTTTTCCAGATCGGCCATCAGCTCGTGAGCGATTTTCGACATACGGATTTCCGTATAACGCATCGCCGCAGCGGAGTCGCCGTCTACGGAGCCGAAGTTACCCTGGCCATCAACCAGCATGTAACGTAAGGAGAATGGCTGCGCCATACGAACAATGGTGTCATATACGGCGGAATCACCGTGGGGATGGTATTTACCAATAACATCACCGACGACACGGGCAGATTTTTTATAGGCTTTATTCCAGTCATTGCCCAATACGTTCATGGCGTATAGTACGCGACGGTGTACCGGCTTTAAGCCATCTCGGACATCCGGCAGCGCACGGCCAACAATGACCGACATCGCATAGTCCAGATAGGAGCTCTTCAGCTCTTCCTCGATGTTAACCGGTGTAATTTCTCTCGCAAGGTCGCTCATCTAACCGCTATCCCTCTTACTGTGTCCCGGATTCAAAGGTCGCAAATTATAACACAGTCGTGTTGATTGAGGTAAATCTATAACTCCCCGGCGGCGCTTTATTCACGCGCCCGTGCTGATATACTCTGCGGTCTGACTGAACAAGGAGTAAAAGCGCCCATGAATGCCGAAAAAACGTCGGTGGCTCAAAACGTAGACCATGAAGAGATTGCCAAATTTGAAGCCGTCGCGTCGCGCTGGTGGGATCTGGAAGGCGAATTCAAGCCGCTGCACCGCATTAACCCGCTGCGTCTGGCTTATATTGGCGAACGCGCCGATGGCCTGTTTGGCAAAACGGTGCTGGACGTAGGCTGCGGCGGTGGGATCCTCGCAGAAAGCATGGCCCGCGAAGGGGCAAGCGTTACCGGGCTGGATATGGGCTTTGAGCCCCTGCAGGTTGCGCGCCTGCACGCGCTGGAATCCGGTATCGCGGTGGACTATGTTCAGGAAACCGTTGAGGCCCACGCCGACAAGCACGCAGGACGCTACGATGTCGTGACCTGCATGGAGATGCTGGAACACGTCCCGGACCCGCAGTCGGTCGTTAACGCCTGTGCGCGACTGGTCAAGCCGGGCGGCCACGTTTTCTTCTCCACCATTAACCGCAACGGCAAAGCCTGGCTGATGGCGGTGGTCGGTGCGGAGTACGTGCTGAAGATGGTGCCGAAAGGTACGCACGACGTGAAGAAGTTTATTAAGCCGTCCGAACTGCTGGGCTGGGTAGACGCCACGCCGCTGCAGGACCGCCATATGACCGGCCTGCACTACAACCCGCTGACCGACCACTTTAAGCTCGGCCCGGGCGTTGACGTTAACTATATGCTGCACACCACCGCGAAAGCCGACTAAGGTCGCGCCATCACCCTGCGGACCGTCCGGGTATCGGCTCCGCAGGGAAACCTCACCAGGGAAAACCTATGGAATTTGCGCTACGTCATATTACGGAAAAATGACCGCCGTCGAAGAAATCGTCATACGAACAAAATATCATTTTTTTTGCCAGATTATTGACATGCCCTGCAGGCCTTATTCCATAAGGACTTAGCGATTTTCACCCTTTCGCAACCTCAATTTAACCTCAAAATCAACTCTTGTACTGAAAAGATTACTTACTAGAATACTCAGTATATAGCGTTTCCCTTATCGCAAACCCCCT
>DATEKR010000215.1:0-8444 GCA_035277345.1 Enterobacteriaceae bacterium
GTTATCATGCCATTCCACTTCTTCCGGCTTCATCGCCCCCTGCTGACCAAGATCCTTACCCTGAATACCGTGTTCGGTACCGAGCAGGTATTTCAGCATGTACTCGTGGCCCTTACCGGAAGAGCCCAGCAGGTTTGAACGCCAGATAAAGAGGTTACGCGGATGGTTTTTCCCGTTTTCCGGCTGTTCAGCCGCAAAGCGAATGGAGCCATCCTTCAGGGATTTAACGGTGTAATCGACCGGCGACATGCCGGCTTTTTCCGCTTCGGCTGCGATATGCAGTGGGTTAGTACCCAGCTGCGGCGCAGACGGCAGCCAGCCCATGCGCTCTGCGCGAACGTTGAAGTCGAGCAGATGGCCGCTGTAGCGGGATTTGTCCGCCATCGGCGACAGGAACTCCTGCGCCGTGACCGTTTCATAGCGCCACTGACTGGAGTGGTTATAGAAGTAGGAGGTGCTGTTCATATGACGCGCAGGACGCTGCCAGTCGAGGGCAAACGCCAGCGGCTGCCAGCCGGTCTGCGGACGCAGTTTTTCCTGGCCGACGTAGTGCGCCCAGCCGCCCCCGCTCTGACCAATACAGCCGCAGAAGATCAGCATATTGATCAGGCCACGGTAGTTCATATCCAGGTGATACCAGTGGTTCAGACCAGCACCAACGATAATCATGGAACGACCGTGGGTTTTGTCGGCGTTCGCCGCGAACTCGCGAGCGATACGCACAATCTGAGCCTGAGCTACGCCGGTGACCTGTTCAGCCCAGGCCGGCGTGTAGGCTTTAATTTCGCTATAGCTGGTCGCACAGTTCTCATCCTGCAGACCGCGATCGACACCGTAGTTGGCCATGGTCAGGTCATAAACGGTCGCGACCAGCACGCTGCTGCCATCGGCCAGGGTCATACGCTTGACCGGCAGTTTATGCAGCAGAACGTTGTCCAGTTTTACCGGCGTGAAGTGCTCGGTCGTATCAGCACCAAAGTACGGGAACCCGACATCAGTCACTTCATCATGGCTACCCAACAGGCTCAGACGCAGACCGGCTTCATCGCCGCTGGTGCCGTCACGCTGTTCCAGGTTCCATTTACCCTTCTCACCCCAGCGGAAACCGATAGAGCCGTTCGGGGCCATCGGGGCACCGCTGTTGTCATCAATCGCAACGGTTTTCCATTCCGGATTGTTTTCCTGGCCCAGACCATCGACCAGGTCGCTGGCACGCAGCATACGGCCTGCGGCATAGAAGCCATCACGCTCTTCCAGCATCACCAGCATTGGCATATCGGTATAGCGACGCACGTAGTCAGTAAAGTACGGGCTCGGGTTATCGATATGGAACTCTTTCAGCATCACATGGCCCATCGCCAGCGCCATCGCGCTGTCGGTGCCCTGCTTCGGTGCCAGCCACAGATCGCACAGCTTGGCGATTTCGGCATAGTCCGGGGTGATGGCGACGGTTTTGGTGCCTTTGTAGCGAACTTCCGTAAAGAAGTGGGCATCCGGGGTACGGGTCTGCGGAACGTTAGACCCCCAGGCGAGAATGTAGCTGGAGTTATACCAGTCGGCAGATTCAGGTACGTCGGTCTGTTCGCCCCAGGTCATCGGCGACGCCGGCGGCAGGTCGCAGTACCAGTCGTAGAAGCTCAGGCAGGTACCGCCGATCAGCGACAGGTAACGCGCGCCGGAGGCGTAGGAGACCATCGACATCGCCGGGATCGGCGAAAAACCGGCAACGCGGTCCGGGCCGTAGGTTTTGACGGTATAGACGTTGGAAGCGGCAATCAGTTCATTCACTTCCTGCCAGGAGGAGCGAACAAAGCCACCGCGGCCACGGGCCTGCTTATAGCTTTTGGTTTTCTCGCTGTCTTCCATGATGGACGCCCAGGCCACCACCGGATCGCTGTGCTGTGCTTTCGCTTCACGCCACAGTTTAATCAGGCGTTTGCGCATCAGCGGGTATTTCAGACGGTTGGCGCTGTAGAGGTACCAGGAGTAGCTTGCACCGCGCGGGCAGCCGCGTGGCTCATGGTTTGGCATATCCGGCCGGGTGCGTGGATAGTCTGTCTGCTGGGTTTCCCAGGTAACCAGGCCATTTTTAACATAGATCTTCCAGCTACATGAACCGGTGCAGTTAACGCCATGCGTTGAACGGACAACTTTGTCATGCTGCCAGCGTTGGCGGTATCCGTCTTCCCAGTCCCGGTTGGTCTCTAAAAGCTGGCCGTGCCCATCGGCAAAGATCTCGCCCTTCTGCTTGAAGTAGCGAAACCGGTCCAGAAACTTGCTCATCGGGGGGTTCTCCTGTTTGGAGCCTGTAGGCTCTCTGGTCAAATCGACATTGCTGGATTTGCGGGCAAAATAACGCGCCAAAGAGAAGCCTTAATTGATAACGATCAACAGGCTAAGTCATTGAAAAGTGGCGAAACGAATGACATACCACCAAAGTGGCACGCGAGGAAATGCGCTAATCCTTTATTTTACAAGGGATAAATACCTTTCCAGCTCTGTTTCCTCCCCAAAAACTCACAATCCGGGTATTAGGGAGTAGGCCCCTGCGCTATACGATCTGCATCACAGTCCCAGGCCGGTGCACCCGTCTTAATACATAAGTATGTTGTAACTAAATAAAGGTCATTAAAAAGCGCGGCCAGGCCGCGCTTGAGGTTTAACACCAGGGCATTACTTGCTGGATTTACGTCCGTAAATCGCCCAGGTCACAATCACGCAGACCACATAGAAGACGAAGAACACCTTCATGGCGCCTGCCGGTGACCCGGTCAGTGCCAGCGAGGTCCCAAAGGCTTTCGGGATAAAGAAGCCGCCCACCGCACCAATCGCCGAGATAAAGCCCAGCGCCGCTGCGGTATCCGTTGCCGCTTCGCGGGACGCCTGCTCATCGCTGCCGCCGCTGGCTTTAACGCGCTCTGCGGTCAGCTTGCGGAACAGGACTGAGATCATCTGGAAGGTCGAGCCGCTGCCCAGACCGGCTGTCAGGAACAGCAGCATGAAGACGCCGAAGAAGGCAATAAAGCTACCCCCTGCGCCCGCCGTCGGCAGCGTCAGGAACAGCAGCGCACTGAAGATGCCCATCAGCACAAAGTTCACCAGCGTGACGCGAACCCCGCCCAGGCGGTCAGAAATCGCTCCGCCGACAGAACGTGCAATCGCGCCCACCAGCGGCCCGAAGAAGGCATAGTGCATGACCGCCACTTCCGGGAACTGGGTTTTGGATAGCATGGCAAAACCGGCGGAAAAACCGATAAAGGAACCGAAGGTTGCCAGATACAGAAAACTCATAATCCACAGGTGCGAACGTTTCAGCACCGGGAGCTGTTCACGCAGCGACGCCTTCGATGCCGAAAGGTCGTTCATACCGAACCAGGCTGCAAGGGTAAAGATCGCCAGCGGCGGGACCCAGATCCAGGCCGCGTTTTCCAGATACAGACGCGTACCGTCTGCCTGAGGAACGCCATTACCTCCAAAGAAGGCGAAGATGGACATGGAGATTGCCAGCGGGGCCAGCAGCTGCATAACGCTAACGCCCAGATTACCCATACCACCATTAATACCGAGCGCACCACCCTGCTTACTCCGCGGGAAGAAGAAGCTGATATTAGCCATGCTGGAGGCGAAGTTCGCGCCGGCGAAACCACACAGCAGGGAGATAATGATAAAGGTGCTAAACGGCGTGCTGACGTCCTGAACCGCGAAGCCTAACCAGACGCAGGGGATAATCAGAATGCCGGTGCTGAACGCCGTCCAGCGACGCCCCCCAAACAGCGGGATCATAAAGGCGTAAGGCACGCGCAGCAGCGCACCGGAAAGAGACGGCAGCGCGGTTAACATAAACAGCTGGTCGGTTGCGAAGTTAAAACCAACCTTATTCAGGTTAACGGCCACTGCGCTAAATAACATCCAGACGCAGAACGCGAGCAGCAGGCAGGGAACGGAAATCCACAGGTTCCGGCTGGCAACCCGACTCCCCTGGGTTTGCCAAAAAGCAGTATCTTCCGGACGCCAGTCAGTGATAACGCCCGACGTTTCGGAAGAACGGGAAGAGTGACTCATACACACCTCTAAATGGGAAATAACTGCCGCCAAGATAGGCGTTGGTGTGATGGGTAAGTTGATGTAAATCAATGGATAAGTCCGCCGGGATATCGAAAGAAAAATACCCCTATCCTTAGTGAGTAATAAAAGAAGGTAAAAAAAGTGTGGTTTTTCATCTGCTAGCACACGCCAGCGACAATTCCCCTGCAAAAGTGTACCCACAGGGCAATAAAGGGGTAATCCCTTTGAGGTATGGGTATACTCCAGGTGATGACTGAGAATAGTCTCCTTTCCCGGCATGTTACGGAGTCGCTGATGACCAGACGCCTGCTCTCCCCTTTGACGCTAGTAAACCAGCTGGCGCTTATTGTGCTGCTGCTGGCTGCGCTTGGCGTGGCCGGGATGACCATGGCCGGCTGGCTTGCACAGGGCATCCAGGGCAGCGCGCACGCCATCAATAAAGCGGGCTCTTTGCGCATGCAGAGCTATCGCCTGCTGGCTGCGGTTCCCCTCACGGCGCAGGATAAAGCGCTGCTTGACGAGATGAGCGTAACGGTACAAAGCCCGGAACTTCGCCATGCCGCCGTCACCGACAATGAAATGCAGAGCCTGAACGCGCTGGCGCTTTACTGGCAAACGGAGCTTTCTCCAGCCCTGCAGCGGGCCAGCACTCCCGATGAAGTGCATGAAGAAGTGGCCCAGTTTGTCAGCCAGATCGATCTGCTGGTTACCGCCTTCGACCACACCACCGAAGAGCGCATTAAGGATGTGGTCTGGCTCCAGAGCTCTCTGGCACTGCTGATGGGCATGCTTCTGATCTTCACCGTGATCTGGCTACGAAAACGTCTGCTCCGCCCCTGGCGTCAACTGCTGGCAATGGCGACCGCGATTGGCCAGCGCGATTTTACCCGCCGGGCCAGCGTCAGCGGACAGGATGAGATGGCCACGCTGGGACGCGCGCTGAACAGCATGTCCGCAGAGCTTGCCGAAAGCTATTCGGTGCTGGAGACCCGGGTACAGGAAAAAACCGCCGGGCTTGAGCACAAAAACCAGATCCTCGCTTTCCTGTGGGAAGCCAGCCGTCGTCTGCACTCGGGCGCGCCGCTGTGCGAACGCCTCGCCCCGATCCTCAACCAACTGCAGGAGCTGACCCTGCTGCGCAATATTGAGCTGCGGGTCTACGACTCTGGCGATGATGAAAGCCTCTATCAGGAGTTCGCCTGGCGCCCCGACGCTCACTGCGCGGAGAAAAATTGTCATCTCTGCCCGCAGCGCGAGGTGCGCGACGTTCCGCAGGATATCACCCTGAAATGGCGCCTGGTGGATAACCACTGCCAGTACGGTCTGATGCTTGCCCGCCTGCCGCAGGGCTCTCACCTTAGCCGCGATCAGCGACAGATGCTGGATACGCTGATGGAGCAAATCTCCGCCACTCTGGCGCTGGAGCACAGACAGGAGCATCAGCAGCAGCTTATGGTGATGGAAGAGCGTTCGGCGATTGCCCGGGAACTGCACGATTCCATCGCCCAGTCACTCTCCTGCATGAAGATGCAGGTCAGCTGTCTGCAGATGCAGGGCGAAGGGCTGCCGGAACAGAGCCGCGACCTGCTGGGTCAGGTGCGCAATGAGCTAAACAGCTCCTGGCGGCAGCTTCGCGAGCTGCTGACCACCTTCCGCCTCAAGCTAACTGAACCGGGTCTGCGTCCTGCGCTGGAGGAGAGCTGCGCCGAGTTCAGTACCCGACTGGGCTTCCCCGTGACGCTGGATTATCGGCTGATCCCACGACGCGTGCCGTCGCACCAGGCCATTCATCTGGTGCAAATCGCCCGCGAGGCGCTGAATAATGCCCTGAAGCATGCTAATGCCACCGAGATTAGCGTGCTGGTTATGCAGCACGGCAATGAAGTCCGTTTAACCGTTCAGGATAATGGCTGCGGCCTGCCTGATAAGGCCGAGCGTAGCAACCACTACGGTCTGATTATTATGCGCGACCGCGCCCAGAGCCTGCACGGCGACTGTCAGGTACGACGTCGTGAATCAGGCGGGACGGAAGTGATTGTCACATTCGTACCTGATGCCCCCACAATATCCGTACAAGGAACACAAAATGAGTTATCAGGAACCGGCAACAATCCTGCTGATCGACGATCATCCGATGCTGCGCACTGGCGTAAAACAGCTAATTAGTATGGCCCCCGAAATCACCGTGATTGGCGAAGCAGGTAACGGTGAGCAGGGTATTGAAATGGCGGAGCGTCTCGATCCGGATTTGATTCTGCTCGATCTGAATATGCCGGGAATGAACGGCCTGGAAACCCTTGACCGCCTGCGTGAAAAACCGCTCTCCGGCCGGGTGGTGGTATTTAGCGTCTCCAACCATGAAGAAGATGTAGTCACCGCCCTGAAACGTGGCGCCGATGGCTATCTGCTTAAGGATATGGAGCCGGAAGATCTGCTCAAGGCGCTGCAGCAGGCTGCGGCCGGTGAAATGGTGCTGAGCGAAACCCTGACGCCGGTGCTGGCCGCCAGCCTGCGCGCCAATCGCGCCCCTTCTGCACGGGATGTGTCGCAGCTAACGCCACGTGAACGCGATATTCTGAAACTGATTGCTCAGGGTCTGCCGAATAAGATGATCGCGCGCCGTCTGGATATCACCGAAAGCACCGTCAAGGTTCACGTCAAACATATGCTCAAAAAGATGGGCCTTAAGTCGCGCGTTGAAGCCGCCGTCTGGGTCCATCAGGAACGCGTTTTTTAATCCGTCGCTGGCAGCAATTGCCAGCGGGGATCGTCTTCGGACCAGCTGATTAATGGCGCTGTCAGCGCCAGTTCGATCTCATTGGATGAGACCCGCAGCCCTTTTTCATCCTCAACCGTCACCCTCAGATGCCAGCGATTGGTCGCGCCGGGGCTTTCATCCCAGGCAGGCATAATAATCGTCCAGCCGTCCCTGTCCCGTGGATCCGCCGGTGGTGTCAGACTTAGCGCCTGATCATCGCCCTCCCAGTCCAGAGAGCGGACCCCGTTCACGCTGCGCACCTGCAGTTTCAGCGCCACCGTTTCACCCGACTGGAGATCCCAGGGCGGCGTGGCGAGGAACACCGACAGGCTTTTACGCTGCCGCGACTCCATGACCGGCAGCATATTGCGCTGCGGGCTGTCGTAGCGACTGCCGCGCAGAGATTTACTCGCCGCCACCTCGCTGGCTTCGAGCTGTTTTTTCAACGGCACGCCGAAGCGATAATTGAGTTTCAGCCCCAGGTTATTCTGGCTGACGCCGCTTTCGCCCTGTTTATGCTGGGCGGTCAGGGTGACGATCGGCACCGGGGTGTAATTGAGGCCCAGCGATACCGCCGTCGGATTGTGATAGCCGGTACCGGAATCGAACAGGTCGACGTTATCGCCAAAATAGTGCTCAAAACTGATGCTGGTATTCACATGGCGATAAAACGGCAGCCAGGCCTGCGCCGTCAGGTCATAGCCGCGGGCCATTCTTTGCTCTTGCAATACCGTGCTGTTTTGCCAGCCGCCGAGCGGCTGATAGTAATTGGCCGACAGGCGCAGATATTCACCCCAGGCTTCCGCCCCTAACCCGCCGCGGGAGATGTGCTCATCGAGCCAGCTGTCGTAGAAAGTGTTGTAGCCCAGCAGCCAGTCCCCGGCCATCCAGCGCTGGCCTATCCCGGCATTGCCCACCGTGCCATCGCTGCGCTGGGTGACGCCAAACTGGCTCCAGCTCAGGTAGCGATCATTATCCTGCAGGGGAACAAACCAGCTTCCGTGACTGCCGCTAAAATTACCCTCGTCATCAACCAGCAGCTCAACGCTGGCATTGCCCCAGGGAGAAAGCCAGGACTCAACGCTGCGGCTTACCTCCTCGCTAACCGTGTCACGAAGATGATCAAGAGCAAACACCCGCGCCTGTTCCCCTGCGCCAAGGCCGTTATCGACCATGCTGGCTTCACCGAATGACTTCACCATGCCGGCAAAGTTTTTCTCCCACTCACCGTTCTCAGGGGCCATCCCTAAATCGGGCAGACCATCCTGATTATTGTCGAAGGGATTTTCCGCCTTTTGCTCGAAGTTTCCCTGGGCATGCGCACCTGCTCCTACTATCAGCAGAAGGAGAAACAGAACGCGGCGGGGCGATAAAGGTAAAGCAGTCAACATCATTGGCGACGGGCAATTGGCTATTAATAGAGGCATCAATCTAAAATTTTAGCCTTTTTCACCCATATAATCAGCCTGCTTTCACATTCCAGGAAAAACCCGATCCAGCATCAGAGCCTTACCCGTACACTGATGACCGACCCCGGATAAAAAGGAGCAATGATGCAACATATCGTTATTGTGGCCAACGGTGCGGCCTACGGCAGCGAATCTCTGTTTAATAGCCTGCG
>DATEKR010000216.1:0-2465 GCA_035277345.1 Enterobacteriaceae bacterium
CCAGTAGCGTAGAGGCAATGGTGACAATATCCTTCAGGGACACCTGCTCCAGCAGTAGCTGCCGGTAAATGCGCAGCAGCAGGCTAAAGTTGAGCGCATTCGAGAGATCTTCCGCCAGCTTCGGTGCCTGCAGCGCCAGACGCGCGTGCAGGTGGGTGATATCGTCATAATTAAACAGCTCCGGCAGATGCTCGCGCGCCACCTTGTTGACGTGCGTTGCCACCACGCTGGCGCAATCCACCACCTGATAGCCCAGGTTCAGCGCTTTGGCCTTCTGGTCAGGATCGATCCAGACGATCGCCATGCCGTAGGCCGGATCGGTATCCAGCACGCCGTCAATTTCGCCGTACAGCTCTGCGCCTGGAATGGCCATCAGCTTCTCGGCATACACTTCGCCGAGCGCCGTGCGGATGCCATTGATGTAGATCGCGTACTGGGCGGGCTTCAGGCGGAAGTTCTCCCGAATGCGGATCTCCGGCAGCAGCACGCCGCACTGTTCAGACACCACCTGACGCACGCCGCGTATACGCTGCGATAGCGGGCTTCCTTTCGCCGTATCGATCAGCGTCACCAGCTTATAGCCCAGATTCAGCCCAATCGGCTCGACGAGCGGAATACTTTCCCAGTTAATCGCAGGCGTCGCGTCCGTTGCCAGCGCGTCGCTAATGGCGTCGTAGTCGGTCTCTTCGGCGGCGGGCTTCACGACCTTGCTCTGTCGCCAGGCGGCAAACAGTAAAAGGGCGGTGAAGCACAGGAACGCGATGTGCGGCATGCCGGGAACAATCGCCAGGATGAACATGACGAAGGCGGCGGTATACAGCACCTGCGGTTTCGCCAGCAGCTGCGTTTTAATTTCATCGCTGACGTCGTCGCCGTCGCTGACGCGGGTCACGATAATCGCGGCGGCGGTGGCGAGCAGCAGGGACGGGATCTGCGCGGCCAGGCCGTCACCGATGGTCAGCAGAACGTACTGCTGGAAGGCGTGGCTGGCATCGAGATTGTATTTGAAGATACCGATGCAAATCCCACCGATGACGTTGATGACCAGCACCATGATCCCGGCGATGGCGTCACCACGCACAAACTTCGAGGCACCGTCCATCGCGCCGTAGAAGTCTGCCTCTTTCGACACCTCTTTACGGCGGTCTCGCGCCTGGTTTTGGTTAATCAGCCCGGCGTTAAGGTCGGCGTCGATCGCCATCTGTTTACCCGGCAGGGCATCCAGCGTAAAGCGGGCCGACACTTCAGAAATACGTTCCGCCCCTTTGGTGACCACCACAAAGTTGATGATCATCAGGATGATAAAGACCACGAACCCGACCACGAAGTCGCCGCCAATCACCACCTGACCAAAGGCTTCGATAACCTTACCGGCCGCGCCTTCGCCCTCATGACCATGCAGCAACACCACGCGTGTAGAGGCGACGTTCAGGGTAAGTCGCATCAGCGTGGTGATCAGCAGCAGCGTCGGGAAGACGGCAAAATCCAGCGGACGCTGCATATTGACCGCCACCAGCAGCACCACTACCGCCAGCACAATGTTGAAGGTAAATAAGATATCCAGCATCAGCGGGGACAATGGCAGCATGACCATTGCCAGCACGCACAGAAGCAGTACCGGAACGCCTATTCGCCCTTTACTGAGTATGGCAAGCGCCTGCTGTAACTTACTGTTCGCCATCGGCTTTTAAGACCTCTTTTGGAATGTTGATCTGCCTGTTCAGGCGGGGTTTTTGTTCAAGCTGGCCGGTACGCCAGGATTTAATCTGCATGACGTAGGTCAGCACATGCGCAATCGCGCGAAAAAGCTGGGCCGGAATTTGCTGGTTTACGCGGGTAGTGTGGTAAACCGCACGCGCCAGCGGTGGGAATTCGACCACTTCAATCTGGTGATGGCGAGCCACGTCCCGGATATGGAGCGCAATATCGTCCATGCCTTTTGCCACGATGTAGGGCGCTTCGGCTTTTTTCGGGTCGTATTTGAGCGCAACCGCGTAGTGCGTCGGGTTCGTGATAATCACGTCTGCCTCCGGCACGGTACGGTTGATCTGCCCCATCGCCATCTGACGCTGAAGCTGGCGTATACGGCCTTTAATCTGCGGGTTACCGTCGTTGTTTTTGTACTCTTCTTTCACCTCTTGCTTGGTCATGCGCATTTTTTTGGTGAACATGAACTTCGCCAGCGGCACGTCGAGCAGGGCGAAGATCACAATCACCGCAATGAAATAGACCAGCACGTGATGCAGAATGCCAAACCCGTGATGAATCGCCTGACTCAGGCTCAGCCGCTGCAGGTGCAGCAGCGGGTTGAGCGAGCTGTGCACCATGGTATAAAGCACCGCCAGAATGGTGCCGCATTTGAGCATCATCTTGCCGACGTCAACGTAGTGGCTGCTGGAGAACATGCGCTTCACGCCGCTGATGGGGCTGAGTTTTTTAAAGTCGGGCTTGAGCTTTGAAACGGT
>DATEKR010000217.1:0-17635 GCA_035277345.1 Enterobacteriaceae bacterium
GCTGCGGAAATTCCTCGATACGCTTAACGGCGAACGTATCAAAACCGTGGTTAATATTGCCGATACTTTCCTTAAGCGCGTGGGTTTTGATAAGCCGCGGATCGCGGTGGCGGGCGTGAACCCGCACGCCGGGGAAAACGGTCTGTTTGGCGATGAAGAGATTACGATTGTCAGCCCGGCCATCGCGGAGATCAAACAGCAGGGTATCGACGTCTATGGCCCTTGCCCGCCGGATACCGTTTTCCTGCAGGCTTACGAAGGTCAGTACGATATGGTGGTCGCGATGTACCACGATCAGGGGCATATTCCGCTGAAGCTGCTGGGCTTCTATGACGGGGTAAACATCACCGCCGGACTGCCGTTTATCCGCACCTCTGCGGACCACGGTACGGCGTTTGATATTGCCTGGACAGGTAAGGCGAAGTCTGAGAGCATGGCGATTTCCATCCAACTCGCGATGCAACTGGCATAAGCTAAGGGCCTATGAAGGGACAAAGCCGTCTCGATCAGATTATGGATTATCTGAAAAGCCATAATCTGGTCACTGTAGATCAACTGGTGGCGGCGATCGAAGCATCGCCCGCCACGATCCGCCGGGATCTGATCAAACTCGATCGGGAAGGGGTGATTAGCCGTACTCACGGTGGCGTCACGCTGAACCGCTTTATTCCGGCACAGCCCACCACTCAGGAGAAGTCCCAGCGTAATCTGGCCGAGAAACAGGCTATTGCCCGTCAGGCGGCAAGCCTGGTCAAAGCCGGAGACGCGGTAGTGCTGGATGCCGGGACCACCATGCTTGAGCTGGCACGTCAGCTGACGCATCTGCCGCTGCGGGTGATCACCGCCGATCTGCATATCGCGCTGTTTCTCTCTGAGTTTAAGCAGATTGAAGTGACCATTATCGGCGGGCGGATCGACGACTCCAGCCAGTCGTGCATTGGCGATCACGGCCGCCGTTTTCTGCGTACCCTCTATCCTGATATTGCGTTTGTGAGCTGTAACTCATGGAGTCTGGAAAAAGGGATTACGACGCCGACGGAAGAGAAAGCCGGGCTGAAGCAGGATCTGCTGGGCAATGCGCGCCGCCGCGTGCTGCTGGCGGACAGCAGCAAGTATGGCTCCTGGTCGCTGTTCTGCGTCTCACCGCTGCAGTCGCTGACCGATATTATTACCGACAGGCGTCTCGACGCCGACGCCTGCACCGCGATGGACGGACAGGCGTTTCAGCTGACGCTGACGATGTAAAACGGGCAGCGGACAGGCTGCCCGCCACGTTTTAAAACGATTTCAGCCCCACCGCCGGGATATTGCGCCCGTAGTAGATTTCACGCATCTCTTTCCACAGCAGGTCGGTAATCACCTTGCGCTCTTCCTCGCTAAGGTCTTCCGGCCGGGTGTGGAACATATAGTGTTTGAGATCGAACTCTTTCAGTAACATCTTGGTATGGAAGATATTTTCCTGATAGACGTTCACGTCCATCATATCGTAGAGCGACTTCATATCCTCGGACATAAAGTTCTGGATCGAGTTAATCTCGTGGTCGATAAAGTGCTTCATGCCGTTAACGTCGCGGGTAAAGCCGCGCACGCGATAGTCGATGGTCACAATATCGGATTCCAGCTGGTGGATCAGATAGTTGAGCGCGTTAAGCGGCGAAATCACCCCGCAGGTTGAGACTTCGATATCGGCGCGGAAGGTGCAAAGGCCGCCTTCGGGATGGCTTTCCGGATAGGTATGCACGCAGATATGGCTCTTATCGAGATGGGCAACCACCGCCTCTGGCAGCGGGCCAGGGTGTTCGGTGGTGTCGATAAGCTGCGGATCGACCGGTTCTTCGCTGACCAGAATGGTCACGCTGGCACCCTGCGGCTCGTAGTCCTGGCGGGCGATATTCAGAATATTGGCCCCGATAATAGAGCAGGTTTCTGACAGGATCTCGGTCAGCCGGTTGGCGTTGTAGAGTTCATCGATATAGGCGATGTAGCCATCGCGCTCTTCCGCCGTTTTGACGTAGCAGATATCGTAAATACAAAAACTCAGGCTTTTGGTCAGGTTGTTAAAGCCATGCAGTTTTAGTTTCTTCAATTTTTCTCACCTCCTCAGGATTGCTGTGTGGACAGAGCGTCCTGCACATATTGCGGTAAGGCAAAGGCGGCCGTATGAACGGCAGGGTTGTAGTAGCGGCAGCGCAGCGTACTGGTGTGGAAGCGGGCCTGAATAATCTCCGTCGACAGGCGGCGCAAAGCTTCGTTATCCGTCGCCCAGGCGAAGGTCATAATGCCGCCGTAGTAGGTCGGGATCGCCGCCTGATAGAAGCTGACGTCGGCAAAGTAGTGGCCGAGCTTACGGTGGCTATCGATGGCTTCGTCCTGCTGCAGGAAGCAGACGCCGTTCTGCGCCACGAAAATACCGCCGGGATTCAGACAGCGTTTGCACCCTTCATAGAAGGCGGAGGTAAAGAGGCTTTCGCCCGGCCCAATCGGGTCGGTGCAGTCGGAGATAATGACGTCGAAGGTTTGTGCGGTCTGGTTAACAAAATTGACGCCGTCGTCAATCACCAGCGTAAAGCGCGGATCGTCGTAGCTGCCCGCGTTGTGGTGAGGCAGATACTGGCGGCAGAATGACACCACCCCGGCATCGATCTCCACCATCGTAATGGACTCAACGTTTTTATGGCGGGTGACTTCCCGCAGCATTGCCCCGTCGCCACCGCCGATAATCAACACGTGCTTCGCGTGGCCGTGGGCCAGCAGCGGAACGTGTGTCATCATTTCGTGATAGATAAACTCGTCACGTTCGGTGGTCTGCACTACGCCGTCCAGCGCCATGATGCGACCAAAGGCTGCGTTTTCGAAAATGATCAAATCCTGGTGATCGGTTTTCTCGTGATACAGCACTTTATCAACGGCAAAGTACTGACCAAACTTATCGTGCAGTGTTTCATGCCACAGCGTGTTATCGGTCATCGTTGCTCCTTCGTTAACACCCATGAAAAGTGGGCGTAACATCATAGCTAACTATGACCGTGGTTGCACGGTCAGGAATTCATCAATAAAAGCAGGGGATTATTTGACGTAGGCCAGCAGACTCAGGGAGTCACGGGCCAGAGATTTGCATTTTTTATCAACGGGAATGGCGATGCCGCTGAGATCGCGGTAGCTCTCTTCGCCCAGGGTTTTCATATCCCAGGAGTCATAGTTGCTGAGATCCCACTGATTCTGCTGGGCAAAGAAGACCAGCGCACGGCGGATCTGGCCATTGGGAAGGTTCTGGTAACCACAGTCGTTTTTCAGAAACACAAACACCGCGGTTAAATCGGCCATATCTTCGGCCTCGTTCTCGCTAAGCGCATAGCTGTTTGCGGACATGGCCAGCAGGCTACCTAACACGATTGTTCTGAAAAACGTCTTCATTGTTTCTTGTTTCTACCACAGCATCACGGAACTTTAACGTTAGCATACCTGGAACCACCTCGACGATTATTATTTAGCGTGTGACGGGGCACCTTGACCTTCCCGTTAGGTCAGGGTTTAGGCTGTCGATTCCGCCAGTTGAGAATAAGGATGTGAGCATGCAACGACGTGATTTTTTAAAATACTCTGCGGCGCTGGGCGCAGTCAGCGCGCTGCCGGTGTGGAGTCGGTCGGCGTTCGCCGCTGAACGTCCGGCTCTTCCCATCCCCGATCTGCTGCAGGCGGATGCGCAGAGCCGCATTCGCCTGACGGTGCAGGCTGGAAAAACCACTTTCGGAAAACATACCGCCACAAGCTGGGGCTATAACGGCAATCTGCTGGGCCCCGCGCTGAAACTACAGCAGGGCAAGCAGGTTAACGTGGAGATCCGCAACCAGCTCAGGGAGGAGACCACCGTTCACTGGCACGGCTTAGAAGTTCCGGGCAGCGTTGACGGCGGTCCGCAGGGCGTGATTGCGCCAGGCAAAAGCCGAAGCATAAGCTTTACGCCCACCCAACAGGCGGCCACCTGCTGGTTCCACCCGCATCAGCATGGAAAAACCGGCTATCAGGTGGCGATGGGGCTGGCTGGGCTGGTGCTGATTGACGACCCGCACAGCCAGCAGCTACTGCTGCCGAAAAGCTGGGGCGTGGATGATGTTCCGGTGATTGTGCAGGACAAAAAATTTACCGTTGACGGGCAGATTGACTACCAGCTGGACATGATGAGCGCCGCGGTGGGCTGGTTTGGCGATACGCTGCTGACCAACGGGGCGATTTATCCCCGTCACGCCGCTCCGCGCGGCTGGCTGCGATTACGTCTGCTGAACGGCTGCAATGCCCGCTCGCTTAACTTTGCTGCCAGCGATAAACGCCCGCTGTATGTGATCGGCAGCGACGGCGGGCTGCTGGCCGAGCCTGTCGCGGTAACGGAGTTGCCGATGATGCCGGGCGAGCGCTTTGAAGTGCTGGTCGAAACCCGCGACGGCAAACCCTTTGATATTGTGACGCTGCCTGTCAGCCAGATGGGTATGAGCGTTGCGCCCTTTGATAAACCGCACCCGGTTCTGAGCATTCAGCCGCTGCGGGTGGTCGCATCCGGCACGCTGCCGGATAAACTGGTTCCGGTTGCAGGGTTGCCGTCGCTGGAAGGGTTAACGCAACGAACGCTGAAGCTGTCGATGGATCCGATGCTCGACCAGATGGGGATGCAGGCGCTGATGGACAAATATGGCGCGCAGGCGATGGCCGGGATGGATCACGGCGCGATGATGCAGCACGGTGGTCACGGCCAGCATAGGGGTCAGATGAACCACGGCGGACACAGTCTGGACCTGCATCATGCGAACCGCATTAACGGCCAGGCCTTTGCGATGGATACGCCGCAGTTTGCTGCCACCCGAGGTCAGCATGAGCGCTGGGTTATCTCCGGCGAGGGCGATATGATGCTGCACCCGTTCCATATTCACGGCACCCAGTTCCGTATTTTGTCAGAAAACGGCAGTAAGCCTGCGGCTCACCGCAGCGGCTGGAAAGATACGGTGAAAGTGGAAGGTGGCGTCAGCGAAGTGCTGGTTCGCTTCGAACATGAAGCGCCAAAAGAGAGTGCCTATATGGCGCACTGCCATCTGCTTGAGCATGAAGATACCGGCATGATGCTGGGCTTCACGGTCTGACGGAAGGCCCGAAACCTCTCGTCCTGAGAGGTTTCGGGTGAGAGGCGAGTTACTCGGTTTTATCCGGCAGGGCGTAGGCCACAATATAATCTCCCATTTTGGTGCCAAAGGAGCCGTGGCCGCCAGCGGAGATCACCACATACTGCTTACCGTTAACCTCATAGGTCATCGGCGTGGCCTGGCCTCCGGCGGGCAGACGCGCCTGCCACAGTTTCTCCCCGTTACGCATATCGTACGCTCGCAGGTAGTTATCTGCGGTGGCGCCGATAAACAGCACGTTACCGGCGGTCGAGATCGGGCCGCCAAGCATTGGCATTCCCATGGTAAACGGCAGCGGAACCGGCATCGGGAACGGCAGACTATCCTGCGGCGTACCGATACGTTTTTTCCATACGACCTGATTGGTTTTCAGATCCAGGGCGGAGATATAGCCCCAGGCCGGCTGTTTACAAGGCAGGCCAAACGGCGACAGGAACGGATTCAGAGTCACGCCATAAGGCACGCCGTACTGGGGCTGAATACCGGATTCCGACCCGCTGCCTTTGGCATCCTTCGGCGGCTCCATCGGATTACCTGGACCACGTGGGATCAGCTTCGAGACAAACGGCAGCGCCATCGGGTTAGCAATTGCCACCTGACGATGCGGATCAACCGAAATTCCGCCCCACTCGAACATCCCCAGGTTACCCGGGAAGACCAGCGTGCCCTGCTCGGACGGCGGGGTGAAGATCCCTTCATAGCGCAGCTGCTGGAACATCACCCGGCAGACCAGCTGATCGAACATGGTCGCGCCCCACATATCCGCGCCGCTAAGGTCTTTCTTCGGACGGAAGCTGAGGTCGGAGAACGGCTGGGTTTTGCTGACGTAATCGCCTTTCGCTGCGCCCTGCGGAACCGGTCTTTCCGGGGCCGGAACGACCAGCTTGCCGGTTCGACGGTCCAGCACAAAGATATTGCCGGTTTTCGCGGGAGCGTAGATGACCGGAATGGTCTCGCCGTTCAGCGTGATATCCGCCAGCGTCGGCTGCGACGGCATATCCATGTCCCACAGATCGTGGTGAACGGTCTGATAGCTCCAGGCCAGCTTACCGGTGGTCGCGTTCAGCGCCACAATCGAGCTGGCGTAGCGCTCCTGCTCCGGCGTGCGGTTCCCGCCCCAGATATCCGGCGTGGTGACGCCCATCGGGAGATAGACCAGGTCCAGCTTCGCATCATAGGCTGCAGGCGCCCAGGAGTTCGGCGAGTTGACGGTAAAGTGATGTTCGTCAGTCGGGATAGCGTTGGGATCTTTCGCGCCGGGATCGAAGGCCCACAGCAGCTCGCCGCTGTTAACGTCAAAGCCACGGATTACCCCGGAAGGCTCACGGGTTGAGAAGTTATCGGTGACCGCACCGGCAATCACAATCGTCGTATCGGTTACGATCGGCGGCGAGGTCGGCTCATACATGCCCGGCGTGGTAACCGGCATATTGGTCTGCAGGTTCAGAATGCCTTTATTGGCAAAGGATTCGCACAGCTTGCCGGTATCGGCATTCAGGGCGAACAGGCGACCATCGTTTACCGGCAGGAGAATGCGGCGCGGGCAGTCAGAAACCGTATCCGGCCTGCTGCTGTCGGCTTTGGCCTCATGGTAAGAGACGCCGCGGCAGGTCACATGCTGGAAAGAAGGCTCGGTATTGAGCTGCGGATCGAAATGCCACTTCTCTTTCCCGGTTGTCGCATCGAGGGCAAAAATGCGCTGGTGGGCGCTACAGAGGAAGAGCGTGTCGCCTACTTTAATCGGCGTCACTTCGTTGGTGATCTCGCCCGGATCGTTCGGCTGTTTCAGATCGCCGGTGCGAAATACCCAGGCCTGCTCCAGCTGATGGACGTTATCGGCGTTAATCTGCTTCAGAGGTGAGAAACGCTGGCCTTCCTGGTTGCGACCATAGGCAGGCCAGTCGCCGTCAGCCACCGGGGAAATCGGCTCTGCGGGCGTCGTGTCGACGTTCAGGGTGCCGTTAATCTCCTGCGGGTCGTGGAAACCCGCCCAGGTCAACATGCCGCCACTAATCAACAGTGATACCACCAGGGCGGTTACCGCCCCGCGTGATGGCACGGGTAGCCGACGCCAGACAAAGGGCAGTATCAGCCAGATGCCGAAGAACACCAGGATATCGCTGCGCGGCGTCAGGGCCCAGAAGTCAAAGCCGACTTCATAGACACCCCACAGCATGGTGACCAGCAGCAGGGCGGCGTAGAGCCACAGCGCTGCACGCTGTCCGCGAAATAGCAGGGTGGTCACGCCGAGCATCACCAGTCCGGCAAGTGGGTAGTACCAGGAGCCGCCGATAGCGACCAGCCAGATCCCGCCCGCGAGTAGATAGAGTCCGCAGAAGGCTGCGAACAGGGTCGTGAGCCGCACGAGGAGTCGTGACGGCCCGGATTGATTTTTCGCCATAAAAACACACCATCTTTAATTGTTAAAATTTTGCTAGCAATTAAGTATAGGTTGTAACAAGTGTGATATTCATCACAAAAAGAGCTTAAGCCGTGGGAGCTTCGCCATCCGCGTTTTGCTGGTATACTGCGTGCCTTGCGCGGCAATACCCAAAGGGTTGCCACAGATTTTGAAAGATTTATTCTTTAAATCATATGGTTAGTAATATGAAACATACTGTTGAAGTGATGATTTCCGAGGCCGAGTTAGCCGCACGTGTCGCAGAGCTGGGTCGTGAGATCACCGAGCGTTATCAGGACAGCGGCAGCGAAATGGTGCTGGTGGGTCTGCTGCGCGGGTCCTTTATGTTTATGGCGGATCTGTGCCGCGCCGTACAGGTTCCTCATGAAGTCGACTTTATGACCGCCTCCAGCTACGGCAGCGGTATGTCGACCACCCGCGACGTGAAAATCCTCAAGGATCTCGATGAAGATATTCGCGGCAAGGACGTGCTGATCGTTGAAGACATTATCGACTCCGGCAATACGCTGTCGAAAGTGCGCGAGATCTTAAGCCTGCGCGAGCCTAAGTCGCTGGCGATCTGTACGCTGCTGGATAAACCTTCCCGCCGGGAAGTCGACGTGCCGGTGGAATTTATCGGCTTCACGATTGAGGATAAGTTTGTGGTGGGCTACGGGATTGACTACGCCCAGCGCTATCGCCATCTGCCGTATGTTGGCAACGTGGTGATGCAGGACGAATAAAAGAACAGGGCCCGATGGGCCCTGTTTTTACTTGTGGTTAACGTGCTTCTGCGACAGGTTAGACACGCCCTGACGGTAGCGCTGTTCCAGGGTTTCACGGTTAGTCGCCGTGACGTCCAGGTTGCGCAGCAGGCCGTCGTGGATACCATAAGCCAGACCGTGAAGGGTGACCTTCTGCCCGCGTTTCCACGCTGAACGCATAATGGTGGAGTGGCCCAGGTTATAGACCTGTTCCATCACGTTCAGCTCACACAGGGTATCGAGACGACGTTCCTGCGGCATATCGCCAAGCAGGGAGCTATGCTTGAACCAGATATCGCGGATATGCAGCAGCCAGTTGTCGATAAGACCCAGCTCCGGGTTTTCTACAGCTGCCTGCACGCCGCCGCAGCCGTAGTGGCCGCAGATAATAATATGCTCAACTTCGAGAACGTCGACCGCGTACTGCACAACGGAGAGACAGTTCAGATCGGTATGGATCACCAGGTTGGCAACATTACGGTGAACGAAGAGTTCGCCAGGTTCGAGTCCGGTCAGACGTTCTGCAGGAACACGGCTATCGGAACAACCGATCCAGAGAAAACGCGGCTTCTGGGCCTGCGCCAGTTTCTCAAAAAATCCCGGATCTTCTTCTACCAGCATTTTTGACCATAGTGAATTATTGCTGATGAGTGTATCTATGTCTTTCATGGAGGTTAACAACCTGTGAACCAGATAAGTGCGTTGCGCTAATATAGGTCAACTCCATCTTTTTTTAAACCACACATCAAGTGTCAGATTAAAGGTAAGCCACTATTCATGACCATTGCACTGGAGCTTGAGCAGCTTAAAAAAACCTATCCCGGCGGCGTGCAGGCGCTGCGTGGGATCGATCTTAAAGTCGAAGCCGGTGATTTCTATGCGCTTTTGGGGCCAAACGGCGCGGGCAAGTCCACCACCATCGGCATTATCAGCTCGCTGGTGAATAAAACCAGCGGGCGAGTCAGCGTCTTTGGCTACGATCTGGAAAAAGACGTCGTTAACGCTAAACGCCAGCTGGGGCTGGTGCCACAGGAGTTTAACTTTAACCCCTTTGAGACCGTGCAGCAGATCGTGGCCCAGCAGGCTGGCTACTACGGTGTGGAGCGTAACGATGCGCTGGCACGCAGCGAAAAATACCTGAAACAGCTCGATCTGTGGGAAAAACGCAACGAACGTGCGCGGATGCTGTCGGGCGGGATGAAACGCCGTCTGATGATTGCCCGTGCGCTGATGCACGAGCCGAAGCTGCTGATCCTCGATGAGCCGACCGCAGGCGTTGATATCGAGCTGCGCCGTTCTATGTGGGGCTTTTTAAAGGATCTGAATGATAAAGGCACCACCATCATTCTGACCACCCACTATCTGGAAGAGGCGGAGATGCTGTGCCGTAATATCGGCATTATTCAGCACGGCGAGCTGGTGGAAAATACCTCCATGAAGTCGCTACTGTCGAAGCTGAAATCGGAAACCTTTATCCTCGATCTGGCGCCGAAAAGCCCGCTGCCGAAGCTTGAAGGTTATCAGTATCGTTTGGTGGATACCTCAACGCTGGAAGTGGAAGTGCTGCGTGAGCAGGGCGTCAACAGCGTCTTCAGCCAGCTTAGCGCCCAGGGCGTGCAGGTATTAAGTATGCGTAACAAGGCCAACCGTCTGGAAGAGCTGTTCGTCACGCTGGTACACGACAGAAAAGGAGACCCGGCATGACGCAGCTTTATTGGATTGCCCTGAAAAGCATCTGGGCAAAAGAAATTCATCGGTTTATGCGTATCTGGATCCAGACGCTGGTGCCGCCGGTCATTACCATGACCCTCTACTTTATTATCTTCGGCAACCTGATCGGCTCGCGTATCGGGGAGATGCACGGTTTCACCTATATGCAGTTTATCGTGCCGGGTCTGATTATGATGGCGGTGATCACCAACGCCTATGCCAACGTGGCCTCCTCTTTCTTTAGCGCCAAGTTCCAGCGCAATATCGAAGAGCTGCTGGTGGCTCCGGTTCCGACCCACGTGATTATCGCGGGTTACGTCGGCGGTGGCGTGGCGCGCGGCCTGTGCGTGGGTGTTCTGGTGACGGCGATATCGCTGTTCTTCGTGCCGTTCCAGGTGCATTCGTGGCTGTTTGTGGGTCTGACTCTGCTGCTGACGGCGGTGCTCTTCTCGCTGGCCGGTCTGCTGAACGCGGTCTTTGCCACCACCTTTGACGATATCAGCCTGATCCCGACCTTTGTGCTGACGCCGCTGACCTATCTTGGCGGGGTGTTTTACTCTCTGACGCTGCTGCCACCTATTTGGCAGGCGCTGTCGCACCTGAACCCTATCGTCTATATGATCAGCGGCTTCCGCTTCGGCTTCCTCGGGATCAGCGATGTACCGCTGGCTACCACCGTGGGCGTGCTGGTGGTCTTTATCCTGGCCTTCTACCTGCTGTGCTGGTATCTGATCCAGCGCGGTCGCGGCCTGCGTAGCTGATCCTCTATGCTGATGCGTTTTATTCTTTCGCTGTTGTTGCTGGTCTCCGGGGGCGCTTCCGCCGTGCTCCTCGGCGAGGGCAGCGACAGCGGGCGCTATATGCAAACCAACCAGGATGCCGCTATCTGGGGCCGGGTGGGCAATAACGTGGTGCGGGTAGGCTATCTGCGCGCCGGGCAAATTATCAGCGTGACGCCGGGCGCCGGTGACTATGAGGAGTTTCGCTTCGGTTACAGCGTGGGCTTTATCGATAAGGGCCATCTCGTACCCGTTCAGGGTGCGCGGCGGGTAGAAGATAGCCTGGGCGATCTGAACAAGCCCCTCACCAGTCAAAATCTGGTCACCTGGAAAGATACGCCGCTGTATTCCGCTGCGGACGCGACCAGCCCGCAGGTTGGGGTCCTGGCGGAAAACCTGCGCTATCCGGTGCTGAATAAACTGAAAGACAGGCTGAATCAGACCTGGTATCAGATCCGTATCGGACAGCGTCTGGCATGGATCAGCAGCCTCGATGCCCAGCAGGATAACGGCATTCCGGTGCTGACGTATCACCATATTCTGCGTGATGAAGAGAACACCCGTTTTCGCCATACCTCAACCACCACCTCGGTGCGCGCTTTCGGTAACCAGATGACCTGGCTGCGCGATATGGGCTATACCACGCTCACGCTTTACCAGCTTGAAGCTTATCTGCGGAACCGGGCTAATCTGCCGGCGAAGGCGGTGGTGATCACCTTTGATGACGGTCTGAAGTCGGTCAGTCGCTACGCGTACCCGATTTTGCGCCAGTATGACTTCAAGGCGACGGCCTTTATTATCTCGTCGCGAATCAAAAGCCACCCGCAGAAATGGGATCCGAAATCGCTGCAGTTTATGAGTGTTTCAGAGCTGAAAGATATTCAGGGAACCTTTGATATTCAGTCCCATACCCATTTTCTGCACCGGGTTGACGATCTGCGTCATCCGATCCTGCTCAGCCGTAGCTATCACAATGTTTTGTTTGATTTTCAGCGCTCCCGTCGTGCGCTGGCGCAGTTTAATCCGCACGTGCTCTATCTCTCGTATCCGTTTGGCGGCTACGACCTGAAGGCGGTGAAAGCGGCCGGTGCGGCGGGGTTTCATATGGCGGTGACAACGGTGAAGGGGAAGGTAAAACCGGGGGATAATCCGTTTTTGTTGAAGCGGCTCTATATCTTAAGAACCGACTCGCTGGAAACCATGTCGCGGCTGATCAGTAATCAGCCGCAGGGGTAATCACGACTCAGGCAACCTGAACCGGCACCGCTTTCGCTTTACGCTTCATTTCATTGTCGCCGTCAAAGTAGGCGACCTTCGGCTGCCAGCTGCGCGCCTGCTCGTCCGGCATGGTGACGTAGCTGGCGATAATCAGGATATCGCCGACGTCGGCACAGTGGGCCGCCGCACCGTTGACGGAAATAATGCGTGAGCCGCGCTCGCCGGAAATGGCGTAGGTCGAGAAACGCTTGCCGTTGGTGACGTTGTAAATATCGATGGCTTCGTATTCCAGAATACCGGCCGCCTCAAGGAAATCCTGGTCAATGGCGCAGGAGCCTTCATAGTGCAGATCGGCCTGAGTCACTTTGACGCGGTGAAGCTTGCCTTGCAGCATTGTACGGATCATAAACTTTACCTTACCTAACCTGTGCGCCCGGCGGGCTGTGCCGGGCAGTATTGCCTGATTCTTAACCCCTGTCTAGCGGGTTAATTCAACTGTTTTATTGTCGATAAGTCGCGCCTGGCCCAGCCATGCGGCCATCAGGATCGTCGCGCGCTGGCTGGCCTCGCTTAGCTCAAGCAGCGTGTCGGCATCGCGGATCTGAATGTCGTCGGCACGAAAGCCTTTTTCATTCAGAGCCTGTGCCGCGAGGGCGATAATCTCGTCGAGATGGAGATCGCCTGCCTGCAGTTTGTCGGCCATCTCGTTCATCACCTTGCTTAATCCTGGCGCAATTTTACGCTCGGCGGCGGTCAGATAGCCGTTGCGGGAGCTGAGGGCCAGACCATCTTTAGCGCGCACCGTCGGCACGCCAACGATGTCGATGTCGTAGCCCATATCGGCGACCATCTTGCGGATCACCGCTACCTGCTGGAAGTCTTTCTCACCGAAGCAGGCCACGTCCGGCTGAACGAGGTTAAACAGCTTGCTGACGATGGTGGAGACGCCGCGGAAATGACCCGGGCGGCTAGCGCCTTCCAGCATGGTCGACAGGCCGGGAACGTCAACAAACGTCTGGGTGTCGGTACCCTGCGGGTAGATATCGGCAGGCGCGGGGGCGAAGACCAGATCCACTTTGCGTTTGTTGAGCTTTTCGCAATCCTGCTGCAGGGTGCGCGGGTAGCGGGCCAGATCGTCCGCCCGGTCAAACTGCATCGGATTGACAAAAATACTCACCACCACCACGTCGGCGCGGGCGCGGGCTTCGTCGACCAGCTTCATATGCCCGTCATGCAGGTTGCCCATCGTGGGAACCAGCGCAATACGCTGGCCCTGCTCGCGCAGGCGGCGGATATGCTGGCGCAGCAGCGGAAGCGTTTCGATAATCAGCACAACAATACTCCTCAGTCCTGAAGGTCAGGCATTAATGGAAACTGTGTTCGTCACCCGGATAAGTCCCGGATTCCACGTCGGCAATATACTGCCGTACGGCCGCGCGCATGTCGCCCGTTTCGATCAGGAAATTCTTCGCAAATTTAGGGATATGGCCGCCGGTAATACCGAAGGCATCATGCATCACCAGAATCTGGCCGTCGGTGACGTTACCTGCGCCGATCCCGATCACCGGGATCTGAAGCGCCTCGGTCACGCGCTTCGCCAGCTCAACCGGGACGCACTCCAGCACCAGCAGCTGCGCACCGGCCGCTTCCAGGGCCAGGGCATCGTCAAGCAGCGTCTGGGCCGCGTCGCCGCGCCCCTGCACCTTATAGCCGCCGAAGATATTGACCGACTGCGGGGTCAGGCCCAGATGACCGCAGACCGGCACGGCGCGTTCTGTCAGCATTTTGACCGTCGGTGCAAGCCAGGCCCCGCCTTCGATTTTGACCATATTGGCCCCTGCACGCATCACGACAGCGGCGTTTTCAAACGCCTGTTCCGGTGTGGCATAGGCCATAAATGGCAGGTCGGAGAGCAGCAGACAGACAGGCGCGCCACGGCGAACGGCGCGGGTATGGTAAGCAATCTCTTCGACCGTCACCGGCAGGGTCGAGTCGTTGCCCTGAACCGTCATACCCAGCGAATCACCGACCAGCAGAACATCGATCCCTTCATCGGCAAACAGTTTTGCAAAGCTGTAGTCGTAGGCGGTCAGGGTGGCAAAACGTTTTTTCTCTTGCTTGCGCTTATAGAGCGTCGTGATAGTTGTCGGTTTCATGAATTATCCTGAGAACGGGCAATGTCGACGCATTCTAATCAGCGCTTTTACGAGGGACAATGTTTTTAGGCGGAGGGTATCCGCATCTATCTCAAAAAATCATTAAATTGAGATAGATTGACGGTTGTGAGATAAACTATCTCAAAATAACTCTTTTCTGAGATAGTTTTCATGGCGATCAAATCTCCACCTGCGCTTATCGCACTGGAATCCCTGACCGGGGCCGATATTGCAGCCCATCAGCGCTACTCCCGGGTTACCGACGAGAAGGGCCGCTACCTGCCGTTCGATGAATTCAGGCACCGGGTGCCACAGCGGGAAAATCTGGCCGTGGCATGGACACTGACGCGACGCGCCCGTGATACCGCTATGCAGCAGATCGATTATCGCAACGACGCCGGAGAGCAGGCCGGATTTGTCCTGACGCCCGCGCTTGCCGCAGCCTGTGAGCGGGTGGATAAACAGACGACCCGGCTGGCCCTCAGCGATCTGATAAACCGGCTGCGCGGTGCCGGTGCGGCGTTAATTCAGCTCCAGCTTGATGAGCCAATCACCAGCTCTCAGCTGGAAGGGGCAAACACCACCACGCTGGTCGCCAGGAGCATGCTCGAATCCGGCCGCGCGCCGCGCACCGAAGATGAGCATATGATTGCCGGGAATGCGCGACTCATGGGCGAGATCCCGGAAATGCTGGATGAGCCGCTGACGCCAGAGCTGATTTGTCGTTTTCATGCCATCGGTATGCAGGGGATCCGCGACGAAAAATACCGGCCAGGCGAATTCAGAACCACCGACGACATTGTGATAGCCGATTATGACGGCAATGTCGTTCATCAGCCGCCGGGGGCGGAAGGGCTGGCTGACCGTCTGCAGCAGGTCTGTGAGTGGGTAAACGGCAATGCGCACTACATTCATCCACTGGTAAAAGCCTGCATCCTGCATTTTATCCTGGCCCATGAGCACCCCTTCAGAGACGGGAATGGGCGTACCAGTCGCGCACTCTTTTACTGGTTTATGCTGAAGTCGGGCTATGAGGCGTTTCAGTACATTTCCATCAGCAGCTTTTTGCATGCCGCGCCGGTTAAGTATGCCCATAGCTATCAGTACACCGAAAAAGAGGGCATGGATATGACCTACTTTCTGGAGTACCAGGCGGAAGTGGTTCGTCGTGGTCTGGAGAGACTTCAGCAGCACGTTAACGACCTGGTAGCCCGCGCCGTCACGATTGACCGGTTGCTCTGCGAGTCCGGCGCGCTGGCACGACTGACACCGCGTCAGGTAATACTGCTGAATATTATGCTGGCCACGCCTGCAAGGCACTATACCGCCGCTGACGTTAGCGCCGTGCTGGGGATATCCGATAACACCGCCCGGAGTAATTTACGGGCGCTGGTGCGTGAAGAGCTGGTGGAAGAGATGCCTGCCAACGATCAGAAACGGGTGTACCGGATTGCGAAAAAGTTTAATTAACCGACCAGCGTGCCGGTGACGGCACATCCAGACGCTGGAGCACGGCTTGCAGCGTCTCGCCATCGGGGAAGATGAGTTCAGGCGCGATCTCAAACAGCGGCCAGAGCATAAAGCCACGGTTTTTCATATCGTAGTGAGGGATGGTCAGACGCGGGGTATTTATCACCCGGTCGCCAAACAGCATGATATCGAGATCCAGGGTGCGTGGTCCCCAGCGTTCATCTTTGCGAACGCGGCCCTGCTGCAGTTCGATGCGCTGGGTGTGATCGAGCAGCGCCTCTGGCTCCAGGGGGGTGTCCAGCGCCACGGCGGCGTTGAGATAGTCAGGCTGATCCTGCGGGCCGAGCGGCGGCGTGCGGTAGAACGCCGACACCGTTACAACCCGGGTTTCGGGGATCTGCGCCAGCGCCGCCAGCGCGGCGTTAACCTGCTGTAGCGGCGAAGCGAGATTGCTGCCGATGGCCAGCCAGACGCGGGTCACGGACGAGGAGTGCGCTTACGCGGACGACGATGACGGCGGCGTGCGGCCGGTTCTTCTTCGAGGCCGTTAAGCATATCTTTCTGCGCCGGCGGTGCGGCAACCTGGAATTCTCCCCACCACTGCACCAGACGCTGCAGTTCGGCGTTGTGCTCGACTTCCGCACGCAGCGCCAGCAGATCGTAGGCGGCGCGGAACTTCGGATGCTCCATCAGTTTCCAGGCGCGCTTGCCCTGGCGGCGGGAGATCCGCAGCTGAAGCTGCCAGATATCGCGGGTTAACGTCGTGATACGTTTCGGGATCGCCAGTGAACGACAGGCTTCATCGAGCACGTCGTTCATTGCCATCGCAAAGGCGTCATAGTATGCGAGGCCGCTTTCCTGGGCGATTTTCTGCGCCGCTTCGAGCAGCGGATACCAGAACATCGCTGCGAACAGGAAGGCCGGATTGACGCGCATATCGTTGTGGATACGGTTGTCGGTATTCTTCAGCACCTGGGCAATAATGCGTTCCATCGGGCTATCACCTTGTTCGGTGAAGTAGCGGGTGATGGACGGGAACAGAGGCTGGAAAAGGCTGTATTCACGCAGCAGCTTATAGGTGGCAAAGCCATAACCGGCCTGCAGCAGCTTGAGCGATTCTTCGAACAGACGGGCCGGTGGCACATCGTTGATAAGCGTTGCCAGACGCGGCAACGGCTCGGCGCTTTCCGGGCTGATGGTCATATTCAGCTTGGCGGCGAACCGCACCGCACGCAGCATCCGCACCGGATCTTCGCGGTAGCGGGTTTCAGGGACGCCGATCAGACGGATCACACCGTCGCTCAGATCCTGCATACCACCAACATAATCGCGAACGGTAAAGTCGGCGACGCTGTAATAGAGACTGTTGATGGTGAAGTCGCGACGCTGGGCATCTTCTTCGATCGAACCGAAGATGTTGTCGCGCAGCAGCATGCCGTTCTGGCCGCGCTGAGAGGTTGCACGGTCGTCCGGGCTACCGTCGTGATGACCACGGAAGGTGGCGACTTCGATAATTTCCGGGCCAAACATTACGTGGGCCAGGCGGAAACGACGACCGACCAGGCGGCAGTTACGGAAGAGCTTACGGACCTGGTCCGGCGTGGCGCTGGTGGTTATGTCAAAATCTTTAGGTTTTTTGCCCAGCAGGAGATCGCGTACCCCGCCGCCGACAAGATAGGCCTCATAACCGGCTTTATTCAGCCGATAGAGCACCTTCAGGGCGTTTTCACTGATATCTTTGCGGGAAATAGCGTGCTGCTCGCGGGGGATCGCCGTCATAGCGGGACGAACAATCGCCTGTTCGATTTCGCTTTCCTCGCGGCTTAGCACCTTACGGCAAAAATTAGCGACTCGGGTAAAAATAGTACACCTCTGTAGTGTCAGTCGGACGTCAGGACAAAAAAATAGCGGCTAATCATAGCTCAGCGAGACGCATTTGAGAATCGCGGATTCACATCCGCCGTTTTCG
>DATEKR010000218.1:0-4765 GCA_035277345.1 Enterobacteriaceae bacterium
AAGGCGGAGAGCGTCATCGCCATATAGTCGATTTCGCTTTGCGGGACATGCAAGACCGTGCCGGGTAAGAGCTCTTCAAGAATGGCGCCGGCGACGGTTTTCCACTGCGGGTCCACGTCGGTAAATTCAAAATCAAGCAGCCAGCACTCGCGCAGAATTCTCTCAGTGCTGATACCGCAGGCGAGGGTGAAAAAGCGCAGATTGACGTCGCTGAACTGCAGGTGATTGTCCACCAGATGGTGGCTCAGGGTACATTTCACGTCGGCCATTTTACGGGTCGGGCCAAACAGCTCGCTGTAATCCGTTTCGGTTTCCCTGGTGCTGAGCAAATGGTCATAGATACAGCGGCGAAAGGCGAGCTCATCTCCCGCGAGCTTAAAGCTGTCGCTGCCTTCCGATTCCACAGTAATCTGGTAGAGCGAGAAATGGCGCTTAAGCAGCGAAATGTCGTTGCGCAGGCTGTAGATGCTGATAAACCAGTGCGCCTCAAGCTCCTCCAGCGAGACATGACCCTGCTGACGCAGGAGCAGGGTCAGTAGCGCATTCCGCCGTTCGGCGGCGGAACGCGTCTCTTTCCAGGGCTTTTCCGACTGTTCAAGCAGGGCGGAATAGCGGGCATCATCAAGAATGTCGATGCCAAACCCGCTTTTCCGGTCGTAAATAAGACTGCTACCGTGCAGGGCCATCATATCGCCCAGCTCTTTAAGATCGCTTCTGATGGTGCGCGTAGAGACATTCATCTCTTTTGCCAGCGTGGCCTGCGTCATCGGTCCCTGGGCGATCTGGATGAAAATATCCCTCATCCTTTTAGTGGTAAACAGTCTCATTTTTTCCCTTTAATCCATTTCAACGTACAGAGTCTGAACATCACCAGGCTGCAACAGCTGGCGTTCCGGCATCGACGAGTGTTCATCGAGCATGACCGGACGGGCGTCGCTCAGTGCGGGCAGTGCGACGGTGCTGGTGAGGTTCGGGTTGTAGAATCTTATGATATATCCTGTATTTTTCTCCGCACATTTTACCGTACTGACCAGCGCATCACTGGCCGAGGCCGGGAGCGTCAGCAGACTAAAGGTTTCGGGATAGTCGCGGACTTCATCGCTGAGGCAGAAGCGCAGACGTCCGTTAAGGAAGTCGCTATCCTGGTACACCGGGAAGGAGGTCAGCAGCGTCTTCGAGACGCGGGCGTGCTGGGCGTCGTCAAAGCGGCCGCTATAGATACGCCAGCTAAAGGCAAAGGAGAGCGGCCCGAGGATCTGCGCATCCGGGGTGGCGACCACCGACTCACCGGAGGCGCGGCCCGGACGGTAGAGCAGATCCGTTTTGCCCATATGGCTGAAGGAGCGGAACAGGGTCACGGCGACCGTATCAAAGTTATCGCCGACGATTTCGTATTCACGCACGCCGTTGGTATGGAAGGTAAACCCGTGGCTGTCGTCATGGAGGTTGACGTAGCTCTGCATCGGCTCAATGGCGATGGGTTTCTCATGCCACTGCTCCGCTTCCCAGACCTGCAGGGAGTCTTTCAGCTCCACCGGACGCGTGATGGCACCAAACAGCTGATCCGCGCAGGAGACGCTGGCCATAATATCGGTGGCGAAGTGGACGCACAGACGGTGGCTTAAGACCTGGTTGTCGACATCGACGGCGAAGCGGATCAGCTCATCGTCCTGCAGCGTCACGGTTGCCGACAGGGGCATTTTACGGTCGGCGATGCCGCGTGCGCGGTCATTCAGATCCGCCGGAACGTTCAGCACATAGTCCAGGGTCAGAGACTGACGCAGGCCGTCCAGGCTGCGATGGACGCTGACCAGCGTGTTTTCGGCGCTGATATGCATATCCTGACGCGGCGGGGAGTAGTTATAGGAGTCTCCGTCGTCGCCGTTTTCCACAAATTCCATCTGGCGCGTATAGCGCTTGCCGCTGGCTTTATGGGTGATGGCGAGTAGTCCACCTGACTCGGCCTCAATCCGGTAAGCGGCGTTTTCGATGGTCCGCTCGGTATCGGTTTTCGTGACCGCTGCGCCGTCGGCGGAGAAATCAAGGTGCCAGCGGGTATAGCCGAGGGCGGGCAGAGTATCACTGGCGACGACCAGGCGGGTGCGATACACCTTCTCCGGGCGGTGCCATGGTTTGCCGGGGTTCAGGCGAATACTTTGATTCAGCACATAGTCGGTCAGATCTTCCTGCTCCTCAATCACATAGGGCAGCGCATTACCGGCCGCGTCGCGCAGGGTGAAGGGAATACCAGGTAGCCAGGCTTCAAAGCGGATTTGCTGTGCCGTCGGGTACGGCAGCGGGTTAAAGGCCGTAAAGGTAAAGTCATGCTCGCGTGGGATACGCATGCTGATTTTCCGCGTATGCAGTTCAAGCAGATTAAGGGCCAGATCCCGGGCCTGCTTATAGCGGAAGAAGATATCCTGGTTGGTATCATCGCTGTTGCAGCCGCCGATGCTGTCGTGGGCGGCGTTGTAGAACATCAGCTTCCAGATATCGGCAATAATGTGCGCCGGATAGGCCTCGCCAAGCCCGCGACTGATGGCCAGCACCGGTTCGAGGGTATTGACCAGCAGCGCCTCAATTTCATTATTCAGCAGCTTCAGATCGGCCCGGCAGGAGAAAATGGTTTTATGCACCCGGGAGTGTTTCCCCTCGGTCAGCTCGCCCTTCAGCACGCGGGCGTCTGCGGCGGCTTCTTCTTCCACGGCCTGCACAAATTCCAGCGGGCTGCTGATGTGGTAGTGCCGCTGGTCATCGCATTCATTAAAGGCGTTCACCAGCGCGGGCAAATTTTCGCGGATCGGGGCCTGATCGAACCCGTGCGGGTAG
Organism: Enterobacteriaceae bacterium; assembly: GCA_035277345.1. Lineage (GTDB taxonomy): Bacteria > Pseudomonadota > Gammaproteobacteria > Enterobacterales > Enterobacteriaceae > BIGb0383. Next base: position 2,830 of record DATEKR010000218.1, read on the forward strand.
AGCAGGTTAGCGCGCTCGCTGCGTGATTCAATCAGCGCCATTTTGTCGTCCAGAAACGCCTTCAGGGTTTCCGGGGTTTCATCAAGCAGGCCGCCGTAGTGGTAGCCCCAGGGCATCTGGACCGCGAAGACGCGATCGCCATTGTCGCCTTCCCAGAAAAATTCCGTTTCATGCAGGGTGTTATCGGAAATCCCGCGCCAGAAAAGGGCATGGTTAATACCGAACTGTTTATAGATCTGCGGCATATTGCCACCCTGGCCGAAGCAATCCGGCACATAGCCGAGACGCATACTGTTCCCGGCGGCAGCGGCAATTTCACTGCCGTAGTACAGATTTCTGACCACCGACTCCTGGTGGATCACCAGCTGGTCGGTTTGCGTATACCAGGGGCCAGTAATAATGCGGTTTTCGGCAATCAGGCGGAACAGCGGCTCCCGGTCTTCCGGCGCCCATTCCAGATAGCTCTCAATTAACGCGCTCTGGGCATCAAGCAGGTAGCAGGGAAACGCCGGGGTTTCCTCAAGAACGCGAATCACATTTTTAATATGGTTAAACAGGTAAATGCGCGATCGCGAGGAGGTGAAGTACCACTCCTGGTCCCAGTGCGTATGGGAATAAATATGTACGGTTTTCTTTGGCATAAAATAGGTCCCGTCTTTACAGCGTTCAGCGATTAATCGAATTTAATTTCAATCTCTTCCGTCGAGTGTTTCTCATCGGCGGTGCGGGCGGATTCGTCATCGTTAAAATTGACCAGCAGGTTGGCTCCGATGGCGATCACCAGGGTTCCGACCAGCGCCCCGGCAAAGTAGGCCCAGGGATGACCGACGGTGAAGCCGCCGTACAGTCCGCCCAGCGGGGGCATAATGGGGTAGGCTTTCAGCAAGGCGACGGTCACGGCGCCGAGGGTGCCTGCCAGGACGTTAAGCGGGATCAGGCGCGCCGGATTTTTCAGGGTGAAGGGAATGGCCCCTTCGGAGATGCCGAGGATGCCCATAATCACCGAGCCATTTCCGGCCTCTTTCAGCGTCTGGCTAAAGTTGTGCGGACGCAGGAAGCGGGCGGCGGCATAGCCCAGAGGCGGGATAATAATCGCCACGTTAACCAGAATGGCCGGGAGATAGACGCCGCTGAGGAACAGAACGTTGGCCGTTCCCCAGGCGGCTTTATTGACTGGACCGCCGAGGTCGAAGCAGATCATACCGCCCAGTACCGCAGCCAGAACCACCGTGCTGGTACCGTCTTCGGTCATCTGTTGCACCCAGGTCATCAGGGCGTTGTTAAGCCAGCCCAGCGCGTCGCCCAGCGCCAGCAGCATAATCACGACCTGCAGTCCGACGGTGATAAACGGCAGGATAATCAGCGGGACGGAGGTGGCCGCTGAGCCGGTGATCTGCACTTTGCGCGAGACCCATTCGGACGAGTAGCCCGCCAGCAGGCCACCGAGGGCCGCGCCGAGGAAGCCCGAGCCGGTCAGAGAGGCAATCAGACCGGCGGCAAAACCGGCCGCCAGGCCTTTTTTACCGGCGATGGAGTAAGCCACATAGGCACCGAGGATATAGTTCATCAGCCCGATGATTTTGAAGCCGATCTCCTGAGTCTGGTACAGCCAGTTCTGGATCCCGCTGCTGTCAGCAAAGGTATTCAGATCCGAAACGCCAAAGGCTAGCCCGATAATTTTGGCCACCGCCACCATCAGCGAACCGGCAATAATCACCGGCAGGGCGTAGGAGATCCCCGTCATCAGATGGTTTTTAATATCAACCATGGTTTTTTTCATAGCGCACCTGCGGTTATTTAGACTGACGGGCGGCAACGGCATCGACACATTTGCCGATCACGTCGGCGGCGTGGCTGACGCACTGACCAATTTTGACGCGAATAACGATCTTGCCGGCGAAACGCTCCTCTTCTTCAATTGAGCGGTCGGCGGCAA
>DATEKR010000219.1:0-7281 GCA_035277345.1 Enterobacteriaceae bacterium
ATCGCTCTGTATTAACCTGGAAGATAGCAGGTGCCACGAATGAACCGCAGCGCAAAACGCACAATTGAGGGATTAAATGTCGAGGATATGATCGGGGTTACAAAATCGCCCTGAAACAGAGCACGCGGAGCCGATATGCACTGATGCGGTGCACAGGGCTACGCGCCCTTCCAGCGGGTGAAGAGATCTTCGGGCAGATCGATAGCAAACTGATCCAGCACCCGGTTCACCGTCTGGTTAATGACATCGTCGAGGGTTTCAGGCCGATGATAAAACGCCGGGACCGGCGGCATAATCACCGCGCCCAGTTCGGCGGCCTGGGTCATCAGCCGCAAATGCCCCAGATGCAGGGGCGTTTCACGCACGCAGAGCACCAGCGGGCGACGCTCTTTCAGCACCACGTCGGCTGCGCGGGTCACCAGGCTATCCGTATAGCTGTGAACAATCCCGGAGAGGGTTTTAATCGAGCACGGCAGGATAACCATTCCGGCAGTTTTAAAGGAGCCCGAGGAGATACTGGCCGCGATATCGCGGGCGTCGTGCACCACATCGGCCAGCGTCTGCACATCACGCAGAGAATAATCGGTTTCCAGAGAGAGGGTTTGCCGGGCGGCCTGGCTCATCACCAGATGGGTTTCGACATCGGCGACATCCTGCAATACCTGCAGTAAACGCACGCCGTAAATTGCCCCGCTTGCGCCGGAGATGCCCACAATAAGTCGTTTCATGATGAGTGCCCTTTCAACTGATGGGCAGACTTTGCCGGATTATCCCGACACTTGCAAGATAAGCGCGCCCCCGGAGCCGGAGGCGCGACAGGGGATCAGCCTTCGTTATGCATCTCTAAGCTTTCGAGATCGTTCTGCTGCTGTACGGCTTTCGCGTCGTCGTTGCGCAGAGAATCGAGGTAGTCGAGATACTGCTGGTCCACGTCTTTGGTGACGTAGATCCCGTTAAAGACCGAGCACTCAAACTGCTGTATTTCCGGGTTCTCGGCGCGTACCGCGTCGATCAGATCGTCGAGGTCCTGGAAAATCAGGCCGTCAGCGCCGATGATCTGGCGGATCTCATCCACTTCACGCCCGTGAGCGATCAGCTCGTTGGCGGTCGGCATATCGATGCCGTAGACGTTCGGGAAGCGAATTTCCGGTGCCGCAGACACCAGATAGACTTTCTTCGCCCCGGCTTCACGGGCCATCTCGATAATCTGCTCGGAGGTAGTGCCACGCACGATGGAGTCATCCACCAGCAGGACGTTTTTATCGCGGAACTCAGCGCGGTTGGCGTTGAGCTTGCGGCGCACCGATTTACGGCGCAGCTGCTGGCCCGGCATGATAAAGGTACGGCCAACGTAGCGGTTCTTCACAAAGCCCTGGCGGTAAGGCTTATCGAGAATGCGGGCGATCTCAAGCGCGATATCGCAGGAGGTTTCCGGGATCGGGATAACCACGTCGATATCGAGATCTTCCCACTCGCGGGCGATTTTATTCCCCAGCTTAGTACCCATATTGACGCGGGCGCTATAGACGGAAATTTTGTCGATAAAGGAGTCCGGGCGCGCAAAGTACACGTATTCGAACAGGCACGGGTTGCTGACCGGGTTCTCGGCGCACAGACGCGTATACAGCTGGCCTTTCTCGGTGATATAGACCGCTTCACCAGGGGCCACGTCACGCAAGAACTCAAAGCCCAGGGTATCGAGCGCCACGCTCTCGGAGGCCACCATATATTCGGTACGGCCATCGCCAACGTCGCGTTTGCCCAGCACCAGCGGACGAATACCGTTCGGGTCGCGGAAGGCGACCATGCCGTGGCCGATAATCATCGCCACGCAGGCGTAAGCCCCGCGGATCTGACGATTGGTTGCCGAAACCGCAGCAAAGATGTTGTCGGCTTCCAGCGGATAGTGACGGAAGTTATCCAGCTCGCTGGCAAAAATATTGAGCAGGATTTCGGAATCTGACGTGGTGTTGATATGGCGGCGTTTCTCTTCAAACAGCTTTTTACGCAGCTCATGGGCATTGGTCAGATTGCCGTTATGGGCAAGCGTAATACCGTAGGGAGAGTTGACGTAAAACGGCTGTGCTTCGGAGGCGCTGGAGCTGCCTGCTGTCGGGTAACGGACATGGCCGATACCCATGTTGCCCTGCAGACGCTGCATATGGCGAGCTTCAAAAATGTCATTCACCAGCCCGTTCGCTTTACGCAGACGGAAGCAGTTTTTTGCATCGATGGTGATGATACCTGCTGCATCCTGCCCACGGTGCTGTAGCACCATTAACGCGTCATAAATAGACTGGTTTACCGGCATAACACCGGCGATCCCGACAATACCGCACATTGGTCTTTTCCTCGTTCAGCCATACCCCAGGGCTTATGTCCTGGGTAAGAAACTCGACGAGCTTTGCAGATATTCAAAGAACCATCTGATGATAAAACTGAACTGTGGGATAAGCTGCGACTTCTGCCAGTCTTCACCTTTCGAGACGCCGGTAAAGGTATCGAGAAAGAACAGAATGGCGGCGACAATCAGCGCACCGCGTAGCGCACCGAAGCAGATCCCCAACACCCTGTCGGTCCCCGACAGGCCGGTTTTCTCGACCAGCGCACCGATCACATAGTTTACGATGGCGCCGACGATAAGCGTCGCGATAAACAGTATCGCGATAGCAATCCCATTTCGAACCAGTTCGTCTTCAAAGCCCGTGAACCAGACGGACAGGTAAGTGTAGTAGTGACTGGCAACAAAGAAGGCACAGCCCCATGTTACCAGCGACAACGCTTCACGAACAAAGCCGCGGATAAGGCTAACCAGACAGGAAAAACCTATTACCGCAATGATGGCGTAATCAATCCAGACCATATATGTCCCACGATTTCACGCCCTGTCATCCAGTTCGGGGCGAATTCTAACAGAAAAAGAAAACGTTTGCGTAGGGATTTCCTTTCCCGACTGTAAATAAAAATGGCGCTGAAAAAACCTTCAACGCCATCAGGCAGCCAGCCCGCGACGGGCGCATTTACCGGGGTTTAGCCCCTGTTAGTTTGGGGTATACCCCATCACCACGCCGCTTAATCCGGACAGCTGTTTCAGCTCGTCCAGCGACCCTTTCAGCTTGTCTCTCGACGCGTCCGGGCCAACCAGAATACGGGTGATTTTACCCTGTACCGGCGTCGAAGGCGATGTATAAACCCGATAGCCCGCGCCGCGCAGTTTTGAGACTATCTCATTGACCTTGTCGGCATTTTTCAATGCGCCAAGCTGGACAACATACGCTTTACCCGTCGGTGCAGGCGCTGACTCTTCTGCCGCTGGCGGGACCGGTGTTTCATTCACGACGGTCCGCTGCGGCTCAGGTTTCGGCTCCGGCTTGGGCTGCGGTTTTTCGACCGGCTTCGGTTTCGGCTGCTCAACAACGGGCGCAGGCGCGCCGTTCTCTTCCGCAGAGTTGTTGGCCGCTATCCGCGAGGCATTCAGCGACGGTGCCGCCGCATTCCCCGCCTGAACCTCTTCTCCCGCGCCTTCCGGCGGCTGGGCAGGTAAAGCCTGGGTTACCGCGGGTAACATGTCAGGCTCGTCGCGATCGCCCGGCTTCGGCACCAGCGGGATCGCCGCGAACTCGTCTTTATAATGCTTTTTCTGGCCGTCGAGCAGCCCTGGCAGCACGATCACTCCCAGCGCCACCAGTACAATTGTTCCGACTAAGCGATTCTGAAATTTACTCGCCACCGCTACTCCCCGCGTCCATTACGTCCATGACGTGTGCCACGGTGTGGAAGGACCCACACACCAGCACGGTATCTTCCGGCTTCGCCTCAGCCAGCGCCGCGCGCCATGCGCTCGCGACGTCAGGATAAGCGCCCGCCTGCGGCAGAAATGCCTGCAGCTGTTCGGCCGTCGCGCCGCGAGGCCCTTCCAGCGGCGCACAGAACCAGCTGTTTACCTGCGGTTCGAGATACGCCAGGGTTCCGCCGATATCCTTATCATGCAGCATACCAACGACCGCCAGTACGCGCCCGGTTTTTGGCAGGGTTTTCAGACGTCCAGCCAGATATTGTGCCGCGTGGGGGTTATGGGCCACGTCGAGGATCACCCGTGGCGCGTCGCTGACAATCTGGAAACGTCCCGGCAGCATCGCGCTGGCGATGCCTTCACGTATTGCTGACTCGCCAACCTGCAGGCCGCTGGCACGTATAGCCGCCAGCGCAGTGGCCGCGTTGGGCTGCGGTACCTGGGGCAGCGGCAGGCCGTTGAGCTCGCCTGCACCATCGCTGAAGCGCCAGCCGTCAGCGCTCACGTCATAGTGCCAGTCGGCACCGCGACGCTGCAACAGCGCGCCTTTGTCGTGTGCGACGGTAGCGATGCTGTCCGGCATATCTGGCTCACCGACAATCGCCGGTTTACCGCCACGGAAAATACCCGCTTTTTCGCGGCCGATGCTTTCGCGATCCGGTCCCAGCCAGTCCGTATGATCCAGCGCGATGCTGGTGACGACGGCGACGTCGGCATCCACCATATTGGTGGCGTCCAGACGCCCGCCAAGACCCACTTCCAGGATCACCACGTCAAGCCTCGCCTGTTTAAACAGCCACAGGCCGGAGAGCGTGCCGTACTCAAAGTAGCTCAGGGAGATATCACCGCGCACGGCTTCGATTTCTGCAAAGGCAGCGGTATGGTCGGCTTCGGTCAGCTCCTGGCCCTGGACACGTACGCGCTCCGTATAACGCACCAGGTGCGGCGAGCTATAGACACCCACGCGATAGCCTGCGGCCATTAACATAGCTTCCAGCGTACGACAGGTGGTGCCTTTACCATTGGTGCCTGCGACGGTGAAAACAAAAGGAGCCGGCTTCAGAACCGCCAGACGTGCAGCAACCTGGCTGACGCGCTCAAGCCCCAGATCGATGGTTTTACCGTGCAGGTTTTCCAGATAGAAAAGCCACGAGGCCAGGGGCGACGTGGCGTGAGGAATCGATTCTTTTTCCATGATGCCCGTACATTTTTTAAGAGAGTAAAAGCAAAAGGGCAGCGCCGTCTGGCCCTGCCCTTTGCATTATCAGGCCCCTGGTTCCTGATCCGGTACCGGTGGTACCACCACGCTTTCGCGGGCTTCATCCGGGCTCGGTGCCGGAAGGTTCATCAGCTTCGCCAGAACGCTGGCCAGCTTCAGACGCAGTTCCGGACGGCGGACGATCATATCGATAGCGCCCTTTTCAATCAGGAATTCACTGCGCTGGAAGCCCGGCGGCAGTTTTTCACGTACGGTCTGCTCGATAACACGCGGGCCGGCAAAGCCGATCAGCGCTTTCGGCTCGGCGATATTGAGGTCGCCCAGCATTGCAAAGCTTGCGGAGACGCCGCCCATGGTCGGATCGGTCAGCACGGAGATATACGGCAGACCGCGCTCCTGCATTTTCGCCAGCGCTGCGGAGGTTTTAGCCATCTGCATCAGCGACATCAGCGCTTCCTGCATGCGGGCGCCGCCGGATGCGGAGAAGCAGATCAACGGGCAGTTGTCTTCGAGCGCCTGCTCGACCGCACGCACAAAGCGCGCGCCGACAACGGAACCCATTGAGCCACCCATAAAGGAGAACTCAAAGGCCGCAGCCACAACCGGCATCTCGTGCAGCGTGCCTTTCATGACAACCAGCGAATCTTTTTCACCGGTCTCTTTCTGGGCCGACGCCAGACGGTCTTTGTATTTCTTGGAGTCGCGGAACTTCAGCAAGTCTTTTGGCTCAAGCTCGCTGCCCAGTTCTACCAGTGAACCTTCGTCCAGCAGAGTATGCAGGCGGTTACGCGCCGTCATACGCATGTGGTGGTCGCACTTAGGGCAAACCTCCAGGTTACGCTCAAGCTCAGCGCGATACAGTACCTGACCGCAGCTGTCGCATTTTGTCCACACACCTTCAGGAATGCTTGCCTTGCGGGTGGGTGCTATATTGCTTTTAATTCGTTCAATCCAGCTCATCGAGGGCTCTCTGGTCTAAAAAACTCTACTTTACAACAACTAGGATAACTATTAGCTTATATATTAGGCTACAATATACAACAGCATGCAATTTTTCGCTATCTATAGTCAATAATGTCGCGCACATTTCGAACGATAACGCATAAGGGTGCATACTTTTATCCTAACGTGAATTCTGCTATAAATCCACGCCGGGATGGGAGGATTAACGCCTCTGCGAAGCCTGGTGGGCTATATTTTAAACAGAGTCAACATGAAAAGTAATGAAACTCTATGACAATATTTATCAAACGAATATTACCAAAAAAAATAATAAGTATAAAAGGCATTCACGTAGATATACTTACCATTGCATTCACTCTTTATGTACTTAGTCAGACGCTTATTGAATGGCGAGCCGATCTGTTTCTTGCGGATAAAAATCATTATTTGACAGCCTTTATATGGTTATCATCGCCCGTTATTTTTGTCTACTTGCTGCTTCGTGTGATAAGAATACCAGCTCTGTTATGTAGTTACATTACATTGAGCCTGATAGTTGCTTTTAACTTCATTAACGGCACAAAAACGGCCCTGACCGGTGAACCCTTATCTTTTAATGATATTATTTCAGGTTTGAACCTGACGATTGCAGGACGTTATCTCAATTACTGGTCGATAACATCCGCACTGCTTATTATTTTGGGTGGCATAATATTAGCTTACGTCAGTAAAAATATTACCACCAGTAAATTACACCAGCTGTTTTTATTATTGTTGCTTATTGCCATTAGCCCTTTCGCATTTACACCCTATTTTCTTCTACTTTCAGGGGAAACTAAATTCAATGCGAAATTTCAAGCACTGTCTACAAAATACAATATCGTCTATGCCTCATGGAATTGGCCAGGCAATGCGCAGGCTAACGGACTGCCAATGCATCTCATTCAGACGAGTTTAAGAAAATCTGTGCCTTCAGCAACAGATGCCGGGCGTGCCCTTTATGCAACTGAAAAAGACAGAAATCCGGTACCGACAACTGGTCATAAAACAATTATTTATATACTCTGTGAATCCTGTTGGTATGATAAAAATAATTTTTCTGAAAAGTTCGAACCTCTGTTCCGTATAGGCTACTCTGCCCTGAGAGCAACATCGCCTGTCTACGGCGGAGGCACCCCGAATGCCGAGTTTGAAATGCTCACGGGCTTGCCCAGTAACGCCGATAAATTATCAGGGATTATCTATCAGGAATATGCTGGATTAATAAAACCTGATGCGGAAACTTTAGCCAGCGCATTAAAACAAAAAGGATTTATAACCTACGCTG
>DATEKR010000220.1:0-5074 GCA_035277345.1 Enterobacteriaceae bacterium
GCGGTCATCCAGTCGGTCGCTGGAACCAGCCCAAACTCCACGCAAAGCAGTCCAACTACGCTCAGTACCAGCGTATAAGGCAGCGCCATCCACACCATCCGGCCATAGGAGAGGCGGATCAGCGGTGCCAGTGCGGAGGTAAGCAGAAACAGAAATGCCGCCTGGCCGTTGGGTGTCGCCACTGAAGGCAGGTTGGTCCCGGTATTAATGGCGACGGCCAGCAGGTTGAACTGCTCTGTACCGTAGGCACCGTGCTGCAGCGCGTTTTTCGCCTCGTTAATATAGACCGACCCCACGAAGACGTTATCTGAAATCGACGACAGCACGCCGTTGAAAATATAGAACAGCGACAGCTGCGACTGCGGCGAAGCCTGCAATACGTAAGCAATGATCGGCGAGAACAGTTGCTGATCGACAATCACCGCCACAATGGCAAAAAAGGCGGTCAGCAGGGCGGTAAAGGGCAGGGCTTCGCTAAAGGCTTTGCCGATGGTCTGCTCGTCGGTGATGCCGGTCAGGGAGGTCGCCAGAATAATCACTGACAGACCAATCAGGCCAACCTCTGCCAGATGCAGAGCGAGGGCGACGATCAGCCAGACGGCAATCAATGCCTGGGTGCAGAGACGGACCTTATCCTGGCGGGTACGCTGCTGACTGTTCTCGTTATCGACGTCGGTCAGCACCTGGCGGACGCTTTCCGGCAACGGCTCGCCGTAGCCAAAGCAGCGGAATTTCTCTACCAGCAGGCAGGTCAGCAGTCCGCAAACCAGCACCGGGACGCTAACCGGCGCAATGCGCAGGGCAAACTCGGTGAAATCCCAGCCTGCGGCCTTGGCGATAATCAGGTTTTGCGGCTCGCCGACCATCGTCATCACACCGCCGAGCGCGGTGCCAACGCCGGCGTGCATCATCAGACTGCGTAAAAAAGCGCGGAAGCGATCCAGATCCTCGCGAACCTGGGCGGAATCTGCGTGCTCCGGTCGGGACGCCACCCGATGATAAATATCGTAAAAGCCCATCGCCACGCTTATCACCACTGCGACGACCGTCAGAGCATCGAGGAACGCGGAGAGAAAGGCGGCCGCCAGACAGAAGGCCAGGGCGAGCCTCATTTTGCTCTGAATGCTCAGTAGCAGGCGGGTAAAAATAAACAGCAGCAGCTGTTTCATAAAGAAGATACCGGCGACCATAAACATCAGCAGCAGGAGCACGTCGAGGTTGGTGGCGATCTCCTCCCGGACATGTTCGGCGCTGGTCATGCCGATAAAAATGGCTTCCATCACCAGCAGGCCGCCCGGCAGCAGCGGGTAGCATTTCAGTGCCATGACCAGGGTAAAGATAAACTCCACCACCAGCAGCCAGCCGGCTGCGAAAGGATTAATAAAGAAAATCAGCGGGTTGATAATCAGGAACAGAATGAGCGTGAGCTTATACCAGTCCGGTGATTGACCAAGAAAATTACGCCAGAGCGCGCTGCCATATGAAAGCGTCAAAATCGGGATCCTTTACCGTAAATAAAACATCATTTTTATTGAAGTGCAGCAAGAGTAGCCATCTGTATAACGACGATCAATACGTACGTTTGTGCGGATGACAAAATTGACAAAAATAAAACCACGATCCCTTTTTAATTGGCGCTGCGTGCTATCTGACCCCCATCAGCTCTGGTATGATGAAGGTAATATTGCAACGCTGTAACGGAAAATCTCTATGGTAATTAAGGCGCAAAGCCCGGCGGGTTTCGCGGAAGAGTACATCATCGAAAGCATCTGGAATAGTCGCTTCCCTCCGGGATCGATCCTGCCCGCTGAACGTGAACTCTCTGAACTGATCGGCGTGACTCGCACCACCTTGCGTGAAGTGTTGCAGCGTCTTGCACGCGACGGCTGGTTAACCATTCAGCACGGAAAACCGACCAAAGTGAATAACTTCTGGGAAACGTCCGGGCTGAATATCCTGGAAACCCTGGCGCGTCTGGATCACGACAGCGTTCCGCAGCTGATCGATAACCTGCTCTCCGTGCGCACTAACATTGCCACCATTTTTATTCGCACCGCCTTCCGTCAGCATCCCGATGAGGCGCTGAAGGTGCTGGCCAGCGCGAACGCCGTGGAAGATCACGCTGATGCCTTTGCCGAGCTGGACTATAGCATTTTCCGCGGTCTGGCCTTTGCCTCCGGCAATCCGATTTATGGCCTGATCCTCAACGGGATGAAAGGTCTGTACACCCGCATCGGCCGCCACTACTTTGCCAACCCGGCCGCCCGCAGTCTGGCGCTGGGCTTCTACCATCAGCTGGCAAAGGTGTGTGAAGAGGGGCTTATCGACCAGGTCTACGAAACGGTACGTACCTACGGCCACGAGAGCGGTCTGGTCTGGCACCGTATGCAGAAAAATCTGCCGGGCGATCTGGCGATCCACGGCCGTTAATCTCTGAGACTCTCCGGGCAGCGGTGTTCGCCACTGCCCGTTTTCCTTCCTGTTTTGTGACGCTGTCACTTATTCATCATATCGTTGTTCTTTGATATTTATATCATTTACGTCAATAATGCCTTTCACTCACCCTTAACAGCATGAGATGGAACATTATGGGCAATCAGTCTAAAGACGAAGCGTTATATCAGGAGATGTGCCGGGTGGTGGGTAAGGTGGTGCTGGAAATGCGCGATCTGGGCCAGGAGCCAAAGCATATCGTCATCGCCGGTGTGGTCCGCACATCGCTGGCAAACCCGAGGATCCAGCGTTCACCGCTGACAAAGGAAGCGATGGAGCGCGTTATCGAGGCGCTGTCGGGACACCACGCATAATGAAAGGAAAATACTGATGCAGCCAGAACGCAAAAATTATCCTCAGCTGGGCGACGTTACCGCTCCCTATGTCCACGCCGTTAAGCACGGCGATACTCTCTATGTATCAGGGCTGACCGCCTTCGGCACCCCCGCCCAGCAGGGGAGCATTGCCGAGCAGGCAGAGGCGATTTTCAGCCAGCTGCACCAGCTCACGGCGGCGGAGGGCATCTCACTGGCCTCGTTGCTTAAAGTGACCATTTTTGTCACCACTCTTACGGATATTGCCAGCCTGCGAGTGGTGCTGTTCCGCCATTTTGGCCAGCATCTACCGGCCAGTTCGCTGGTGGAAGTCAGCGGGCTGTTCTCCCCGGATTTGACGATCGAAATCGAGACTATTTTTGCCCTCTGACCGTTAAGATTATTCTGTGTTTCATTGCGGTTATAAAAATGTAACAGAATATTCTTACACTGCCTGCTTCCGACGATGGATACCGACAGGAAGCAATGATGAGCAGACCTTTATTCAAACAAGAACATAGCAGTGAAATCAGCAACGAGAGCGACAACCCGGCTTTTTCCTCGGTGGTCAGCGCGTTTCTCAGCCGCCGCCGTTTCCTGCAAATGGGCGTGGTGGCCGGAACGGCTGCGGCGTTTCCTGCGCTCTTAAGATCCCCTGCGGCGCTGGCGGTAGAGAACGCCATTGCCCGTGCAACCTCGCTGGGCTTCACCAGCATTGCGGTTTCTACAGAAGATACGGTGCGGGTGCCGGAAGGGTATATTGCGCGTCCATTCTATCGCTGGGGCGATGCGGTGGGTCTCGCGGGAAATATGCCGGAATTTAATAAAGACGGCAGCAACACCACCGATGAACAGGCCGCCCAGGCGGGGATGCACCACGACGGCATGGCCTGGTTTAGCCTGCCGGCGGGCAGCGAGAGCGCACAGCATGGACTGCTGGCGATGAACCATGAATATATTGATAACGGACTGCTGTTTAAAGACGGTGTGGCCAACTGGAATCTCGATAAAGTTCGCAAGGGACAGAATGCGATGGGGATTTCAGTGATTGAGGTGAAAAAGCAGGGCGACAGCTGGACGATTGTTCGTCCGTCGAACTACGCCCGACGCATCACGGTCAATACGCCGATGGGCGTGACCGGCCCGGCTCGCCACCATGACCTGCTGAAAACCGCTGCTGACCCGCAGGGTGAAACCATCCTCGGTACCATGCAGAACTGCGCCAACGGGCATACCCCGTGGGGAACCTATCTCACCTGCGAGGAAAACTGGTCGGACATTTTTGTTAAAAAAGCGGCGCCGAACGCGCTTGAAAAACGCTACGGCATCAGCGACAGCGACGACTCCTATCGCTGGAATGAAGCCGATCCACGCTTCAGCGTTGACGCAACGCCTAACGAGCCTAACCGCTTTGGCTGGGTGGTAGAAATCGACCCTTACGATCCGGACTCCACGCCGCGTAAACACACGTCTCTGGGACGCTTCAAACACGAAGGGGCTGACATTACGCTGGCCAGCGACGGGCGCGTGGTGGCCTATATGGGCGACGACCAGAAATTCGAATATATCTATAAATTCGTCTCTGAAGGGAAATACGATCCGGCTAACCGCGCGGCGGCGATGGATCTGCTGGCAACCGGCACGCTGTTTGTAGCGAAGTTCAACGACGACGGTAGCGGTCAGTGGCTGCCGCTGGTCCAGGGACAGAAAGGGCTTGAGGCCAGCAACGGTTTTGCCAGCCAGGGTGAATTGCTGGTGAAAACGCGTCTGGCGGCCGATGCAGTCGGGGCGACGAAAATGGATCGTCCGGAATGGATTGCTGTCGATCCTCATAGCGCCGGAAGCGTCTACTGTACCCTGACCAACAACAGCGACCGTGGCAAAGAGGGCAAGGCTGCTGTCGATGCCGCCAACCCGCGTGCGAATAACGTCTATGGACATATTATGCACTGGGTGGAAAAGGGCAATGACCCGGCCGCCGACGCCTTTAACTGGGATATTCTGGTCCTCGGCGGGCGTACCGATACCGATGACGAAAAAGCCAAAGGCTCGATGAAGGGGGCTGAATTCGGCAGCGCGGACGGCCTGGCCTTTGACCCTCGTGGCGTGCTGTGGATCCAGACAGACGTTTCGTCCGGTACCATCAATAAAAAAGCCTATGAGGGCATGGGGAACAACCAGATGGTGGCGACTGTGCCGGGCAGCAACGAATATCGTCGCTTCCTGACCGGCCCTCGCGGGTGTGAAATTACCGGTATCGCCTTTAC
>DATEKR010000221.1:0-13124 GCA_035277345.1 Enterobacteriaceae bacterium
TATATGATTATCGGTCTGATGGTTTACTTCCTGATGACCAGCCTCGGCGAGCTGGCGGCCTTTATGCCGGTTTCCGGCTCCTTCGCCACCTACGGCCAGAACTATGTTGAAGAGGGCTTCGGCTTCGCGCTGGGCTGGAACTACTGGTACAACTGGGCGGTGACTATCGCCGTTGACCTGGTGGCCGCCCAGCTGGTGATGAACTGGTGGTTCCCGGATACGCCGGGCTGGATCTGGAGCGCCCTGTTCCTGGCCGCTATCGTGCTGCTGAACTGGATCTCCGTAAAAGGCTTTGGTGAAGCAGAATACTGGTTCTCCTTAATTAAAGTGGCCACGGTCATTATCTTTATCGTCGTTGGCGTGCTGATGATTATCGGCATCTTTAAAGGCGCACAGCCAGTGGGCTGGAGCAACTGGACAACCGGCGATGCGCCGTTTGCCGGTGGCTTTGCGGCGATGATTGGCGTGGCGATGATTGTCGGTTTCTCCTTCCAGGGCACCGAGCTGATTGGTATCGCCGCCGGTGAATCTGAAGATCCGCAGAAGAATATCCCGCGTGCGGTGCGTCAGGTCTTCTGGCGTATCCTGTTGTTCTACGTCTTTGCGATCCTGATTATCAGCCTGATCATTCCGTATACCGATCCGAGCCTGCTGCGTAATGACGTAAAAGATATCAGCGTCAGCCCGTTCACCCTGGTCTTCCAGCATGCCGGTCTGCTGTCTGCGGCGGCGGTGATGAATGCGGTGATCCTGACGGCGGTGCTGTCGGCGGGTAACTCCGGCATGTACGCCTCTACCCGTATGCTTTACACCCTGGCCTGCGACGGTAAAGCGCCGCGTATTTTTGCTCGTCTGTCGAAGGGCGGCGTTCCGCGTAACGCGCTGTATGCCACCACGGTGATTGCCGGTCTCTGCTTCCTGACCTCCATGTTTGGTAACCAGACCGTCTACCTGTGGCTGCTGAATACCTCCGGGATGACCGGCTTTATCGCCTGGCTCGGTATTGCCATTAGCCACTACCGTTTCCGCCGCGGTTTTGTGCTGCAGGGACACGATCTCAACGATCTCCCGTATCGCTCCGGGTTCTTCCCGCTGGGACCGATCTTCGCCTTTGTTCTGTGCCTGATGATCACTCTGGGTCAGAACTATGAAGCCTTCCTGGCCGATACCATCGACTGGGGCGGCGTAATGGCGACCTATATCGGCATCCCGCTGTTCCTGGTTATCTGGTTCGGCTACAAGCTGAGCAAAGGCAGCCGCTTCGTGCGCTACAGCGAAATGCAGTTCCCGGGAACAATGAAGAAGCAGGGCACGGCTGACTGAACAAATTCCCCGTGGACGGGACATCGGTTTTAGCGAGTACAAAACAAAATAAAAAGCACCGGTGGGTTACCCCGCCGGTGCTTTTTTAAAGCAATTAACGAGTCTTAGAAAGTGTACGTCGCACCTACGGTGTAACGACGACCATCCAGAACCGTACCATAAGTAGCATAATCGATCTGTTTATCGAACAGATTGTATATGCCAGCTGAGAACAGCATATTTTTGTTGGCGTGATAGCGTACACCGATATCAATCTGAGTATAGGACGGGGTTCCGTTCGACATAGACGTGCGGCTCAGATATTCAGAGCTTTTCCCGCGCAGGTTTAGCCGACTCCACAGCGCGATATCCTGCGATGCCTGCCAGTCCAGCGTGGTATTGAACATATGCTTAGGCATTTTATTCAGGGGCTTACCCGAGAATTGACCGCTTTTCTGTTCAGATTCGGTATAGGTATAGTTTGCCGTCCAGTCCAGACTATCGGTTATCATCCAGCCGACGGTGGATTCCGCACCGCGCATATTCGCTTTATCTACGTTGACGCGATCGCTAATAAAATCGTACTGCGTATTGCCGATGGTACAGGCGGGATCGGACTTACTGTTGCAGCGTCGCACTTCGGTGATCTTGTTTTTGAAGTCGGTGTTGAACAACGTAATCCCGGCATTAAGGTTGCTGTTATTATCCCACAGCAGTGCTATCTCCTGGCTAAGGCTCTTTTCCGGCTTGAGATCCGGATTGCCAACAATGATACCGTCGAGGCGTCCGCCGCCGGTGACTTGACCCCAGTTAGCCGAAGACTGACGCAGGTCTGGTGCTCGATAGCCTGCTGATACGCCGCCTTTCAGGGTCCAGTTGTCGCTCAGGTGCCAGACGCCGTAGCCGCGCGGGGTCCAGTTAGTGCCATAGTTTTCATCGCTGTCCATGCGCAGACCGCCAGTGAGTGCAAAGCTATTGGTCATTGCCCATTCATCTTCGGCAAAAAGCGCCCAGCTCCACCGTGTTAGTTTGCTCAACCCATCTGCGGCTTCCAGCTGATTACCGCTATCGCGCAATTTCTCATAGCGATATTGTCCCCCCAGCGTAAGCGTATGATCGCCGAGGAAGAGCTGATTCTGGTTATTAAAGATGGTGTTGTAAGACTTCATATCACGGCCGGGATTGGTGCTCTTTTCCTGCTGGATGTAGCTGACCGTGTTCAGATTGTCATAATATCCGCTGTGCGTTAAGGCATAGGTCGTATGTTCATAGCGAGATGTGCTTTTCGTATTAGGCGTACAGCTATTGCTGCGACAAGTCTGCTGTGCGCTGGATTTACCTGGCGTGGAGTTACGGTCCTGTAGCTCGCGTGAGATATCCAGATCAATATCATTTTTATCATCGGGCGTTAAGTTTAACGTAACGCCGCCATTACGCATTTTCTGCTCATTATAGCCGTTGACGATTTTGTCTTCAGCACGACGGGACAACAGACCGGTGACTTTCATGCCGAGCAAACCTTCTATAAGTGTGCCGGAACCATAAAGGCTGGTCTGGAATAAATCACCGGAGTTATCATTTTCCTGAAAGGTGGCATCGCCATGCAATGAACCAGTCCAGGACTGGGTGTTCGACACCTTTTTAGTGATAACGTTGATCACTCCGCCCATTGCATCAGATCCGTAAAGCGATGACATAGGGCCGCGGATTACCTCGATACGTTCAATGGATTCCAGTGGGGGAAGCCATCCCTGTTCAATCCCGGCGTTATCGCTGTTTGGACGGGTTCCACGGGTGCTTATGCGTTTGCCGTTGACAAGAAACAGGGTGTACTGCGATGACATGCCGCGAATGCTGATGTCGCTATTGCTGCCTCCGCCAGTCACTACCACGCCGGGAACATCTTTGAGCGCATCGGTAATGTCGCGATAGGCTTTATCTTCAAGCTGTTGTTTCGGGATTACAGTGATAGACGCGGGGGCATTCTGTATTTTTTGTTCAAAACCACTGGCAGTGACGACAAGAGTATCTTGCTCCGCCGCATGCAGCATGACCGGTAGTGTTGCTGTGCCTATGGCAATAGCCAGCGTTTTCATAGGGTATAATCTCATTTTTTCCCTTCCGTTTTAAAATTAAAAAACTAGCGAGTAAATGGGCTCCATCGCCATTACATCCACTGTCAGGTAATAAGCATGTTGAATTGTACAAAAAAATGAATTCATGTAAATGCAAATGATATTAAAAATCATTTGCACTTTGTTTTTGTGCGGAGTGATTAACTTTATGTAATCAGCGATGGGATGCGTCAAGCTGAGATGTGAGGTGAACTCCATATGCTGCTGGGGTCACTCCACATCAGTGGCCGGTATATTTATATGGTTTTGTAGCAAAAATGCTGTTTAGATGTGTGCTTGCCGTTTCGTTGTTCACTTGAACGTAGCGCGAATGTTACAATTTTCCCTGCCGTCAGGCAGCGGACCGCCGTCAATAACGGCTGCCATCCGGTAGTCGTCTCTGTCGCACCGATGCGTGCCGTCGCACCTTGCTGTACAAAAAAACAATTTTTAGCGCATTGACCGCCGTCGATAACGCCTGCCTTGCAGGTGGCTGGACGGACGGGCGCTTTGTATTTTCCGGAGGGGTTTTCTATGGCTGAAACAACGTCCCGCCCGACAAAAGGGTTGGGGATTTGGTGTGTGCTGCTCGGGCTGGTGCTGTTAGCCGTCGGCCTGTTCTTTGCGATTGGCGGCGGTAAGCTGCTTTCGCTGGGCGGCAGCGCTTACTTTCTGATTGCCGGTATTGTCATGCTTCTGTCGGCAATCCAGTTCTTCCGCAAAAAGTCGTCTGCGGTGGTACTTTTCCTGCTGGTGTTTGTCGGCACGCTCGTCTGGGCGTTGGCCGACGTGGGCATCGAATTCTGGCCGCTGGTCTCCCGCCTGATGGTGCCGACCGGAGTGGCGCTGCTGGCGCTGATCACCTGGCCCGCGCTGCGCAAGCGTGAAGGCAAAGCGGCGCTGGCCGCACCGTCTTACGGCTTTGCCGCCGTGCTGGCCGTCGGAATGCTGGTGACGCTGGTACAGATGTTCCAGCCGCATCCGACCGTGGCCTTTAAAGGCGAAACGCTGCCGCTGGTACCGGTGAAAGCGGGTGAAGAGCAGAAAAACTGGGATAACTACGGTAATACGCCGGAAGGCAGCCGCTTTGTGGCCCTGTCGCAGATCACCCGCGATAACGTGAAGGATTTGCAGGTCGCCTGGACCTTCCATACCGGTGATACGCCGGAAAGCCCGACTGGCAACGGTGCTGAAGATCAGCAAACGCCGCTGCAGGTGGGCAATACCCTCTATCTCTGTACGCCGCATAACAATGTCATTGCGGTGGAAGCCGACAGCGGGAAAGAGATCTGGAAGCGTGAGATCAATGCCCAGTCGGAAGTCTGGAACCGCTGCCGCGGGCTGGCGTATTTTGATGCCACTAAGCCGCTGACCCAGCCGACACAGCCAGACTCTACGCCAGTGCTGCCTGCGCTGCATGTGGGTGAGAGCTGCCAGCATCGGATCCTGATGAACACCATCGATGCACGCCTGATTGCCATCGATGCTGATAACGGCCAGTTCTGTGAAGGCTTCGGCGATCACGGCGTGATCGATCTGAAAGCGGGACTGGGTGATTCACCGGACCCGCAGTATCAGCTGACCTCTGCCCCGACGCTTGCCGGGACCACCATTGTGGTGGGCGGTCGCGTGGCGGATAACGTCCAGACCGATATGCCGGGCGGCGTGCTGCGCGGCTTTGACGTGATTACTGGCGCGATGCGCTGGGCTTTCGATCCGGGTAATGCCGATCCTAACGCGGTCCTGATGCCGGGTAAAAACTTTGCCCGCAGCACGCCGAACTCCTGGGCACCGATGTCTTACGATCCGGCGATGAACACCGTGTTTATCCCGATGGGCAGCTCCTCGGTGGATCTGTGGGGCGCGGACCGTACCCCGCTCGACCATAAATACGGCGCGTCGGTGCTGGCACTGGATGCGACGACCGGTAAAGAGAAGTGGGTCTATCAGACCGTGCATAACGATCTGTGGGACTTTGACCTGCCGATGCAGCCGAGCCTGGTGGACTTCCCGATGGAAGATGGCACCAGCAAACCGGCGGTAGTGATTGGCGGGAAAACCGGGATGATCTTTGTGCTCGACCGGATGACCGGTAAGCCGCTGACCAAAGTGGAAGAGCAGGAAATTCCGTTGGGTAATATCCCGAACGAGCAGTACACCCGTACCCAGCCGCGTTCAGTTGGCATGCCGCAGATTGGCAACCAGACCCTGACCGAATCGGATATGTGGGGCGCGACGCCATTCGACCAGCTGATGTGCCGCATTAGCTTTAAATCAATGCGCTACGACGGCCTGTTTACCGTACCGGGTACCGATCTCTCCCTGAGCTTCCCTGGCTCGCTGGGCGGTCTGAACTGGGGCGGCATGTCCGTTGACCCGAATAACCGCTATCTGTTCGTCAACGATATGCGTCTGGGTCTGTGGGTCCAGATGATCCCGGCGGATACGAAGAAAGCCGACGCCAGCAACGGTGGTGAAGCGATCAATACCGGTATGGGCGCGGTACCGCTGAAAGGCACGCCGTATGCGGTGAACAAAAACCGCTTTATGTCGCCGCTGGGTATTCCGTGCCAGGCTCCGCCGTTCGGTAGCCTGTCCGCCATCGACATGAAAACTCGTCAGATTGTCTGGCAGGTGCCGGTCGGTACCGTGCAGGACACGGGTCCGTTTGGGATCAAAATGCGTGCGCAGATGCCGGTTGGTATGCCGACGCTGGGCGGCACGCTGGCGACTCAGGGTGGCCTGGTGTTTATCGCCGGTACGCAGGATTACTACCTGCGTGCGTTTGACTCCGCAACAGGGAAAGAGGTATGGAAAGCACGTCTGCCGGTGGGCAGCCAGGGCGGTCCAATCAGCTATGTGTCACCGAAAACCGGCAAGCAGTACATCCTGATCTCCGCCGGTGGCGGTCGTCAGTCGCCGGATCGCGGTGATTACGTGATTGCGTATGCGCTGCCGGAAGGCAAATAAAGAACAAGGCCGACGGATGTCGGCCTTAGATAGCAGAAAGCCGCGGCCAGAAGGTCGCGGCTTTTTTTTAGCCGCGTAAATGGGCGGCGTGGAAGCGCAGGTGGTCTTCGATAAAGGTGGCGATAAAGTAGTAGCTGTGATCGTAGCCAGGCTGGATACGCAGCGTCATCGGCCAGTCTTTCTGCCGCGCCGCTTCTGCCAGACGGGCAGGCTGGAGCTGATCGGCGAGGAACTGATCGTTGTCACCCTGATCGATAAGCGTCGGGATCGCATCTTTCACGTCGCTTGCCATCATTAATGCGCAGCTGTCCCAGGCCAGCCAGTCGGCTTTATCATCCCCAAGATAGTGGCTGAACGCTTTCTGCCCCCAGGGCACTTCTGCCGGGTTAACGATAGGCGCAAAGGCGGAGACGCTGGTGTAGCGGCCCGGATTTTTCAGCGCCAGGGTCAGCGCACCATGGCCCCCCATTGAGTGGCCAGTGATGGCGCAGCGGTCGCTGACGTTAAAGCGTTCACTAATCAGCGCCGGTAGCTCGTCGGTGAGGTAGTCGTACATCCGGTAGTGCGCGGCCCAGGGTTCACGGGTGGCGTTAAGGTAAAAACCTGCGCCTTTGCCCAGATCGTAGCCGTCATCATCGGCGACATTGTCGCCGCGTGGACTGGTATCCGGCATGACCAGGACAATCCCCAGCTCGGCGGCAATACGCTGCGCCCCGGCCTTGGTGGTGAAGTTCTCGTCGTTACAGGTCAGCCCTGACAGCCAGTAAAGCACCGGCGGCGGGGCGGTATCGTGCGTCGGCGGTAAAAAGATGCTGAAGGTCATCGTGCAGTTCAGCGCGGTGGAGTCGTGCCGCCAGCGTTGCTGCCAGCCTTCGAAACAGCGGTGCTCTTCGAGCATTTCCATGCAGGGCTCCTTTAACAGAATGTTGCGCAGGGCGCGTAATGAATTACTCATAATACAGGGATTTCATGGTCCTGTGAGCAACTTTCACTTCCCGATCCCCCTTGCCTGGTCCATCATGTACGTAACTTTACATTAACATTTGGGATGACTATGGCGCTGCGGGTTGCTCTGAGCGGCTTTATTGTTCTGGTGGTAGCGATGGGGATTGGCCGTTTCGCCTTTACGCCGCAGGTTCCTCTGATGATCCGCGACGGGGAGCTGACGCTGACCAGCGCC
Organism: Enterobacteriaceae bacterium; assembly: GCA_035277345.1. Lineage (GTDB taxonomy): Bacteria > Pseudomonadota > Gammaproteobacteria > Enterobacterales > Enterobacteriaceae > BIGb0383. The sequence goes on from DATEKR010000221.1 coordinate 7,567, forward strand.
GGGCTGGTGGCAGCGGTCAATTATCTTGGCTATCTGCTGGGCGCCTGGGATGCGATGCGCGCCTCGCGACATGTTGAAATTCGACTCTATGCGGGGATTGTTGGCGCGGTCGCGCTAACCTTACTTTCATCTCTGGCGGATAACGCCTGGCTACACGGCGGCTTAAGGCTTGTGCTGGGCGCAATGAGCGGCTGGGCGATGGTATTGACCGCGGCCTGGATCAACGAGCAGCTGGCTCATGCCGGACGTCCGGGGCTGAATGCGGCGGTGTTTGCCGGACCGGGGGCGGGCATCGCACTCAGCGGCCTGCTGGCGGTCGCGATTCAGGCCAAAGGACTCAGCGCCTCGGCGGGCTGGCAGCTTTACGGCGTGCTGGCGCTGGTGCTGGTTGTTCTGATTGCCCGCTATTTACCCCGTCCCGGCGACCTGCATCGCAGCGGAGAAAAACCGCAGCCCCTCAGGATGACATCAGATATTCGTCGGCTGGTGCTGAGCTACTCCCTGGCCGGTTTTGGCTATATTCTGCCGGCGACCTTCCTGTCGCAGATGGCGGCGGCACGTTTTCCCGGTAGCCACTTCGCCCAGTTTGTCTGGCCGGTTTTTGGCGGTGCGGCCGTGTTGGGGATTGCGCTGAGTATTGCGCTGCGTAACCTCGGGCATAGCCATCAAAGGCTGGCTATCGTGCTCTGGTTACAGGGGCTTGGCGTGCTGGCAGCCTGGCTGTGGCCGGGTATGAGCGGGCTGGTAATCGGCGCGCTGCTGGTGGGCGGCGGCTTCCTCTGTGCGGTTCAGCTTTCTCTGCTGTATGGCCGCGAACTGGCACCCGAGCACGCCCGCTATATGGCCGGGCTGATCACCACCGGCTACGCCATCGGGCAGCTGATCGGTCCGATGACCTCGGCGCTGTCGAGCGCGTTGACCGGGAAGCTGGAGCCTGCGCTAAGCCTGGCGGCGGTCGCGCTGTTTGCGGGGGGTGCACTGGTCTGGCGCCGTCACGATCAAAGGCTGTAGCAATTGCAATAATTATGCGGGTGCGCACTGGATTATGTGCGCCACCTCACGCACAATAAGTGAAACTTTGCCTCATGAAGGACAAAGATAGTCCCGCCTGCAGGAGAACTCGATATGTCATCACTCAGTAAAGAAGCCGCTCTGGTTCATGAAGCGCTGGTTGCCCGCGGCCTGGAAACGCCGCTGCGCCCGCCGGTTGATCTGGATAACGAAACCCGTAAACGCCTGATCGCCGGGCATATGACCGAAATTATGCAGCTTCTGAATCTCGATCTGAGCGACGACAGCCTGACGGAAACCCCGCACCGAATCGCCAAAATGTACGTCGATGAGATCTTCTCCGGGCTGGATTATGCCAATTTCCCGAAAATCACGGTGATTGAGAATAAAATGAAGGTGGATGAAATGGTGACGGTGCGCGACATTACGCTGACCAGCACCTGTGAACACCATTTCGTAACCATCGACGGTAAAGCTACCGTGGCCTATATCCCGAAAGAGTCGGTCATTGGCCTGTCCAAAATCAACCGCATCGTCCAGTTCTTCGCCCAGCGTCCGCAGGTGCAGGAGCGACTGACTCAGCAGATCCTCACCGCGCTGCAGACGCTGCTGGGGACTAACAACGTGGCCGTCTCTATCGATGCGGTGCACTATTGCGTAAAGGCTCGCGGTATTCGTGACGCCACCAGCGCCACCACCACCACGTCGCTTGGCGGACTGTTTAAATCCAGCCAGAATACGCGCCAGGAGTTCCTGCGCGCCGTTCGTCACCTCGGCTAAGGCGGTACAGGGATGGAGAGGAACGTCACCCTCGATTTTGTTCGGGGCGTCGCTATTCTTGGCATCCTGCTGCTTAATATTGTCGCTTTCGGTCAGCCGAAAGCGGCCTATCTGAATCCCGCCTGGTACGGGGAGATCACCTCCCGCGATGCCTGGACCTGGGCTACGCTCGATCTCTTCGCCCAGGCGAAATTCCTCACCCTGTTTGCCCTGCTGTTTGGTGCCGGGTTACAGATGCTGCTCTCAAGGGGCAAGCGCTGGATCCAGACCCGTTTAACGCTGCTGGCGCTGATCGGTTTTCTCCACTGCCTGCTGTTCTGGGAAGGCGATATCCTGCTGGCCTACGCCCTGGTGGGACTGGTCTGCTGGCGGATGGTGCGCGATGCGGGCAGCGTTAAAACGCTGCTGACGACCGGCGTCGTGCTGTACCTTATCGGCGTGGGCGTTTTGCTCCTGCTGGGGATTATCTCCGGCGATTCGGTGAATCGTGCCTGGGTGCCGGATCTCTCTGCCCTGCAGTATGAGCACTTCTGGCGCACCCGGGGCGGGGGAGAAGCCATCAGCAACCGGGTGGATATGCTCTCCAGCAACCTGCTGGCGATTGGCGCTCAGTATGGCTGGCAGCTGGCGGGAATGATGCTGATCGGCGCGGCTCTGATGCGCAGCGGCTGGCTGAAAGGGCACTTCAGCCCGGCGCATTATCGCCGTACCGGCCTGGTGCTGGTGGTGCTGGGGATGCTCATCAACCTGACGGGCATTGTTGCCCAATGGCAGTCCGGCTGGTCTTATCGCTGGAGCGCGTTTCTGTTACAGGCTCCGCGTGAGCTGAGCGCGCCGCTGCAAAGTATCGGCTATGCCGCCTTAATCTGGGGCTTCTGGCCGCAGATCGCTCGCCTGCGATGGCTGGCGGGCCCGGTGGCCTGCGTTGGCCGCATGGCGCTCAGCAACTACCTGCTGCAGACGGTCATCTGCACCACGCTGTTCTGGAAACTCGGGCTGTTTATGCATTATAACCGCCTCCAGCTGCTGGCCTTTGTGCCGCCGGTCTGGCTGGCAAATCTGCTCTTCTCCGTGCTCTGGCTGCGCTATTTCCGCCAGGGGCCGGTGGAGTGGTTGTGGCGCAGACTGACGTTACATTTCGCCGGAACGCCCATCTCAAATACATCCAGATAACGATCTGGATCACAATCGTTAACAAAACGGATGTAACCGTTTCCATTGCTGTGACTTCTCTCACGTAGTGCCGTCCCGCTCGCTGCCAGAATGGTCTCCTTGCTGAACACAGGAGGTGGTCGTGCGTTGCTGCAATCAACAACAGGGCGGTACCTATGCTAACCATTCGTGACGTCGCCCGGCTGGCGGGCGTCTCCGTCGCCACCGTTTCCCGGGTACTGAACAACAGTACTCAGGTCAGTCCCGATACCCGTGATAGCGTCATGAAAGCCGTGGCGCAGCTAGGCTATCGCCCCAATGCTAATGCCCAGGCGCTGGCAACCCAGGTCAGTGACACCATCGGCGTGGTGGTGATGGACGTCTCCGATGCCTTCTTTGGTGCGCTGGTGAAAGCCGTGGATATGGTTGCCCAGCAGCATCAAAAAAATGTGCTGATCGGTAACAGCTACCACGAGGCGGAGAAAGAGCGGAATGCGATTGAAGTGCTGATCCGTCAGCGTTGTAACGCTCTGATTGTGCATTCAAAAGCCCTGAGCGATGAGGAGCTGGCGGCCTTTATGGAGCAGGTTCCCGGCATGGTGTTAATTAACCGCACCGTGCCAGGCTATCTGCACCGCTGCGTCGGGCTGGACAATATTAGCGGTGCGGTGATGGCGACGCGGATGCTGCTCAATAACGGTCATCAGCGTATTGGCTATCTGGCCTCCAGCCACCGTATCGAAGATAACGAGCTACGCTATGAGGGCTGGCAGCGTGCGCTACAGGAGCGCGGCATTGTCCCGCTCGACAGCTGGCTGGCCTCCGGCTCGCCGGATATGCAGGGCGGAGAGGCGGCGATGGTTGAGCTGCTGGGCCGCAATCCTGGCCTGACCGCCGTTTTTGCCTATAACGATAGTATGGCCGCCGGTGCCCTGACGGCGCTGAAGGATAACGGCGTTGCGGTGCCGCAGCAGTTTTCCCTGATTGGCTTTGATGATATTCCCATCGCCCGCTATACGGACCCGCAGCTGACGACCGTGCGTTATCCGGTGGCATCGATGGCAAAACTGGCAACCGAACTGGCGCTACAGGGGGCTGCAGGCAGGCTGGATATCAGCGCGACGCACTGCTTTATGCCGACGCTGGTGCGGCGTCATTCTGTGACCCCGAAACAAAATGTGGCGACGATCACTAACGCGTGATGTGCGGCGATGTAACCGTTTCCAATCTGTGAGTAAATTCACAGTATCTTAACATCGCGCTGGCTATGATGACGGCGTTGGATGGGCTGAAACACAATGTAACGGAGACCCGTCAGACTACAAGCAGCATTCCTGGAGCGTTACCGACTACGGAAGATTGGTTTTTATAAAGTAAACTTCGGCGATCAGTAACGTTTTCTTAACCTGCTGTCCTGCCGAGCGTTTTTCACCAGTACTACCCTGCATAATAAAACTGGAGATACCATGAATAAGAAGGTGTTGACCCTGTCTGCTTTGATGGCCAGCATGTTTTTTGGCGCGACTGCACAGGCTGCGGATACCCGCGTTGGCGTAACCATTTATAAATACGACGATAACTTTATGTCGCTCGTGCGCAAAGCTATCGAAAGAGACAGCAAAGCGGCGCCAGATGTTCAGTTGCTGATGAACGACTCCCAGAACGACCAGTCCAAACAGAACGACCAGATCGACGTGCTGCTGGCGAAAGGCGTTAAATCGCTGGCCGTCAACCTCGTTGACCCGGCGGCGGCAGGAACGGTTATCGAGAAAGCGCGTGGGCAAAACGTGCCTATTGTGTTCTTCAACAAAGAACCTTCCCGTAAAGCGCTCGACAGCTATGACAAAGCCTACTATGTGGGTACCGACTCCAAAGAATCCGGTATTATTCAGGGCGATCTGATCGCTAAGCACTGGGCGGCGAACCAGGGCTGGGATCTGAACAAAGACGGTAAAATCCAGTTCGTTCTGCTGAAAGGCGAGCCGGGTCACCCGGATGCTGAAGCGCGTACCAGCTACGTGATCAAAGAGCTGAACGAAAAAGGCATCCAGACCGAACAGCTGCAGCTGGATACCGCCATGTGGGATACCGCAATGGCGAAAGACAAGATGGACGCCTGGCTCTCTGGTCCTAACGCCAACAAAATCGAAGTGGTTATTGCCAACAACGATGGTATGGCGATGGGTGCGGTAGAAGCGCTGAAAGCACACAACAAATCCAGCATTCCGGTCTTCGGCGTTGACGCCCTGCCTGAAGCGCTGGCGCTGGTAAAATCCGGTGCAATGGCCGGTACCGTGCTGAACGATGCTAACAACCAGGCGAAAGCCACCTTCGATCTGGCGAAAAACCTCGCCGAAGGTAAAGGCGCGGCTGACGGCACCAACTGGAAACTCGAAAACAAAGTGGTTCGCGTTCCGTACGTTGGCGTTGATAAAGAAAACCTGGCCGAGTTCCTCGGCAAATAAGTTAGTGCACTTATTCTGGGCGTACAAAAAGTACGCCCATTTATTATCGTAATTAAAAAGACTTAGCAGCCAGGTATAACTATGGTCAGCAATAACAGCGAGTCGTCCGGCGAATTCTTGCTGGAAATGAGTAGCGTCAATAAGTCATTT
>DATEKR010000222.1:0-5606 GCA_035277345.1 Enterobacteriaceae bacterium
GTGAAAGCGACAACGTGGAAGATCGACGCAACAGTACCGGTCCACAGATGATGGGCGGGCGTCGGGTCCGGCTACCGAGAGGCAAGGGCGGGATTGTCATTCTGCTGCTGGTTATCATCGGCGGCTATTATGGCGTGGACCTCTCCAGCCTGCTTACCGGGCAGCCTCTCTCTCAGCCGACGAGTCAGCAGCGCTCCATCAGCCCGCAGGAAGATGAAGCCGCGAAATTTACCTCGGTGATCCTGGGGACAACCGAAGACACCTGGGCCGACATTTTTACCCGTCTCGGACGCACGTATCAGCCGCCGCGGCTGGTGATGTATCGCGGCGTGACCGACACCGGCTGCGGTACGGGCCAGTCGGTGATGGGGCCGTTCTACTGTCCGGCGGACAGCACCGTCTATATCGATCTTTCATTTTACGATGAAATGAAACACAAGCTGGGCGCCGATGGCGATTTTGCCCAGGGCTACGTGATTGCCCACGAAGTCGGACACCATGTTCAGAAGCTGATGGGCGTGGAGCCGAAGGTGCGCCAGCTGCAGCAGAGTGCCGCCCTGAAAGAAGTGAACCACCTGTCGGTCCTGATGGAGCTGCAGGCGGACTGCTTTGCGGGCGTCTGGGGCCACAGTATGCAGCAGCAGGGCGTACTGGAGGGCGGCGATCTGGAAGAGGCGCTGAATGCGGCCGAGGCGATTGGCGACGATCGCCTGCAGCAGAAAAGCCAGGGCCGTATTGTCCCGGACAGCTTTACCCACGGCACGTCTGAGCAGCGCTACAGCTGGTTTAAACGCGGTTTCGACAGCGGGGATCCGGCCCAGTGCAATACCTTCGGTAAAACGCTGTAACCCGGGATGGAGCACTTACTGGCGCTGACGGCGCAGATGGCGCGGGAAGGGATACGTCGCCTGCTGGTGCTGAGCGGCGAGCCTGACGTATGCGGGCAGAACGCATTACGGCTTCGCGCGCTTCTTGGCGGAGACGGCCTGTGGGTTGGGCCACAGCCGGTAGAGGGAAACTATGCTTCTCCCCGGGCGCTGTCCACGCTGCTCGGGCGTGAATTCCACCACGCCTTTTTCGATGCCCGTCACGGCTTTGACGCCGCCGCGTTTGCTGCGCTTGGCGGGACGCTGAAAGCCGGAAGCTGGCTGGTCCTGCTGGTGCCGCCGCTTGATGCGTGGGCGCTGCGCCCCGATGCCGACTCCCTGCGCTGGAGCGATCTCCCGCAGCCCATTGCGGTTCCCCACTTTGTTCACCATTTTCGTACCATTATTGAACGTGACGAAGATGTCCTTATCTGGCAACTGCCCGCGCCGCTATCCCTGCCTGTTTTTCCACGTCGAGCGGAATGGACGATGGCCGACGGCGCGCCGCTGGCGGGGCAGGCCCAGATCCTGCAACGGCTTCTGGCGATGCCGCCCGGCGTGGCGGCGGTGACCGCCGGGCGCGGACGGGGTAAATCGGCGCTGGCGGGGATGCTACTGGCGCAGCTTGAGGGCACGGCGGTCGTCACCGCCCCGGCAAAATCGGCCACCGACGTGATGGCGACCTTTGCCGGGGAGCATTTTCACTTTATGGCCCCCGATGCGCTGCTGGCCTCTTCCCATTGCGCCGGCTGGCTGATTGTCGATGAGGCCGCCGCCATTCCGGCCCCGCTACTGCTGCAGCTTACCGCCCGTTTTCCCCGCGTCCTGCTGACCACCACCGTTCAGGGCTATGAAGGCACCGGGCGCGGTTTTCTGCTCAAGCTGTGCGCCCGTTTTGCCTCGCTGACGCGCTACAGCCTGGACGCGCCCGTCCGCTGGGCGACCGGCTGCCCGCTGGAGCGGGTTATTGCTAACGCGCTGCTGTTTGATGACGAGGCGTCTGGCGTTGACGTTTCCGGGGAACTGAAGATAACCCGGCTGGAGCAGAAGCGCTGGCTGACATCGCCCGCAGAGCCTGCCGCGCTGTATCAACTGTTAGCAGGCGCTCACTACCGGACCTCTCCGCTCGATCTCCGGCGTATGATGGATGCACCCGGCCAGCATTTTTACCAGGCCCGCGCCGGAGAACACACCCTGGCCGCGCTCTGGCTGGTGGAGGAAGGCGGGCTGTCTGCCGGGCTGAGCCAGGCCGTGTGGGCCGGTTTCCGCCGCCCGCGTGGCAATCTGGTGGCCCAGTCCCTGGCCGCACACGGCGGCACTCCGCTGGCCGCCACCCTGAAAGGGCTGCGCGTATCGCGTATCGCCGTCCACCCGTCGCGACAGCGGGAAGGGATCGGTCAGAGGCTGATCGCCGGGGCTGTCGCGATGGGGCAAGAATACGATTATCTCTCTGTCAGCTTTGGCTATACGCCGGAACTGTGGCGATTATGGCAGCGCTGTGGCTTTACCCTTGTGCGGATCGGCAGCCAGCGGGAAGCAAGCAGCGGCTGCTATACGGCGATGGCGCTGCTGCCGATCAGCGAGGCCGGGCGACGGCTGGCGAAGGAAGAGCATCGGCGGCTGCGTCGGGATCTGACCGCGCTGCGGCTGTGGGTCGATGACCCGCTGCCGGTTGTCGCTGAAGAGGACGTGACAGCAGGCCAGGACCAGCAGGAGCTGGCCGGGTTCGCCTTTGGTCATCGCCCGCTGGTGGTCTCTGCAGGCGCTCTCCTGCGCCTGCTTGAGCGCTGCGATCTGCCGCTGCCGGCCCTGCGCGGCGTTCTGCAGCGGCGCACCGATGAGGCGTTTCTGGTGACCGAACTGGGCTTATCGGGGCGTAAGGCACTGCTGGCGCGCCAGCGACAGGAAGCGGCAGACGCACTCTACGCCACCGTCGGTGAAGAGGCCGCTGCGCTGCGGGAGCACATCGGGCAACTGCAATTTTTTTAACGGACTCCATCAGTTAAATGGCATGGTCATTATGGGGTGACGGCGTAGACTTAAAAGGACTAAGGAGAACGCCATGACACATGACCATTTTGTTGTACAAAGCCCTGACAAACCCGCCCAACAGCTGTTGCTGTTATTTCATGGCGTCGGTGATAACCCGGTCTCCATGGGGCAAATCGGCAGCTGGTTTGCACCGCTGTTTCCCGATGCATTAATCGTCAGCGTCGGCGGCGCTGAGGCCAGCGGCACCGGTCGCCAGTGGTTTTCCGTTGACGGCATTAGCGAAGAGAATCGCCAGCAGCGCGTGGATGCCATAATGCCGACCTTTATTGAGACGGTGCGCCACTGGCAGCAGCAGAGCGGCGTCCGGCCGCAGGCCACCGCCCTGATCGGTTTCTCGCAGGGGGCAATTATGGCCCTGGAAAGCATTAAAGCGTCGCCGGATCTGGCCTCGCGGGTGATTGCCTTTAACGGCCGCTATGCCACGCTACCGACGGCTGCGAGTACCGCGACCACCGTGCATTTGATCCACGGCGGTGAAGACAGGACGATCGATCTCTCATGGGCGGTAGCCGCTCAGGAAGCGCTGCTTGCCCTCGGCGGGGATGTGACCCTGGATATCGTTGAGGATCTGCCGCACGCGATTGACGACCGCAGTATGCAGCTCGCGCTCGATCACCTGCGTTATACCGTGCCGAAGCACTATTTTGACGAGGCGCTGAGCGGGTCGACGCCGAAAGATGACGATATTATCGAAATGATGTAATAAAAAAAACCGGCAGCCTGGGCTGCCGGTCTTATCAACGCGGGCTACTTTTTCTGCGGCCAGTCGTCTTCATCATCCCACTTATCGTTATTGTCACGATGGGGGGGAAGCTCCGGTTTATTGGCGAGAAATTTTTTGTGATCGACGCGGGAAAGGTCTTTCATCACGTTAATCAGCACGCCCACCAAAAACACCAGCACCAGTATCCACCAGTATTTAGCCAGCATATCCATGCATACCTCCAGCCTGTCAGGCGACGAGTTGTTCCATAATACGTTGATACATCCGCGCCAGCAGCTGGAGATCGGCGGCGTTCACGCATTCATTAATCTTGTGGATGGTGGCGTTAACCGGCCCCAGCTCCACCACCTGCGCGCCCATCCGTGCGATAAATCGCCCGTCCGAGGTACCGCCCGTGGTCAGCAACTGCGGTTTAACTTCATTATAGTGCGCAATCGCCTTCACCACCGCATCGACCAGTCTGCCGCGCTCGGTCAGGAACGGCTGGCCGGAGAGCCACCAGTCGAGGGTATAGCGCAGCTGGTGTTTATCCAGCAGGGCGACGACCTGAGCCTTGATCATCTCATCGGTCAGCTCGGTGCTGAAGCGGAAGTTAAACTGCACAAACAGCTCGCCGGGGATCACGTTGTTACTGCCGGTCCCGGCCTGGATATTGGCGATCTGCATGCTGGTCGGCGGGAAGAACTCGTTTCCGCGATCCCACTCAATCCCCACCAGCTCGTCCAGCATGGGGGCGGCGCGGTGAACCGGGTTATCGGCCAGGTGCGGATAGGCAACATGTCCCTGCACGCCATGAATCGTCAGGTTACAGGTTAGGGATCCGCGACGGCCGTTCTTCACCACGTCACCGACAATCTCGGTGCTGGAGGGTTCGCCCACCAGGCACCAGTCCAGGCGTTCCTGGCGCGCCATCAGCGCTTCCACGACCTTCACGGTGCCGTTTTTGGCGCTGGCTTCTTCATCGGAGGTGATCAGAAAGGCCAGGCGTCCTTTATGGTTCGGGTGCTGAGCGACAAAACGCTCTGCCGCGACGACCATCGCTGCCAGGGAGCCTTTCATATCCGCAGCGCCGCGGCCAAACAGCATGCCGTCGCGGATAGTGGGTTCAAACGGCGGATTGATCCAGCGGTCGGCATCGCCCGCCGGGACCACGTCCGTATGCCCGGCGAAGGCCAGGGTTTCGCCCTGACCGCGCCAGGCCCAGAAATTTTGCGTGTCGCCGAAGTCCATTGCCTCAACGGTAAAGCCAATCGCCCGCAGGCGTTCAATCATCAGCGCCTGGCAGCCCGCGTCATCAGGGCTGAGGGAAGGGCGGCGAATAAGCTGCTGTGCCAGTTCAATGACCGGGCAAGACATAGTTAGACCTCGTTAAAAAACTGCTGATAGCTGGATTCACTGAAACCCAGCAGCATAGGCTTAGCGGGCGCGCAGAGCAATGGGCGTTTGATAATTGCTGGCATTTCCAGCATCAATGCGGCGGCGGCATCGCTGCCGGTAATGCTGTCGCGCAGTGCTTGATCAAGCTTGCGCCAGGTGGTACCCCGGGTATTGAGCAGCGGTTCCCAGCCCAGTTCTTTGATAAAGGTATCCAGCAGCGGCCTGTCCAGACCGTCAACGCGGTAGTCGTGAAAGCGGTAATCGATCCCCTGGGTTTCCAGCCAGCGGCGCGCTTTTTTAATGGTGTCGCAGTTTTTAATCCCGTACAGGACGATCATTGTTTAATCCTTTTGTCTTGATTTGAATTAGAGGCACAATAATTTCGAATAAATAAAAGAGCAGGATACGCGAAATATGATTTCATGGGTAATTATCATGCTGCGAATATAGCTTTTTGAGCCTGGTTATCGTTAGCGTGATCAGTAAAGAGCATTGCCTGCCGACCCTGCCCGCAGGCCGCATGTTCCGGCGATTAATTGTTTCTGAATATTGCCGGGTATCACATTAAAAGGCCTTCGCCAGGTGCA
>DATEKR010000223.1:0-3425 GCA_035277345.1 Enterobacteriaceae bacterium
GGTATCCACAGTACCTTTCCATGCCGAAAGAAAAACGCCCGGTGATGCGCACCTACACCCTGCGCCATGTCGATGCTCAACGTCAGGAAGCGACTATTGAGTTTGTCTGCCACGGCACCGAAGGCCCGGCTTCAGCCTGGGCGATTAACGCCGTGCCGGGCGATGCGCTCCAGCTGGTGGCACCCAATGCCGCCTGTAAAGAGGACAGCGGCGGCTATGAATGGACCCCGCCGGACGGCCTGCTGAATGCGCTGCTTGTTGCGGATGAAACCGCGCTGCCCGCCGCCAGGGGGATTCTGGAACAGCTCGCCGGGCTGGATAATCCGCCAAAGGTGCAGGCTTTTTTCGAAGTGCCCGAGGCCGGGGACTGCGTGGATCTCAGCATGTTTACCTTTGCGGATATCATCTGGCTGCCGCGTAAAACAACAGGTGCCGTGCATGGCGAGTGCCTGATTGAGGCGGTCAAAGAGCGCGCCCGCGTACCGGAAAACAGCCCTCAGGAAGCGTTGCCGGATATCGAAGAAGGGGAAATGATGTGGGAGAAAGCCACCACCACCAGCCAGGCCTTTTTTGGCTGGGTTGCGGCGGAATCCACGGTGGTAAAGCATCTGCGTCGCCATCTTACCGGCGAGCGTGGCGTGGACCCGACAACCATCAGCTTTATGGCGTACTGGGCGAAGCGTAAGCGGGGCGGTTAACGAAGAGAAACCGGGAATGCTCTCTGGTAAAATCACCAGTTTCCATCCCGGTAGTCAAAAGAAATCTGATACCAGTATTTCTCTACTTCAATCTTATCCTTAAAATAAGGTTGCAATAACGGAACCCATGATTTCTCGATATCAAAACCACCGTTATTGATATTGTCTTCTAATGGCATGCCTAAGCTTTCGATGACAGATCCATCATCACCAAAATCTTTTGAATACTCTTCGCCAATGAACTCTTCAGTTTTACGTTCAAACCACTCCAGCCTTAATTTCAGTCCCATAATGTCCTCTCAAAGATATTTTTTAATGTTCCGTTTTGGATCGGGGCCGACTGGTGCATTATTTGGAGTATATGAGACTTATTCTCATTTGTCTTGCTCCGGGAGTGCGGCAGCTGGATGACCACAAGATTCTCTTCTACTCGCATAGCCGAAATTTATCGTCCAGACTTAAGTCAAAGGCATAGTCTGCGCGGGCATTGTGCTTTACACTGCGCGCTGCAAAAATTTGAGTACACAGGTGGGCGATAATGGCGATGAACGGAACGATCACAACATGGTTTGCAGATAAAGGTTTTGGCTTTATCAAAGATGAAAATGGCGATAACCGCTATTTTCATGTGATTAAGGTCGCCAATCCCGATCTGATCAAGAAAGATGCGGCGGTGACGTTTGAACCCACCACCAATAACAAGGGTCTGTCGGCCTATGCGGTAAAAGTCGCCCCGGAAAGCAAATATATCTTTATTGCGGGCGAACGTCTTAAGCTGACGTCCATCAAATCTTACCTGGTTTACAGTGAAGAAGTGCCTGCCGATACCGGTATCGACAAAGAGAATGCGGTGCTTTCTGTCGGGCTGCTGATGGGCAATATCAGACCGAAATCAGCCGCTAAGTCGGGCGAAATGCGCTCGCTGAAAAAGCTGGCGATCACCACGTTCCAGGGTTCAACGTTAATCTTCTCGGAAGATGAAATCGACGTGGAAGCCACGGTTAAAATGCTTAAGGTCTGACGGCGTTAGCCAGGCAGAAACCTAACCTTTGGGGATAAAAATGAATAACGACGTACCGCTTAAATTTTATGATATCGCGGATGAGTACGCGACAGAGACCGAAAAGCCGGTAAACGAGTCAGAGCGCGATGCGCTGGCGCACTATTTCCAGCTGCTGATTACGCGTTTAATGAATAACGAAGAGATCAGCGAAGCGTCGCAGCAAGAGATGGCCGCCGAAGCCGGTATTGAAGAGCAGCGCATCGATGAGATCGCGATGTTTCTGAACCAGTGGGGCAACGAGTAGTTCCGAAAGGGGCATGAGGGTGACACGGATCATTTCACACCCTGGTCACCATCTGCTGATTTACCTGTTTTTCCCCGCGTTATTCGCCCGTTGCTTTGTTTCTGCACTGGTTTACTATGTCCGCTAAGAATAAGTCCCACGAATAAGTCAGGCTGCGTAAGATACTGTTGCGAGCCTGCTTATTTGCCGCCTGGCATAACGTAACTAAGGCAGATTAATGTGAATTCTGGCAGCCATTCAGGTTTCCCCGTGCTTACGCGTCTTCTGGTTGCGAGCCTGCTGTTTTGTCAGCTGCCAGCGCTGGCCGAAGATCCTTTATTAACCAGCCCCGCTAACCAAAACCCGACATCCGCCGCCAGCGGCAGCGAAGCTCGCGGAATTCTGGTGGCCGTAGAGCAGGCGACGCTTTCCAGCGACCTGGCGGGTCGAATCGCTGAGATGCCATTCCGCGAGGGGGCATCATTCAAGAAAGGCGATCTGCTGGTGCGCTTCGACTGTGCTATCTATCAGGCGCAGTTGTCTGCTTCGCAGGCGGCGATGCGTGCGGCGGAAGCGGAGCTGGGTCAGAACCAGCAGCTGGCGAAAATGAAGTCGGTTGGGCAACATGCCGTCTCCCTGTCTGCGGCACGCGCAGCGCAATCGCGTGCGGAAAGCCAGGTCTATCAGATCCAGGTCAACCGTTGCCGCTTGCTGGCGCCTTTCGATGGTCAGGTGGTGAAACGCCGCGCCCAGACGTATGAAAGTGTCGGCCTGGGCGCGCCGGTGCTGGATATTGTCAATAATCACCAGCTGGAGATTAACCTGCTGGTGTCTTCGCGCTGGTTATCACTGCTGAAACCGGGGCTGGCGTTTACCTTTACCCCGGATGAAACCGGCAAGCCGCTGCAGGCGCGCGTGTCGCGTCTCGGCGCGCGTATTGATGAAAGCAGCCAGACTCTGGGATTGATCGCCACTATCGACAATCCCGATAGCAGTCTGATGGCGGGGATGAGCGGAACCGCACACTTCCCGGGGCAGCCGTGAGTAACACTCCCGGTGGTGCCAGCGGGCAAACCTTCGCCCGTTTTCTGACCATTGGACGGCAGGCGCGGGCGGCAAAAAATGCCGAAGAGCTGGCGTATTGCATCGTTAACGACAGCCAGGCATTGTTCGCTTTTCGTCATACGGCGCTGGTTATCAATAACCGGGTGCGTGCCGTCACCGGCGTCACCCAGCCTGCACCCCATGCACCTTTTGTCGCCTTCGTAGAACGAGCCTGCGGCCAGCTGCAGAAATCTGAACTGGCTGAGCAGTGTGGCGTGGTGCCCGCTACCGCGCTCGATCAACAAAGTCGTGACGACTGGCTGGCCTTGTCTGCGCCGGAAGTCTTGTGGACACCACTGAAAGATCGTCAGGGCCGCTGTTTTGGCGGGATCTGGTA
>DATEKR010000224.1:0-4244 GCA_035277345.1 Enterobacteriaceae bacterium
TGGTCGGCGTGGCGACCTGGATTGGTTTTATCCTCTTCGGGCTAAACTACTCGCTGCTGCTGGCGGTGCTGGTCGGATTCTCGGTTCTGATCCCCTATATCGGTGCCTTTGTGGTGACGATCCCCGTGGTGGGCGTAGCTCTGTTCCAGTTTGGCCTGAGCACCGAGTTCTGGAGCCTGTTCGCGGTCTATCTGATTATTCAGGCCCTGGATGGCAACCTGCTGGTGCCGGTCCTCTTCTCCGAGGCGGTCAACCTGCATCCGCTGGTGATCATTCTGTCGGTGATTATTTTCGGCGGACTGTGGGGGTTCTGGGGCGTCTTCTTTGCGATCCCGCTGGCGACGCTGGTGAAGGCGGTGGTTCATGCCTGGCCGGAGTCGGTGGCAGTCGAGGAAGAATAAAAAGAAGCCGACGCATGCGTCGGCTTCTTTCTTTCAGGGAATCAATCAGGCGTTTTCTTTTAGCCAGTTAAGCACCACATCGTGGTGATTGCTGGTTTTAAAATCGTCGAATACATGTTCGACCTTACCGTCGCCGTCGATCAGGAAGCTGATACGGTGAATACCGTCGTAGGTTTTACCCATAAAGGTTTTTTCACCCCAGATACCGAACTGCTCGCAGACCTGATGATCCTCATCAGACAGCAGCGTGAAGTTCAGCAGCTCTTTATCGGCAAAACGAGACAGCTTTTCTGACTTGTCGGTGCTGATACCCAGCACGTCGACACCCTCTTTTTTCAGCTCATCCATGCTATCGCGCAGGCCGCAGGCCTGAACGGTACAGCCCGGCGTCATGGCTTTCGGGTAGAAATAGACCAGAACACGCTGTCCCTGGAAGTCGGTCAAATTTACTTGTTCGCCATCCTGGTCGGGCAAGCTAAATTTCGGTGCGAGATCACCGGCTTTCAGTGGATTCATTACACAACTCCGTTCGGTTCATCATTTTGTGAATAGTTGACGATGTTTATACTGCCTTGTGCGTTCAATTCTGTACATAGGGCTTTGAACGCTTGCTCAATATTTGAGGTGTCCTGGGAGGCCGGACTGTGAGCGGTAATCTGAATAAACAGCCTGGCTGCGCTGCCGCTACCCGGCTGGGTACGGGAAACCAGCTCGGCGATATTCATCTGCCAGCTATCGAAGAGTGCGGTGAAGCGCTCGATAAGATGCGGTGAATCGTCAACCTCGACCTGTACCCATACTGTAGCAGGCATCGCCGGACGCGGCTGCGCGGTGGTGCGTTTCATCACGATCAGCAAATCCAGCTCGGCACCTTTCAACGGTAAGGTTGATTCGATCATCGTGATGGCATTCCAGGAGCCGGACAGCAGCATGATAAAGGTGAACTCATCTCCCAGCATCGCCAGGCGGCTGTCTTCGATATTACAGCCGCAGCTGCTGACATGGCGGGTGATGGTATTCACGATACCCGTGCGGTCGACGCCCAGCGCGGTGATGACCAGATAGTGTTGCGATGAAGGTGTCAAACCTGTGCTTCCTTTGAAAAGGTGAGGTAATCATAAGGAAAGCATAAAAAAAACCGGCATACAACAGTCCTGGAGCCCTTGGGTTACTTGCTTTTAATACAGCACCAAACGTAACATTAGGATTCATGTCTGCACAGAGGATGGCCCATGTTCACGGGAAGTATTGTAGCGCTTGTCACGCCGATGGATGAGAAAGGTAATGTCTGCCGGTCAAGCCTGAAAAAACTGATTGATTACCATGTTGCCAGCGGAACCTCGGCGATTGTTTCGGTAGGGACCACCGGCGAATCCGCCACGCTAAGCCATGATGAGCACGGCGACGTGGTGATGATGACCGTAGAACTGGCTGACGGCCGAATTCCTGTCATTGCGGGCACCGGCGCGAATGCAACCGCTGAAGCCATCAGTCTGACGCAGCGTTTCAATAACAGTGGTATCGTCGGTTGCCTGACCGTCACCCCGTACTACAACCGCCCGACTCAGGAAGGTCTGTTCCAGCACTTCAAAGCCATCGCCGAACACACTGACCTGCCGCAAATACTGTATAATGTCCCCTCGCGCACCGGATGCGATATGCTGCCGGAAACCGTAGGCCGTCTCTCGAAAGTCAAAAATATTATCGCAATTAAAGAGGCGACCGGGAACTTAAGTCGTGTTCACCAGATCAAAGAGCTGGTTTCTGACGATTTCATCCTGCTCAGCGGTGATGATGCGACGTCGCTGGACTTTATGCAGCTCGGTGGCCACGGCGTTATCTCCGTAACCGCTAACGTTGCCGCGCGCGATATGGCTGAAATGTGTAAACTGGCCGCGGCCGGACAGTTCAGCGAAGCGCGGGTGATTAACAACCGTCTGATGCCGCTGCACAATAAATTATTTGTCGAACCCAATCCTATCCCGGTGAAATGGGCATGTAAGGAGTTGGGTCTTGTGGCGACCGATACGCTGCGCCTGCCGATGACGCCGATTACCGCACAGGGTCGTGACATCGTTGCGGCGGCGCTTAAGCATGCCGGATTGCTGTAAAGTTTTAGGGAGATTTGATGGCTTACTCAGTACAGAAGTCGCACCTGGTGAAGGTTGCGGGTGTTTCGCTTGTTATGCTGCTCGCCGCCTGTAGTTCCGACTCGCGTTACAAACGCCAGGTCAGCGGGGATGAATCCTATCTGGAGGCAGCACCGCTCGCAGAACTTCATGCGCCAGCAGGCATGATCCTGCCGGTCGAAAACGGCGACTACCACATTCCGGTAATTAACGGCAGCGGCGCTGTCGGCAAGGGCCTGGATATTCGTCCACCGGCACAGCCGCTGGCTCTGGTAAACGGTGCGCGCACCCAGTTTACCGGTGATACCGCGACGCTGCTGGTGGAAAGTGGCCGTAGCGGCAATCTGTGGCCGCAGGTGGCCAGCATTGTGACAGCACAAAACTACAGCATTGCGAAACGTGATGATGCCAGCCAGACGCTGACAACGGACTGGGTCCAGTGGAACCGTCTGGATGAAGACCAGCAGTACCGTGGTCGTTATCAAATCTCGGTGAAGCCGCAGGGGTATCAGCAGGCCGTGGTGGTCAAACTGATCAACCTGGAGCAGGCTGAAAAACCGGTTGCCGATGCCGCATCGCTGCAGCGCTACAGCTCTGAAATGCTGAACGTGATCTCTGCCGGTCTGGATAAAACCGTCACCGACGCACAGAACGCTGCCGATAGCCGCAGTGCCGCGACCCTGGACGTACAGAGCGCAGCGGATGACACCGGTCTGCCAATGCTGGTTGTACGCGGTCCGTTTAACCTGGTCTGGCAGCGTCTGCCTGCCGCGCTGGAAAAAGCCGGTATGAAAGTGACCGACAACACCCGTTCTACGGGCAGCATGGTCGTCACCTACAAACCGCAGTCTGACAGCACCTGGCAGGAACTGGGCGCGCGCGATCCGGGACTGGCAGCGGGTGAATATAAGCTTCAGGTCGGCGATCTCGATAACCGCAGCAGCCTGCAGTTTATCGATCCGAAAGGTCACACCCTGACGCAGTCGCAGAATGACGCCCTGGTTGCTATCTTCCAGGCTGCATTCAGCAAGTAAATAAGAGGGCCGGTTTAACCGGCCTTTTTTTATGATCATTGACGCACACGTTTGCGTCGATAGAATAGCGGTGTTTTCTAGTTAATTTCACTCACCGGATCGCGTGAACGACGGCGGGTATCACACCTGGAGTAATAAAGATGCAAAAGCAAGCTGAGTTGTATCGTGGCAAAGCGAAAACCGTATACAGCACCGAAAACCCGGATCTGTTGGTACTCGAGTTCCGCAATGATACGTCAGCAGGGGATGGCGCGCGTATTGAGCAGTTTGACCGTAAGGGCATGGTGAACAACAAGTTTAACCATTTCATTATGCAAAAACTGGAAGAAGCCGGTATCCCGACCCAGATGGAAGCGCTGCTTTCCGATACTGAATGCCTGGTGAAGAAGCTGGATATGGTGCCGGTAGAGTGCGTAGTGCGCAACCGTGCAGCCGGTTCACTGGTCAAGCGTCTGGGGATTGAAGAGGGCATCGAGTTAAACCCGCCGCTGTTTGATATGTTCCTGAAAAACGACGCCATGCACGATCCTATGGTCAATGAATCCTACTGCGAAACCTTTGGCTGGGTAGACAAAGAGAGCCTGGCCCGCATGAAGGAACTGACCTACAAAGCCAATGACGTGCTGAAAAAACTGTTCGACGATGCGGGCCTGATCCTGGTCGACTTCAAGCTGGAGTTT
>DATEKR010000225.1:0-4662 GCA_035277345.1 Enterobacteriaceae bacterium
CTAACTGAAGAAAAAGCGGCGGTAAAGCCGCTTTTTTTTGCTCTGTATTCTTTTTAATAGACGTATTATCTTTAAGCATCTTTACACCATGTAAAGATAACGTTTTTTTTTGTTTATATACTTGGGAATAAGCCTGATAAAAAGGCAACATTGAATTTACCGGGGGCAAGGATGTGGCTTAACAAGAAGTATGCGTATCGGCTGTCAGCGTTGAGTGCAGGGCTGGCATTCGTCCTGGCTCCGCTGTTTTTCATCGTTAAAGCCGATGAGCCTGAGCAGATCCCTGCCGACGGTTCCGCCCTGCCGGACGCGAGCGGCGCGGCTTTTGCCTGGCCGATGCAGCAGTCTGCGGCGGTGGCAATGCTGGCTGGCGTTCAGCCTTATCCGCAAAACCAGACGCCGGCAAATACGCGTGCGCAAATTCAGTCTCAGCTTCCCGCCGGCTACACGCCCGTTTATATGAACTCGCTGGCTTCACTCTATGCCGCCCGCGAAATGAAACCCCTGTGGGAAAACCGCGATGCGGTACAGGCCTTCCAGCAGCAGCTGGCGGAGCTGGCTATCGCCGGTTTTCAGCCTCAGTTCACCACCTGGGTTGAATTGCTGACCGACCCAACCGTCACGGGAATGGCGCGGGACGTCGTGCTGTCTGATGCCATGATGGGCTATCTGCACTACGTCACCGGGATTGCGTTGAAAGGCCAGCGCTGGCTTTACAGCGAAAAACCCTATGCCCTGGCGACGCCGCCGCTGTCGGCGATTAACCAGTGGCAGCTGGCGTTTGATAAAGGCGAGCTGCCGCAGTTTATTGCGCGACTGACCCCGCAGCATCCGCAGTATGAAGCCATGCACCAGTCCCTGAAGGCGCTGGTTGCCGATTCGCGTCCCTGGCCGCAACTGACCGCAACCACCACGCTGCGGCCGGGGCAGCAAAGCCAGGACATCCTCGCACTACAGGAGATCCTGCAGCGTACCGGGATGCTTGAGACAGCAGCACAGCCGAATATCGTGCTACCGGGTGATAATCCTCCTGTCGTCAGTCCCTCCGCTGAGAAGAAGAAAGCCCCGAAGCCGGGCGCCTATAGCCGCGAACTTGTCGAGGCCGTTAAGCGTTTTCAGAAATGGCAGGGACTGGGTGCCGATGGTGCGATTGGCCCGGCAACGCGTGAGTGGCTGAACGTTTCACCGGCTCAGCGGGCGGGCGTTCTGGCGCTGAATATTCAGCGGCTGCGGCTGCTGCCGGGCAAAGTGTCCACCGGTATTATGGTGAATATCCCGGCCTATTCTCTGGTCTATTATCAGGATGGCAACCCGGTGCTCGACTCGCGGGTGATCGTCGGTCGCCCCGATCGTAAAACGCCGATGATGAGCAGTGCCCTGAATAATGTGGTGGTGAACCCACCGTGGAACGTGCCGCCGACGCTGGCGCGAAAAGATATTTTGCCCAAGGTCTGGAACGATCCGGGATACCTTGAGCGCCACGGCTATACGGTGCTGCGCGGCTGGAGCAACAACGCGGCTGTCATCGATCCCTGGATGGTGGACTGGAATACCATCAGCCCGTCAAACCTGCCGTTCCGCTTCCAGCAGGCTCCGGGCGCGCAGAACTCTCTGGGCCGCTATAAGTTTAATATGCCAAGCTCGGATGCTATCTATCTCCATGATACGCCGAACCATAATCTGTTCAGCCGCGATGCCCGGGCGCTGAGTTCAGGCTGCGTGCGCGTGAACAAGGCTTCGGAGCTTGCCAATATGCTGCTGGGTGATGCGGGATGGAACGATGTGCGGATATCCGACACCCTTAAACAGGGCGATACCCGCTACGTGAATATTCGCCAGAACATACCGGTTAATCTGTACTATATGACTGCCTTCGTTGGCGAAGACGGGCGGACTCAGTATCGAACAGATATTTACAATTACGATCTGACTGCGCGATCGGGTGCACAGATCCTGCAGAAAGCAGAACAATTAATCAGATAAATTAAGCAGTTCAGCCGGCTTTGTTGTCCTAAATACGGTTGAGTGCGGGCTGTCGCTCGTACTCAGCCGGGACAGGCCGCCTTGACGTCGCTTTTATTGCCCGGTAAGGTGCCTTTTGTGCGCAAGGGTGCATAAATGACCAACACTTACTTGTAGACCTGATTATCATGGACAAATTTGACGCTAACCGCCGCAAACTGCTGGCGTTAGGTGGCGTTGCCCTCGGGGCCGCTATTCTACCGACGCCAGCATTTGCCACGCTTTCCACGCCACGCCCGCGTATTTTGACGCTCAGTAATCTGAATACCGGTGAATCTATTAAAGCCGAGTTCTTTGATGGTCGGGGCTATATTCAGGATGAATTATCCAGGCTTAATCATTTTTTCCGCGACTACCGTGCGAATAAAATGAAAACCATCGATCCGAAACTTTTCGATCAGATTTATCGCCTGCAGGTTTTGATCGGTACGCATAAGCCGGTCCAGCTCATTTCCGGTTATCGCTCGCTCGATACTAATAACGAATTACGTTCCCATAGCCGTGGGGTAGCGAAAAAAAGCTATCACACCAAAGGCCAGGCAATGGATTTCCATATTGACGGCATTTCGTTAAGCAATGTTCGCAAAGCTGCGTTGTCTCTGAAGGCGGGTGGTGTAGGATATTACCCTTCGAGCAACTTTGTGCATATTGATACCGGGCCGGTACGGCACTGGTAACGAATCAGGAGCAGCATGAACTATCGCATTATTCCGGTTACCGCCTTTTCGCAGAACTGTTCATTAATCTGGTGTGAACAAACCCGTCTTGCCGCGCTGGTCGATCCCGGCGGCGATGCAGAGCGAATCAAACAGGAAGTGGAAGCCAGCGGCGTCACCCTGATGCAGATCCTGCTGACTCACGGTCATCTCGATCATGTCGGCGCGGCCGCAGAGCTGGCAGCGCACTACGGCGTGCCGATTATCGGACCGGATAAAGAAGATGAGTTCTGGCTGGAAGGGTTACCTGCCCAAAGCCGTATGTTTGGTCTTGACGAGTGTGAGCCTCTGACGCCGGATCGCTGGCTGCAGGAAGGCGATAAGGTCAGCGTCGGCAATATTAGTCTGCAGGTGCTGCACTGTCCGGGACATACGCCGGGGCATATTGTCTTCTTCGACGATGCCTCACGCCTGCTGGTGTCCGGAGATGTGATTTTCAAAGGTGGAGTCGGGCGCAGTGATTTCCCGCGTGGCGACCATAGCCAGCTTATCGACTCCATCAAGCGTAAGCTGCTGCCGCTGGGCGACGACGTGACCTTTATTGCGGGCCACGGTCCAATGTCCACCCTGGGCCAGGAGCGACTCACTAACCCGTTCCTGCAGGATGAAATGCCCGTCTGGTAAATCAACGCGGTAAATAAAAAAAGGTCGCTCAGCGACCTTTTTTAATGCCTGCCGTTTGTGCTTACAGCACGGCGACAATGGCTTCACAGAGCGGAGCCATATTGTCCGGCGTCATCCCGGCGACGTTCACGCGACCGGAAGCGACCGCGTAGACCCCAAACTCTTCACGCAGACGCAGCACCTGCTCTTTGCTCAGGCCGCTGAACGAGAACATCCCGTTCTGGCGGATGATAAAGCTGAAGTCGCCGCTGGCGCCTTTCTCCTGCAGGGTATTCACAAACAGCTGACGCATACGGTGAATGCGCTGGCGCATATCCGTCAGCTCCTGCTCCCAGAGGGCGCGCAGGGCATCGTTGCTGAGAATGGTTGCCACTACCGCCGCACCGTGCGCTGGCGGGTTGGAGTAGTTGGCGCGGATCGCGGATTTCATCTGGCTAAAGGCGCGGTCAACGATTTCGCTGTCCGCCGCAACCAGGGTACAGGCACCGACGCGCTCGTTATACAGGCCAAAGTTCTTCGAATAGGAGCTGGCAACCAGCAACTCTTTGTGCAGGGCTGCAAAGGCGCGCAGGCCTTCGGCGTCTTCTTCCAGACCACGTGCAAAACCCTGGTAGGCGAAGTCGAACAGCGGCAGCCAGCCTTTTTCTACCGACAGTTTAGCCAGGGTTTGCCACTGCTCAAGGGTCGGATCGATCCCGGTCGGGTTATGGCAGCAGCCGTGGAACAGCACCACGTCACCGGCCTGGGCTTCGCTGAGGCTGGCCAGCAGCGCGTCGAAGTCGAGGTCATGGCTGGCGGCGTCGTAGTAGGCGTATTCGCGTACTTCCAGCCCGGCCGCGTTAAAGACGCTCTTGTGGTTCGGCCAGCTCGGGTTGCTGACCCAGACACGTTTGACGTCGGTCGTGCGGGCCAGGAAGTCGGCCGCGACGCGAAGGGCGCCGGTACCGCCAGGCGTTTGCGCCGTACGGGCGCGTTTATCCGTCACAATGGTGCTCGTCTTGCCGAACAGCAGCTCCTGCGTGCAGCGGCCGAATTCAGGAATACCATCGATGCCAAGGTAGTTCTTGGTAGTTTCGTTTTCCAGCAGATACTGTTCGGCTTTTTTAACGCTGGTCAGAACCGGAGTTTTACCGGTTTCATCTTTATACACCCCGATACCGAGGTTAATTTTCCCGGCTCGGTCATCGGCACGAAACAGATCGGCCAGGCCCAGAATAGGGTCGGCAGGGGCAGCGGTTATGTTCTCAAACATGACGAGGTTCCATTGTGATTGCAGAAGGGAAGTCCGCTCTCAGGTTAA
>DATEKR010000226.1:0-47050 GCA_035277345.1 Enterobacteriaceae bacterium
CTGATGTCTCCCTGGCTGACGGGAAGACAGAAAAAATCATATCTGCCCGGGTGACTGATGCAAAGGGTAATGCTGTACCGGACGTCCTGGTGACATTCAGCGCAGATAATGGCGCAGTTCTCGCTGAGGAAAAAGTCAAAACGGATACCCAGGGTATGGTCACCACCACCACGACCAGTACCGTTGCCGGCATTTCGCACGTGGCTGGCAGAGTGAACAACCAGTCAGCCTCAAAGGAGACCACCTTTACCGGCAATAATGCGACGGCCATTGTAACCTCAGTTGATACGACTGCTGCGTCCGGGGTCGCTGACGGTGTAACTGCTGTGATATTCAGAGCGCTCATTAAGGACCAGAATGGCAACCCTCTTTCCGGCATTCCTGTTGACTGGAAATCCAACAAGGACAACAGCATCGTATCCTTTAAACAGCCACAAACTCTGACCTCTGAACAAGGAATAGCAGAAGCTGAAGTCGCCAGTACGCGAGCCTACAGTGACGTCGTCGTGACCGCATCTACAAATGCGTCATCAAAACCAGCCTCTCCGTTTACCTTTATTGCTGACAAGCAGAGTCCTGTTATTAAAACACTGACCAGCAATAAACAGACGTTGACGGCCAATGGCACAGACATCGCAACACTAACCGTCAGCGTAACAGACACCCACGGCAACCCACTTTCTGGGGTGGAAGTGACGCTCAGCAACGGCAATAAGGCGGAAATTATCCCTGCACGTCCGGTAACCGATCCCAATGGTATTGCTTCCGCCTCCCTGAGCACCCACTATGCAGGCCAGGTGACTGTTTCCGCCTCTTCTGGTAAAGGCACTGAGAAATCATTATCCCTACAGGCACTACCCGATGAGCAGACAGCCAATGTGACTGTCGCTCCAGACAAAACATCGACAACGGCAGGACAAACTCAACCAATCATACTGACGGCCACCGTTCTTGATGGAGATAATAATCCCGTTTCCGAAACGAGTGTGGCATGGCAAACCACTCACAATCAGTTAAGCGATACAGTCAGTCAGACCAATGAGAAAGGCCAGGCAACGGTAAAACTGTGGGGAACACAAGAGGCACTGACTACGGTCTCTGCCGTACTTTATAATGGACACAAAGGTTCGGCGCAGGTTGATTTTGGGCCCGGGGAGCCTGTCGGCGAGCATAGTGAGCTTTCCGTTTCTCCGCAGTCCATTACCGCTGACGGTAAATCAAAAGCCTTAGCTTCACTTATTCTTCGGGATAAATGGGATAACCCGGTAGCAGGAAAGAGCGTCGACTGGCAGACAGATAGTCAATCAGGCATCCATTTTACACAAGTTGAAAAGGGAGATGGTGTCTATCAGGCTGAGTTTACCGGAAAAAACGAAGGAATATGGACACTGCAGGCGCAAAGCGGGACGGTTAACCTGCAGACGCCACTGGCTCTTTTAGCAAACCAGGATTCTGCGCAGATTGCTAGTGTGGCGATCTCCGGCGCAGACACGGCTAAGGCCGATGGACAGGAACCCGTGACAATCCGAGCACAAATTAAGGATAAAAACGGCAATACAAAGCTTAAAGGCGTTGCCGTGGGCTGGAGTACTACTCTGGGCAAGCTCTCTTCAAGCCTGAGCAGTACTGATGAGAACGGCGTGGCTGAAATTACGTTAAGCAGTCGCACTGCCGGTACAGCGTGGGTGTCTGCTATGCTGGGTGGTGGTTCGCCTGTTAAGGCAAATAAAGTCGTCAACTTCACAGTCGGTGATATCAGTGCGGATAAATCTTCACTCAGTCTCTCTCCTTCTCGCATTATCGCAGAAAAAGAAATGGCCACTCTCAGCGTCACTGTCCGGGATGCTGAGGGCAATCTACTGACCGGTCTCAAGGATAAGGTAAACGCAAATTTTGCGCCTGACCTCAAAATGAACATATCCGCCTTCACAGAGGTGTCGACTGGCGTCTACGAGGCAACTGTTTCGGGTAAAAAATCAGGAACCACACAGATCAGCGCGGATGTGAGCAATATCCGCATCAACCATACCGCTTCACTCACGCTCAATGCAGATAATAGTACGGCTAAAGTCAAAGGCAGCATTAGCGTGACACCGGCTTCTGCCACGGTGGGCGGTTCTGTAACATATACAGCGGTACTGACCGACGCTAACGAGAATGCTCTGGGAGCGGGTATCCCGGTCACCTGGAGCGCAAATGACGGGAGCTCGCTCAGTTCACAGCTGACACGTACAGATGACGCCGGCACTGCCCGCGTCACGCTGACCCGAGCGCTCGTAGGTACTGCCAAAGTGGATCTCATTCTTCTGTCAGGTACTACACCGGCTCCTGATGTGATATTCAGTGCCGGTGATGTGGATGAGAATCGCTCAGAGCTGACACTTTCCCCTTCAGCCATTGCTGCAGGAAAAGAAACCGCAACGCTAACCCTGACGTTACGAGACAGTAATGGCAATCTCCTTGCAGGGAAAAGTGTCAGCGGTCAAAGCGATAACAACAACGTGTACGTCAGCGAAAGTCAGGAAAGCAGCAACGCGCTTGGCCACTATACAATGACGGTGACCAGCAACAAGGCAGGCAGCGCCACACTTACGGCTAAAGTGGGTAACATTACGCTGAAAAAGAGCCGGACACTGACGGTGAAAGGCGATACAGACAGCTGGAAATTATCGGCTGTCAGCCCGGATAAAACCACACTGGTAGCCGGTGATACGAAGGGGGTGACCTACAGTGCCACGGTCACTGACACACAGGGGAACCCATTAACAAATGTGGTGGTTTCCTGGCAGCTTCGTGGTCAGGCGGAAAATTATGATCCGACGTCGCGCACCAATGAGAAAGGTGTCGCAACCACAACGGTGAAAAGCCACAATGCGGGCCAACTCCAGATGACCGCCTATCTTGATATCGATAACCATATGCAGGCAGATAACGTTGCCGTGATAGCTGGAGAAGTAAAAAAGGCGGCCTTTGGTGCAGACAAAACCAGTATCGGCTCTGACGGCAAGGATACGGTAACATTCACAGCCAGCCTTGAAGACAGTTACGGCAATCCGGTCACGGGGAAAACGGTGACCATTCAGGGGGCAGATGTACTGGCGGGCTTTAAACTCAGTCAGGTTCAGGACCAGCAGAATGGAAAATATATGGCGACAGGGACCGCGACAACCAAAGGGTCGGTTACTCTTAATGCCCAGGTTGACGGTACAACGGTGGGAAACCCCGTTACAGTTACTGTCGGTTCTATTACACCAGATCTACGGTTTGATAATGCTGAACAGCCAGTGACATGGACGAGAAGCTTCACTGGATCTCAGGCGGTACGCGGTATGCCTGAAGGTGTGGAGCAGAAATGGTCGAGTTCAGATACCAGCGTGGCCACTGTTGACGGTAATGGGAAGGTCACTCTGTTAAAATCAGGTAGCATAAGAGTTTCGGTCTATACGCCGGGGAACGAGCAGTACAATCAGGCGATGGCATCATACACACTCAATGTGTCTAAAGCGGATCCTAAGACAACCCCCGCTGAAAACGCCATTAATGCCTCGTGGGGGGAAAATACTGTTCATACTGTCACCGTTAACGTTGGCAACCCGGACGCCAGGGGTATTCTGACAATAAAATATGAAAGTAATGATACGAAAATCGCTGCCATTGACGAAGATGGAAAAATTACCAACGTAAAACCTGGTAATGCCATCATGATAGTGTCTACACCTGAAACAGACCAATTTGAAGCGTCGCAGGCCTCAGTGCCTTATAACCTGTCAAAAGGTATTGTTAAACTTTCCTTTGCTGAGCCCAAAGTTGAGTTAAATGATAACGAAACTTTTACTCCTCAAAATCCTGAACAAAACCTGACCTCTGAGGCACAGCTTAAATGGAGTTCGAGTAACGATAATGTGATTAATGTCGAAAGCAACGGAAGCCTTCAGACGGCCATTAGTCACGGAACCACCCAGATTCGGTTAACGGTAGTGAATAATGATTACTATGAGGAAAGTGGTGCTGACTATAACGTTATTGTTTATGGCAAACCCACACTGAATTTCACAAAATTGCAACATATAAGCAACGGTGGAACACCTACTAGCAACGGCAACTGGACACCGATATTTGAAAAAGATTACGCACAGGCTACCTGGAGTGCAGACACCAGTGACTTTACCATTAAACCGTCAAAGGTGGAGATTCGTGTCCTTGATTCCAATGGAAATATACTGAGTAATCAGCAAGCTGATAAAGTAATTGGTGATGTTACGGATATTAATGCGAACAAAGCTTTCTGGGGAAAAACGCTACAAGTGAGCATTGTCGCTACAGGAGGACACGGATTACAGTCTACTGTGGAAAAAACGGTAACAGTTTCCAAACCTGGCGTTAGTGATATTAAATCGTTGATAGTCGGCAGTTATTATGTGTTCACTTCTAATGATGAGACGCCGCCAGAAAAAGCAGAAGATGACTGTGTTTGGGATTTGACGCAGAGTTCTCGTAACTGGATGGTTGAAGGGTCTGTAAACCTGAATACGGGTAACAAAACCCTGTTAGCGCCAGTAAGTGCTTATGTTGATGCAAAAATAAACATCGTTGGTGGAAATGATGATACTAAATATCCGGTAAAGTATGCTTCACTCGATAATAAAGTGACAACTGATACGGCGAATACCACCAATTGGGCAAATTTGGTCAAACTTTACCATCATTGTTGGCACGACGATTCAGGTACTGCCACGATGAGAGTATTTGCTTCGTTTGACAATTCAGAATTTGTACAAATCAAAACAGCATCAGTTCCTATAAAAGGAGCGCCAGACACGTCAGCAAATATTGGCGGAAACATAGAGTAAAGAATTATAACTCGCTGAACGATAAAAACGGATGCGCCAGAAATCTGGTAGTAATTTTCCAGATTTCTGGTATTCGCTCGATGATGCGACGTCACCGCCTGCAGTATCAGATTGTGCCATTCATCTTGTAGCCTGTGATCCCTTATACGTCCTTCACCTTACAGGTCATCAGCAGAGTAACCAGCGAAATGGCGGCAATTGCCCAGTAGACCGAGAAGTGGCCGAAACTCTGCGCCAGCGCCCCCTGAATCACACCCGCCAGAATCACCCCGGTGGAAATGCTGCTGGTAAATAAGGTGGTGGCGGCTCCGGCTCTGCCCGGCATCAGATCCTGGAACCACAGCATCCCGATCCCGGCGACAATACCGATAAAGATCGCATTAAACAGCTGCAGCACCAGCAGCGCCGTCTGACCGTGGAAGAAGATAAGCCCCGTATAGAACACCACGCCTGCGGCTACCGCCGAGACCATCATCCGCCGTTTACCGAAGCGTTTGACGTAGTAACCGGCGAGGATCATCGCCGGGATCTCAAGCCCCGCAGCCGTGCCCATCAGGATACCGGCCAGTTTATCCGGCAGCCCCAGCTCGCTACTGATCCACAGGGGCATATCGATGATGTACATGGTGTTGCAGGTCCACATCAACGTCGAAGCGATAAACAGCATCCGCACGTTAAGATCTTTCCAGCCGCTGGTCGGAATAGTGTCACTTTCCGTTGGCTGAGCGACTCGCGGCATGGATGGCAACGTCAGGGCTATCAGCGCCAGGCTGAGGATAAAGATCCCGGCGGCGATGGAAAACATAATGGTAAAGCCGTAGTTCAGCGCCAGGGTAAAGGCCAGCGGCGGGCCAATCACCCACGCCAGCGAGAGCTGGGCACGCATCACCGAGCTGAACATGACCACTTCCCGCGCAGAGCTGTCGGCGTACTCACGGGCGAGGGCAAACAGCTGCGGCATGGCGGTATTCGCCAGCGAAGCCAGCAGGACACCGCAGGTCAGGAGGATCAGATAGTGGCGGTTGAAGGCGAAGAGCAGCGCATTACCGACGGCCATCAGGCAGCAGAACATAATTAATTTTCGGCGATCGCCCTGACTGTCGGAGCGTTTTGCCAGCCACAGGCTAATCAAAATACCGGCGATGGCGTTAATGGTATAAAACAGCCCGATCCAGAAAGGCTCAGCGCCCACTTCACGGCTTAAAAACAGGCTCAGCGTCGGTGCCTGTAGCGCACCGGCAACGCCGATCATAAAGGCTACCAGCATAAAAGAGGCGTAAACGCCGTTCAGGCGACGGCCCATTGTTGCTAACCACAGCATAAGAGATCCCTTGCAGAGAAAGGCATAAACGCTTGCATGATAAACGAAAAAAGCCAGCAAAAAAGTTTTTGCTGGCGGGTGTTGTACACCAATACTCAGTCACACATGTGAATTCGCAAGTTAACGGTCAGAAGTCGGTGAAGTGACGCTCCACTGCATCAGATCTTCCAGCATCTTCAGCCGCTGTTGTGCGCTCAGACCGGTTAACCAGCCCGTGCGACGTGTTGCAGTAAAGTAGTGAAGGTAAAACTGACGTGCAGATGACTTCTTCATAACCCATCTCCTCGCTTCATCGAAATCCATTATTGGCTTAATATGAGGAGAAATAAATTGCTGAGTATTTTCCGGGAGTTCCCCTTTTATGTCTTCAGCGCGTCTGCAACAACAGTTTATCCGCCTGTGGCAGTGCTGCGATGGCCGGTCGCAGGAAACCACCCTTAACGAACTGGCGGAGCTGCTCAGCTGCTCCAGGCGTCATATGCGTACCCTGCTCAATACCATGCAGGAACGCGGCTGGCTGCTGTGGGAAGCTGAAGCCGGGCGCGGTAAGCGTTCGCGCTTAACCTTCCTCTATACGGGCCTGGCGCTCCAGCAACAGCGTGCGGAAGACCTGCTGGAGCAGGATAAAATTGAGCAGCTGGTGCAGCTGGTCGGGGATAAAGCCACGGTGCGCCAGATGCTGGTTTCCCATCTCGGGCGCAGCTTTCGTCAGGGACGCCATATTCTGCGCGTTCTCTACTATCGGCCGATGAAAAACCTGCTGCCCGGCAGCGCCCTGCGCCGCTCGGAAACCCATATTGCCCGGCAAATTTTCAGCGCGCTGACGCGAATAAATGAGGAAAACGGGGAACTGGAGGCGGATATCGCCCACCACTGGCAGCAGCTTTCCCCCCTGCACTGGCGCTTTTACCTGCGTCCCGGCATCCATTTTCATCACGGGCGGGAGCTGGAAATCGAAGATGTGATCGGTTCCCTGGAGCGAATCAGCGCCTTGCCGCTCTACTCGCATATCACGCAGATTGTCTCCCCCACCGCCTGGACGCTGGATATTCATCTTAACCAGCCGGATAACTGGCTTCCCTGGCTGATGGGCAGTACGTCCGCGATGATCCTGCCCCGGGAGTGGCCGACCATGAGCAACTTCTCCGGCCAGCCGGTCGGCACCGGCCCTTATGCGGTGGTTCGCAATAACCAGAACCAGCTCAAAATTCACGCCTTTGACGACTACTTTGGCTACCGGGCGCTGATCGACGAGGTCAATGTCTGGGTCCTGCCGGAAATTGGCGAAGAGCTGAGCGGCGGACTGATGCTGGAAGGCCCGGAAAAAAACAGCGAAAAAGCGGTGGAAAGTCGGCTGGAAGAGGGCTGCTACTATCTGCTCTTTGACGCCCGCTCTCCACGCGGGGTCAACGCCCAGGTGCGCGACTGGCTGAGCCAGATTCTGGCTCCGGCCAATTTGCTCTATCATGCGGATGAGCAGTACCGGGAGTACTGGTTCCCGGCCTACGGCATGCTGCCGCGCTGGCACCACGCCCATGCGGGTAAAGGCGAGAAACCCGCCGGGCTGGAATCCATCACCCTCACGTTCTACCGCGAACATGTCGAGCATCGCGCGATTGCCAGGCTGATAGCGTTGCTGCTGGCCGAACATCAGGTCCGGCTGGAGATTAACGAGGTGGATTACGATGAGTGGCACAGCGGCGACATCGTCAGCGATATCTGGCTCAACAGCGCCAACTTTACGCTGCCGCTCGACTTCTCGCTCTTCTCCCATCTCTATGAAGTCCCGCTGATCCAGAACTGCATTCCCATCGACTGGCAGCAGGATGCGGCAAGCTGGCGCTCAGGGGAGCTAAACCTGGCCGTCTGGTGCCAGCAACTGCTGGCCGGGCGGGCCATCATGCCGCTGATCCACCACTGGCTGCTGATTCAGGGTCAGCGCAGCATGCGCGGGCTGCGCATGAATACCCTGGGCTGGTTCGACTTTAAATCCGCCTGGTTTGCGCCGCCGGATCCGTAACAGGTCTGACAACGGGTGAACGCGCTGTTAACACTTTCGTAATAGTGACGAACTCATTACAATACCGCCGTACTCAACGGGGTGCTGTGCCTTGTGCACGTGCTGAGATAATACCCGTCGAACCTGATCCGGATAACGCCGGCGAAGGGATTTGAGGCTGGCACTCAAAATCCTTTGCCACCCTTTTTTGAGGTGCAAAGTGTTAAAAAAATTACTTCCCCTGCTGGCGCTGCTTGCCGCGCCCGCCTTCGCAAAACCCGTTCTGACCGTCTACACCTACGACTCCTTCGCCGCCGACTGGGGCCCGGGACCGGCGGTGAAAAAAGCCTTTGAAGCCGACTGTGACTGCGAGCTAAAGCTGGTGGCACTGGAGGACGGCGTCTCCCTGCTTAACCGTCTGCGGATGGAAGGTAAAAACAGCAAGGCCGACGTGGTGCTGGGCCTGGATAACAACCTGCTGGAAGCGGCAACGCAAACCCGACTCTTCGCCCCCAGCGGTATTGCCACCGATACGGTGAAAGTACCGGGCGGCTGGAAAAACGACACTTTTGTTCCCTTTGATTACGGCTGGTTTGCGTTTGTCTACGATAAAACCAAACTGAAAAACCCGCCGAAAAGCCTGAAAGAGCTGGTGGAAAGCAACGAAAAATGGCGGGTGATCTATCAGGATCCGCGCACCAGCACGCCGGGCCTTGGCCTGCTGCTGTGGATGCAGAAAGTGTACGGGGATAACGCCCCGCAAGCCTGGCAAAAGCTGGCGGCAAAAACCGTCACCGTCACCAAAGGCTGGAGCGAAGCTTACGGCCTGTTCCTCAAGGGCGAAGGCGACCTGGTGCTGAGCTATACCTCATCCCCGGCCTACCACGTCATTGAAGAGAAAAAAGACCGGTACGCCGCGGCAAACTTTAGCGAAGGGCACTATTTGCAGGTAGAAGTCGCAGCGCGTACCGCCGCCAGCAAACAG
This sequence comes from Enterobacteriaceae bacterium, assembly GCA_035277345.1. Lineage (GTDB taxonomy): Bacteria > Pseudomonadota > Gammaproteobacteria > Enterobacterales > Enterobacteriaceae > BIGb0383. Next base: position 9,156 of record DATEKR010000226.1, read on the forward strand.
CCTGAACTGGCGGAAAAATTCCTGCGCTTTATGCTGACCCCGGCGTTCCAGAATACGATCCCGACCGGCAACTGGATGTATCCGGTGACGGACGTCGCTCTGCCTGACGGTTTTGAACAGCAGGCGAAGCCCGCCACCACCCTTGAATTTACCTCTAAGCAGGTCGCCGACCAGCGTCAGACCTGGATTAACCAGTGGCAACGCGCCGTCAGCCGTTAATTCCCGGCTGGCTGTTGCCGGGGCTGACCGCCGCCACGCTGATGGTGGCGGTCGCTCTGGCCGCGTTCCTCGCACTCTGGCTCAGTGCGCCATCGGTCCAGTGGCTGACGGTCTGGCAGGATAGCTACCTCTGGCACGTGGTGCGCTTCTCCTTCTGGCAGGCATTTTTATCGGCCATGCTCTCGGTCGCGCCCGCCATTCTGCTGGCCCGCGCCCTCTATCGCCGCCGTTTCCCCGGCCGACAACTTATGCTGCGTCTGTGCGCGATGACGCTGATCCTCCCGGTGCTGGTGGCAGTATTTGGCCTGCTTAGCGTCTATGGACGCCAGGGCTGGCTGGCCTCTCTCTGTCAGGCGTTCGGCCTGGAGTGGCACTTCTCGCCCTACGGCCTGCAGGGCATCCTGCTGGCCCACGTCTTCTTTAATTTACCCATGGCCACCCGCCTGCTGCTGCAGGTGCTGGAGCAAATCCCCGGTGAGCAGCGCCAGCTCGCGGCCCAGCTGGGGATGCGCGGCTGGGCCTTTTTCCGCTTTGTCGAATGGCCCTGGCTGCGCCGCCATATTGCTCCGGTAGCGGCGCTGATCTTTATGCTCTGCTTCGCCAGCTTCGCCACCGTGCTGTCGCTGGGCGGCGGCCCGCAGGCAACCACCATTGAGCTGGCGATCTACCAGGCGCTCAGCTACGACTACGATCCCGCCCGGGCGGCGATGCTGGCCCTGATCCAGATGGGCTGCTGCCTCGGCCTGGTCCTGCTCAGCCAGCGGCTCAGCAAAACCCTCGCCGTGGGCAGTACGCAACTGACCGGCTGGCGCGATCCGGATGACCGCCGCTTTAGCCAGGTCTGCGATACCCTGCTGATAACCCTGGCGCTGTTGCTGTTGCTGCCGCCGCTGCTGGCGGTGATCGTTGACGGCCTGAACCCGACATTAATGCAGGTCCTGGCCCGTCCCGCACTGTGGCAGGCGCTGAGCACCTCTCTGCGCATCGCCGTGGCCGCCGGGCTGCTCTGCGTGATCCTGACCATGATGCTGCTGTGGAGCAGCCGGGAGCTGCGGGCCCGTCAGCGGATGGCGGCCAGCCAGGCCCTTGAGCTCAGCGGCATGTTAATCCTCGCGATGCCGGGGATCGTGCTCGCCACCGGCTTCTTTTTGCTGCTTAACAGCACCGTCGGCCTGCCGGAGAGCGCCGACGGCATTGTGATCTTTACCAACGCCCTGATGGCGATCCCCTATGCTCTGAAGGTGCTGGAAAACCCGATGCGCGATGTGACCGCCCGCTATAGCACGCTCTGCCAGTCGCTGGATATCTCGGGCTTCAATCGTCTGCGTATCATTGAGCTGCGGGCGCTGAAACGTCCTCTGGCTCAGGCGCTGGCCTTTGCCTGCGTGCTCTCCATCGGCGACTTTGGCGTGGTGGCGCTATTTGGTAACGAAGATTTCCGCACGCTGCCATTTTATCTCTATCAGCAGATGGGCTCCTATCGCACTCAGGACGGGGCCGTCACCGCCCTTCTGCTGCTGGTCCTCTGTCTGCTGCTGTTTACCCTGATTGAAAAACTACCGGGACGCCATGCTAAAACTGATTGATGTCACCTGGCTTTATCGCCATCTGCCGATGCGTTTCACCCTTGAGGTTGCACGCGGGGAACAGGTGGCAGTGCTCGGCCCGAGCGGGGCCGGGAAAAGTACACTGCTCAATCTGATTGCCGGCTTTCTGCCGCCGGCCAGCGGCAGCATCCTGATTAACGGGCAGGCGCACACCACCACCCCGCCCGCCCGCCGTCCGGTATCGATGCTGTTCCAGGAGAACAATCTGTTCAGCCATCTGACGGTGCAGGAGAACATCGGTCTGGGGATGCACCCGGGCCTGAAACTCACCCCGGCGCAGAAGCAGAAAATGGAAAACATCGCGCAGCAGATGGGGCTGGAGGCACTGCTCAATCGTCTTCCAGGCGAGCTGTCGGGCGGCCAGCGCCAGCGGGCAGCACTGGCACGCTGTCTGGTACGCGAGCAGCCGGTACTGTTACTGGATGAACCTTTTTCGGCTCTCGATCCGGCGCTGCGTCAGGAGATGCTAAGCCTGGTGGGTGACGTCTGCCGCCAGCAGCAGCTTACCCTGCTGATGGTATCGCACAGCGTTGAGGATGCGGCACGCATCGCCCCGCGCTCGCTGGTGGTAGCCGACGGGCGTATTGCCTGGGATGGAAAAACAGCCGAGTTGCTGAGCGGCGCACCAGAGGCCGCCGCCCTGCTGGGAATTTCCCGTCAGTGACCGCGGATCACGCCGCCGAGAATATCGAGATAGACCGGCATTAACGGGTGACGGATCGCCGCAGCCGCCGCCATCACCGCCACGCCGAGCATGACTGGTGCCAGCCACAGCAGACGGCTACGCGGCAGCATCCGGCTTAAGCGGTCGGGATTCGTCTTGCCGCTGCGCCACAGGCGCCAGACCAGCCATGCACCCAGCCACAACAGCAGCGCCGCCGCCAGCAACAGCCATTTAAAATTCGCACTCTGGGCATCGGCAGGAATATCGGTCGTGGCACCCGCGAGAATACCGGGCAGGAAGTAGACCGGCGGCCAGAGCAGGCAGCCGATAATGTTGGGCAGAACAAACTTTCTCACCGGCAGGTCGAGCATCCCGGCCACCATCGGCACCAGCGGCCGCGTCGGCCCGACAAAACGCCCAATCAGGATCGTCATCATGCTGTGCTGATGCAGCGCATGTTCGGTTTTATCCAGCAGCGCTTTGTTCTTCTTGAGAAATGACCAGCGGTGCAGAGGCTGCTTAAAACGCCAGCCGAGCCAGAATGAGATCCAGTCGCCCAGCAGACAGCCAACGATCCCCGCCAGCCACGCCTGCCAGAAATTCACATCCCCGCTGCCGATCAATGCGCCCAGCCCGGCCATCATCACCGTTCCCGGCAGGATCAGGCCGACCAGCGCCAGCGACTCCAGGAAGGTCACCAGCAGGATCGCAATCAGTGAATACACCACAGACTGGGTAATAAAATGGTCGAGCAGCGCTTCCATAAAGTATCCGGTCAAATAACGAAGCGGAGATTCTGCTGAGCAGGTCCCCGATCGTCAAGTCATCAATTGTTTTAGCCTGTGTCTCGCCAGACTGCGCGTAACATCCTGCTTTTAGTGTAACTCTGATGACAAAAAACGGATGACTTTCTGTACGTTATCGTAGCTCACACCCGGCACGGAACTCGCTGGGGCTGGCACCGGTGCATTTTTTAAAGACCCGTGAGAAATAGAGCTGATCCTCAAACCCGACGTTGCGCCCCACGCTTGCTATCGGCATACGCGTCGTGCTCAGCAGCAGCTTGGCCTGGCTGATGCGCTGATCTTCTCGCCAGCTCAGTACGCTGACGCCGAGCTGCTGGCGAAACAGATGCGATAGCCGGGACGGCGACAGGCAGACGTGCTGGGCGACGCTGGCAATATCAAAGCGAATATCCGCCAGATGATCGCTGATGTACTGGCAGGCGTCGCGCACCCGATGATCCAGCGGCGGATGCAGGGATTCGTTGATCGCATCCACACGCCTTAACAGGAACTGTTCCAGTAGATTAATCGCCAGCAGCTCCGAATAGCGCCCTTCCCGCTGCCCGGCATCAATAATCTGGGTAAAAAGTTCGGCAAAGCGCGCCTGCTGCGCCTCATCCGGGCGGTAAAAGCCGGTCTGGGCGAAAATCGTCGGCCAGTTCAGCCACTCCTGCCAGTAGGCGCGGGGCCGGAAGTAAACCCACTGGTGATACCATTCGCTGGCGTCGTCATGACGGCCATAGTGGTGCACCTCGCCGGGCGGAAACAGCAGAATATCGCCGGGGCGACAGACAAACTGCTTATTCTGATTGTTGATGACGCCCTCACCGCGCACGGTCATATTAAGGATATAGCCTTTCATGCCCAGCGGCCGGTCGACAAAAAAATCGAGGTAGCTTTCGGCATCGATGGGCGTCAGCCCGGCCACCAGATGCGCATTAAACGAATAGCCCGGCAGCAGAGGATCATTTTGCGTTTCAGCCATAAACAGGGCGCTCCCGAAGGGGTTAAAGGAAACCAATTGTCCATATCACACATCACGTTACCCTCTTTCCCTGAGGTCGACCCACCGGCCTGAGCATTCCCTCTCCAACCCCGCAACAGAAAAGAATTTTGTGCTTATGGCCTACCAAAGTCCGTTAAAAAGGCTCAACAAAAGTGTCTATAAAGAGGACAGAAATGTCCACATTGAATATTTGCACGGCATCACACTTTACGAACCCATAGCATTATTATCCATAAGATTAGCGGTTCCTGCCTGACCCTTTTTACGCCCACTCTCTAGTGTTACTCCATGTCCGATTCTTCATTCATGGAGCAGCAGATGGCGATAGCAATAGGCCTCGATTTTGGCAGTGATTCAGTACGTGCGCTGGCGGTGGACTGCACCAGCGGGGAAGAGATCGCCACCAGCGTGGAGTGGTATCCGCGCTGGCAGGAAGGGCGATACTGCGACGCGGCGCATAACCAGTTCCGCCACCACCCACGCGACTATATCGACTCCATGGAGGCCGCCCTGAAAACGGTGCTGGCAGCGTTGAGCGAGGCGCAGCGCCAGCAGATTCGCGGTATTGGCGTTGACAGCACCGGCTCCACGCCCGCCCCGATAGACGCCCAGGGTCAGGTCCTGGCCCTGCGTCCCGAATTCGCCGACAACCCCAACGCCATGTTTGTGCTGTGGAAAGACCATACGTCGGTTGAAGAAGCGGAGGCGATTACTCGCCTGTGCCATACGCCTGGCAACGTGGATTACTCCCGATATATCGGCGGAATTTACTCCAGCGAATGGTTCTGGGCCAAAATCCTGCATGTCACCCGCCAGGACCGCGCTGTGGCTCAGGCCGCCGCCTCCTGGATTGAGCTGTGCGACTGGGTTCCGGCCCTGCTTTCCGGCACCACCCGACCGCAGGATATTCGCCGCGGCCGCTGTAGCGCCGGACACAAATCCTTGTGGCATGAGAGCTGGGGCGGCCTGCCGCCAGCCAGCTTCTTCGACGCCCTGGATCCGATTATCAATCAGAACCTGACCTGGCCCCTGTTCACCGAGACCTGGACCGCCGATCTGCCCGTCGGCAACCTGAGCCCCGAGTGGGCTACCCGTCTGGGCCTGCCGGAAACGGTGGTCATTTCCGGCGGCGCCTTCGACTGCCATATGGGCGCGGTCGGCGCGGGCGCGCAGCCCAATACGCTGGTCAAAGTGATCGGCACCTCCACCTGCGACATTCTGATTGCCGATAAAACCGACGTCGGTGACCGGGCTATCAAAGGTATCTGCGGCCAGGTTGACGGCAGCGTGGTGCCGGACTTTATCGGCCTGGAAGCGGGCCAGTCCGCCTTCGGGGATATCTACGCCTGGTTTGGCCGCATCCTTGGCTGGCCGCTTGAACAGCTGGCGGCACAGCATCCGGAGCTGCGCGAGGCGATCCGCGCCAGCCAGAAACAGCTCCTGCCCGCATTGACCGAAGCCTGGGCGAAAAATCCTTCTCTCGATCATCTCCCGGTGGTGCTGGACTGGTTTAACGGCCGCCGCACGCCCAATGCCAATCAGCGGCTGAAAGGGGTGATTACCGATCTCAACCTGGCGACCGACGCCCCGGCTCTCTTTGGCGGCCTGATCGCCGCCACCGCCTTTGGTGCCCGCGCCATTATGGAGTGCTTCACCGACCAGGGGATCGACGTCAACAACGTGATGGCGCTGGGCGGCATCGCCCGCAAAAACCCGGTGATTATGCAGGCCTGCTGCGACGTGCTTAATCGCCCGTTACAAATTGTTGCCTCGGATCAGTGCTGCGCCCTGGGCGCGGCCATCTTTGCCGCCGTCGCCGCCGGAGTACATGCAGATATTCCTGCCGCACAGCAAAAAATGGCCAGCCGGGTAGAAAGCACGCTCCAGCCAGGGCGTGAGCAGGCTCAACGCTTTGAACAGCTTTATCAGCGCTATCGCCAGTGGGCGGAAAGCGCGGAACAGCATTACCTCCCAGGCAGCACGCCCGCGCCAGCCGCGTCGGCCAGCCGGACAACTTTGACCCATTAAGGACAACGAAATGACAATTTTTGCGAATCATGAAGTGTGGTTTGTCATTGGCAGCCAGCACCTGTACGGACCGGAAGCGCTGCAGCAGGTTACCCGGCATGCAGAACAGGTGGTTAACGCCCTGAATACGGAAGCAAAACTTCCCTGCAAGCTGGTGCTGAAGCCGCTTGGCACACGCCCGGATGAGATCACCGCTATCTGCCGCGACGCCAGCTATGACGATCGCTGCGCCGGTCTGGTCGTGTGGCTGCACACCTTCTCCCCGGCCAAAATGTGGATCAACGGTCTGTCGATCCTGACCAAACCGCTGCTGCAGTTCCATACCCAGTTCAACGCTTCCCTGCCCTGGGACAGCATCGATATGGACTTTATGAACCTGAACCAGACCGCGCACGGCGGCCGCGAGTTCGGCTTTATCGGCGCGCGGATGCGTCAGCAGCACGCGGTGGTCACCGGCCACTGGCAGGACAAGCACGCCCAGCAGCGTATCGGTGCCTGGATGCGTCAGGCGGTGTCGAAACAGGATACCCGCAATCTGAAAGTCGTCCGCTTCGGCGACAATATGCGTGAAGTGGCGGTGACCGACGGGGATAAAGTCGCCGCGCAGATCAAGTTTGGTTTTTCCGTGAATACCTGGGCGGTCGGCGACCTGGTTCAGGTAGTCAACGCGGTCAGCGACGGTGATATCAATGCCCTGGTGGACGAATATGAAAGCAGCTATCGCCTGACGGCGGCAGCGCAGATCCACGGCGAGAAACGCCAGAACGTGCTCGATGCCGCCCGTATCGAACTCGGTATGAAACGCTTCCTTCAGGAGGGCGGATTCCATGCCTTTACCACCACCTTTGAAGATCTGCACGGCCTGAAACAGCTTCCGGGCCTGGCGGTACAGCGCCTGATGCAGCAGGGCTATGGCTTTGCCGGGGAAGGCGACTGGAAAACCGCCGCGCTGCTGCGCATTATGAAGGTGATGGCGACGGGCCTTGAGGGCGGTACCTCCTTTATGGAGGATTACACCTATCACTTTGAAAAGGGCAACGACCTGATCCTCGGCTCGCATATGCTGGAAGTGTGCCCGACCATCGCCCTGGATGAAAAACCGATCCTCGACGTACAGTTCCTCGGCATCGGCGGCAAGTCCGATCCGGCCCGTCTTATCTTCTCCACCAAAACCGGCCCGGGTATCGTCGCCAGCCTGATCGACCTCGGCGACCGTTTCCGCCTGCTGGTGAACACCCTCGACACGGTGAAAACCCCGCACGACCTGCCGAAGCTGCCGGTGGCCAACGCCCTGTGGAAAGCCCATCCGGATATGGAAACCGCCTCCGAGGCCTGGATTATTGCCGGTGGTGCGCACCACACCGTCTTCAGCCATGCCCTGACCCTCGACGATATGCGCCAGTTCGCCGAACTGCACAATATCGAACTGGTGGTGATCGACCAGGAAACGCGCCTGCCGGCCCTGAAAGACGCGCTGCGCTGGAACGAAGTCTATTACGGCGCTCGCCGCTAACAGAGGTATCCCTGGCCAGCGAAAGCTGGCCATTCTTGCGGAGGAGACGATGTACGACTCACTGAAACAGCAGGTGCTGGACGCCAACCTGGCGCTGCCGGCGCACAATCTGGTGACCCTCACCTGGGGCAACGTCAGCGCCATCGACCGCCAGCACGGCGTATTTGCGATTAAGCCGTCCGGCGTCGATTACCGCGTGATGACCGTGGAGGATATTGTGGTGGTCAGCCTGGCCAGCGGCGAAGTGGTTGAAGGTAACAAAAAGCCGTCATCCGATACCCCAACCCATCGCCTGCTCTACCAGGCCTTCCCGACCCTCGGCGGCATCGTGCATACCCACTCGCGCCACGCCACGATATGGGCACAGGCAGGACTACCGATCCCGGCGACCGGCACCACCCACGCAGACTACTTCTACGGGGCGATCCCCTGCACCCGAAAAATGACCGACGCGGAGATTAACGGGGCCTACGAGTGGGAAACCGGCCACGTGATTGCCGAAACCTTCGAAACACTCGGCATCGACCCGGCGCAAATGCCCGGCGTGCTGGTCCACTCCCACGGCCCGTTCGCCTGGGGCAAAAACGCCGAGGATGCGGTGCACAACGCCATCGTGCTGGAAGAGGTGGCTTATATGGGCATCTTCTGCCGCCAGCTCGCGCCTGATCTGCCGGAGATGCAGCAAACATTGCTGGATAAACACTACCTGCGCAAACACGGCGCGAAAGCTTATTACGGTCAGTAACACTGTACAAAAAATCAGTAAAAACGATAAGACCAGGCTATAATGTGGCCTGGTCTTTTTTTTAGAGAAAATAACGTGGCGCAGGCGCGAGAAGGCTTTTTACTCACCCGGCACTGGCGGGATACGCCGCAGGGCACCGAAGTCACCTTCTGGCTGGCAACAGACCAGGGGCCGCTGCGCGTCACGCTGCCGCCGCAGGAATCTGTCGCCTTTATCCCCGCCTCGCAGCAGGGGAAGGTGCGTACATTGCTCGCCCAGGAGTCCGGCTGGCGACTGACACCGCTGGAACTGAAAGATTTCCACCGCCAGCCCGTCTGCGGCCTTTATTGCCGTAACCACCGCCAGCATATGCGCTACGAAAAATTGCTGCGCGAAGGCGGCGTCACCCTCTATGAAGCCGACGTCCGTCCGCCTGAACGTTTTCTGATGGAGCGTTTTATCAACGCACCGGTCTGGGTCGAAGGCGAGCCGCGTGGCGACGCGCTGGCTAACGTCCGGATGAAGCCCAACCCAAACTACCGTCCGCCGCTGAAATGGGTTTCGCTGGATATCGAAACCAGCCGCCACGGCGAACTCTACTGTATCGGGCTGGAAGGCTGCGGTCAGCGCACCGTCTATATGCTCGGCCCGGCCAATGGCAACGCGGCTGACGCGGGCGATCTACATCTGGAGTATGTCGACAGCCGCCCTAAGCTTCTGGAAAAGCTCAACGCCTGGTTTGCCGAGCACGATCCCGACGTCATCATCGGCTGGAACCTGGTGCAGTTTGATTTAAGGGTATTACAGAAACACGCCGAACGTTACCGTATCCCGCTGCGCTTAGGGCGCGGCAATAGCGAGATCGAGTGGCGCGAACACGGCTTTAAAAACGGCGTCTTCTTTGCCCAGGCCAGCGGCCGACTGATTATCGACGGTATCGAAGCCCTGAAATCCGCCTTCTGGAACTTTGCCTCTTTTTCACTCGAAGCCGTTTCGCAGGAGCTGCTGGGCGAAGGCAAGGCCAGCGACACGCCCTGGGATCGGATGGACGAGATCGAGCACCGTTTTGCCGAAAACAAACCGGCCCTCGCCCGCTATAACCTGCAGGACTGCGTGCTGGTCACCCGCATCTTCCATAAAACCGCCATTATGCCTTTTTTACTGGAGCGCGCCACGGTCAACGGCCTGCCGGCGGATCGCCACGGCGGATCGGTCGCCTCCTTCGGCCATCTCTATTTCCCACGCATGCACCGCGTCGGCTATGTAGCCCCAAACCTCGGCGACGTGCCGCCTCAGGCCAGCCCCGGCGGCTACGTGATGGATTCCCGGCCCGGCCTGTACGACTCGGTGCTGGTCCTGGACTATAAAAGCCTGTATCCGTCGATTATTCGCACCTTTCTTATCGACCCGGTCGGGCTGGTCGAAGGCATGGCGCAGCCGGACGAGCGGCACAGCACCGAAGGCTATCTCGGCGCCCGCTTCTCCCGTGATACCCACTGTCTGCCGGATATCGTCAGCCAGATCTGGCACGGGCGCGATGAGGCCAAACGCCAGGGCAATAAGCCGCTCTCGCAGGCGCTGAAAATTATTATGAACGCCTTTTACGGGGTGCTCGGCACCAGCGCCTGCCGCTTTTTTGATCCTCGTCTGGCCTCATCCATCACCATGCGCGGCCATGCGATCATGCGCCAGACCCGGGAACTGATCGAAGCTCAGGGCTATGACGTGATTTACGGCGACACGGACTCGACGTTTGTCTGGCTTAAACGCGCTCACGACGAAGAGGACGCCGCCCGCATCGGTAAAACGCTGGTAGAACAGGTGAATGCCTGGTGGCAAAGCCATCTGCAGGCGCAGAACCTGACCAGCGCGCTGGAGCTGGAGTATGAAACCCACTTCTGTCGTTTTTTGATGCCGACCATTCGCGGCGCGGAGACGGGAAGCAAAAAGCGTTATGCCGGGCTGATCCAGGAAGGTGCAGAACAGCGGATGGTCTTTAAAGGGCTGGAGACGGTGCGCACCGACTGGACCCCGCTGGCCCAGCAGTTCCAGCAAAATCTCTATCTGCGGATTTTTCGTAACGAGCCTTATAAAGAGTACGTCCGCGATACCATCGATAAACTAATGGCCGGAGAGCTCGACAGCCAGCTGGTCTACCGCAAGCGCCTGCGCCGCCCGCTGGCGGAGTATCAGCGCAATATTCCCCCGCACGTGCGGGCCGCAAGGCTGGCGGATGAGCATAACCAGTCGCTGGGACGCCCGCCGCAGTATCAAAATCGCGGCACCATAAAATATGTCTGGACCACCAGCGGCCCGGAGCCGCTGGAGTGGCAGCCCTCACCGCTGGATTATGACCACTATCTGAGCAAGCAGTTACAGCCGGTGGCCGACGGCATTCTTCCTTTCCTTGACGATGACTTTGCTACACTACTGACAGGGCAGCTGGGATTATTTTGATGGAGGCTGTCGAAACCTGGTGCAGGATAAATTTGACGTATGCAACCAGGTGACGAACGCCTTGCCATCCAGTACCATAGCGCCCTTTCCATTTCCAAAACCCTATTTCGAACCGCCGTTTCTTCCCGACGGTCATTATGCTATTGCCTGAAATTTAAGATATAGAGCCAAAAACATATGCCTTTTAAACCTGGTCAACGTTGGATTAGCGATACAGAAAGCGAGCTTGGGCTCGGCACCGTGGTGGCAATGGATGCCCGCACCGTCACACTGCTTTTCTCTGCCAGCGGCGAAAACCGCCTGTACGCCCGCAGCGACTCCCCTGTTACCCGCGTGATGTTCAATCCCGGTGATACGGTCACCAGCCACGAAGGCTGGCAGCTGCTCGTTGATGAAGTCAAAGAAGATAATGGTCTTCTGGCCTATATTGGCACCCGTCTGGATACGGACGAGGCAAATATCACCCTGCGTGAAGTGCTGCTCGACAGCAAGCTAGTCTTCAGCAAGCCGCAGGATCGTCTGTTTGCCGGGCAGATCGACCGTATGGATCGTTTTGCCCTGCGTTTCCGCGCCCGCCGTTATCAGAGTGAACAGTACCGTATGCCGTGGAGCGGCCTGCGCGGCCAGCGCACCAGCCTGATCCCGCATCAGCTACATATCGCCAACGATGTGGGTCGCCGCCATGCGCCACGCGTGCTGCTGGCTGATGAAGTGGGTCTCGGGAAAACCATCGAAGCCGGGATGATCCTGCACCAGCAGCTGCTTTCAGGCGCGGCAGAACGCGTCCTGATCGTGGTACCGGAAACCCTTCAGCACCAGTGGCTGGTGGAGATGCTGCGCCGCTTTAACCTGCGCTTCGCCCTGTTTGACGACGAGCGCTATGCCGAAGCCCGCCACGATGCGGATAACCCGTTTGACACCGAACAGCTGGTGATCTGCTCCCTGGACTTTGTGCGCCGCAACAAGCAGCGCCTTGAACACCTGTGCGAAGGCAGCTGGGACATTATGGTGGTGGATGAAGCCCACCACCTGGTCTGGAGCGAAGAGGAGCCGAGCCGTGAATATCTGGCTATCGAACAACTGGCCGCCAGCATTCCCGGCATTCTGCTGCTGACCGCCACCCCGGAACAGCTGGGGATGGAGAGCCACTTCGCCCGTCTGCGACTGCTGGATCCGAACCGCTTCCACGATTTCGACCGCTTTACCGAAGAGCAGCAAAACTACCGCCCGGTTGCCGACGCCGTTGCCCTGCTGCTGGCAGGCAACAAGCTGAGCAACGACGATCTGAATATGCTCGGCGACCTGATTGGTGAGCAGGATATCGAGCCGCTGCTGCAAACGGCCAACAGCGATCGCGAAGGGGCAATGGCCGCACGCAACGAGCTGGTCTCTATGCTGCTGGATCGCCACGGCACCAGCCGCGTCCTGTTCCGTAACACCCGTAACGGTGTAAAAGGCTTCCCGAAACGCGAACTGCACACCATTCGCCTGCCGCTGCCAACCCAGTACCAGACCGCGATTAAGGTTTCGGGCATTATGGGCGCACGCAAAAGTACCGAAGAACGTGCCCGCGACATGCTCTACCCGGAGCAGATTTATCAGGAATTTGAAGGTGATAACGGAACCTGGTGGAACTTCGACCCGCGCGTCGACTGGCTGATGGGCTATCTGACCAGCCACCGCTCACAGAAAGTGCTGGTGATCTGCGCCAAGGCCACCACCGCGCTGCAGCTGGAGCAGGTTCTGCGCGAGCGTGAAGGTATTCGCGCCGCCGTCTTCCATGAAGGCATGTCCATCGTTGAGCGCGACCGCGCCGCGGCCTGGTTCGCCGAAGAAGACACCGGAGCCCAGGTGCTACTGTGTTCCGAGATCGGTTCTGAAGGGCGTAACTTCCAGTTCGCCAGCAATCTGGTAATGTTCGACCTGCCGTTTAACCCGGACCTGCTGGAGCAGCGAATTGGCCGTCTGGACCGTATCGGTCAGGCCCACGATATTCAGATCCACGTGCCGTGGCTGGAAAAAACCGCCCAGTCGGTGCTGGTACGCTGGTACCACGAAGGGCTGGATGCGTTCGAGCACACCTGCCCTACCGGCCGTACCATCTATGACACCGTCAGCAGCCAGTTGATCGAGTATCTGGCCGCGCCGGAAAACACCGATGGCTTCGATGCGCTGATCGCCACCTGCCGCGAACAGCACGACGCGCTGAAAGCGCAGCTGGAACAGGGTCGCGACCGTCTGCTGGAGATCAACTCCAACGGCGGCGAAAAGGCACAGGCGCTGGCAGACAGCATTGCCGAGCAGGATGATGACACCGGTCTGATTAGCTTTGCCATGAACCTGTTTGATATCGTCGGCATCAACCAGGACGATCGCGGCGAGAATATGATCGTCCTGACCCCGTCCGATCATATGCTGGTTCCTGATTTCCCGGGCCTGCCGGAAGATGGCTGCACCATTACCTTTGACCGTGACGTGGCCCTCTCCCGCGAAGACGCCCAGTTTATTAGCTGGGAACATCCGCTGATCCGCAACGGCCTCGATCTGGTTCTCTCCGGCGACACCGGCAGCAGCACCATTTCCCTGCTGAAGAACAAAGCCCTGCCGGTCGGTACCCTGCTGCTTGAACTGGTGTACGTGGTGGAAGCCCAGGCGCCGAAACAGCTCCAGCTTAGCCGCTTCCTGCCGCCAACGCCGGTTCGTCTTCTGCTGGATAAAGCCGGTAACAACCTCGCGGCTCAGGTGGAGTTCGAAAGCTTTAACCGTCAGCTGAGCGCGGTAAATCGTCATACGGGCAGCAAACTGGTCAACGCCGTTCAGCAGGATGTCCACGCGATCCTGAAACAGGGCGAAGCCCAGGTTGAAAGCGCGGCCCGTCAGCTTATCGATGCGGCGCGTAATGAAGCCGATGAGAAGCTGTCCGCCGAACTGTCGCGTCTGGAAGCGTTAAAAGCCGTTAACCCGAACATTCGCGATGACGAGCTGAGTGCGATTGAAAGCAACCGCCAGCAGGTGATGGAAAGCCTGGATCAGGCGGGCTGGCGACTGGACGCGCTGCGTCTGATCGTTGTGACCCATCAGTAACAGGAGCCGTCAATGGTGATGGAAGACTACAATCCGCCGCTGGAACCCTGGCTGCTTATCCTCTATCAGGATGAGCATATTATGGTCGTCAACAAGCCGAGCGGCCTGCTGTCGGTCCCGGGGCGTCTTCCGGAACATAAAGACAGCGTGATGACCCGCATCCAGCGGGATTATCCGCAGGCCGAATCGGTGCATCGTCTGGATATGGCGACCAGCGGCGTGATTGTGGTTGCCCTGAACAAGGCGGCTGAGCGTGAGCTGAAGCGTCAGTTCCGCGATCGTGAGCCGAAAAAACAGTACCTGGCCCGCATCTGGGGACACCCGGCGCAGGCCGAGGGGCTGGTGGATTTACCGCTGATTTGCGACTGGCCGAATCGACCAAAGCAGAAGGTGTGTTATGAAACCGGTAAAAGCGCGCAGACCGAATATGAGGTACTGGAGTTCGCGGACGACAACACCGCCCGCGTTCGCCTGAAGCCCATCACCGGACGCTCACACCAGCTGCGCGTCCATATGCAGGCGCTCGGCCATCCGATCCTCGGCGACCGTTTCTACGCCACCCCGGAGGCGCTGGCGCGAGCCCCGCGCCTGCTGCTGCATGCGGAAATGCTCACCATCACCCACCCGGTCTACGGGAACAGTATGACGTTTAAAGCTCAGGTGGATTTTTAAGGACGTTCCCTCTCCCTTGCGGGGAGGGGCTTTATGCCACGTCAGCCAGCACCCACGCCACCGCCAGCAAATCTGCGCTGCCGCCGGGGCTTAAGCGCCGGGCAGTCAGCTGTTTGTCCATCTCCACCAGGTCTTCACTCTCCCAGCCGTCCGCCAGCAAATTCTGCGCATAAGTTTGCACATAGCGCAGACCGCCCATCCCACCGCGTGAGACCAGGTTACTGTCAGGATTAACCGCCATCAGCTGCAGCAGCGCACGCTGTAAACGTCGCTCACCGCTTGTCTTGTGCCAGTCGGGCAGAACGTGGCGTCGTACCGTGGCAAAGCCGCTTTCCGCTTCCCCGCGTGCGCCGGTCAGACCCAGCAGGTGATACTGGCGTTCGCCCGCCGTTGCCATCCCTGAACGGGAGGCCAGTTCTCTGTCCACCAGCCCGTGGCACATCTTCCCGACTTCATGACAGAGGGAATCGGCGCTAATTTCGCGGCCCAACCCTCTCAGGCGACCGGTTGCGGCGCACAGCAGCCCCAGCGAAAAGATCCCGCCTTTGTGGGTATTTACGCCGCCGGTGGCGGTAAACATTGCCTGCTCGCAGGCGATACCCGCCGGGCGCAGTAGCCTTAGCTGTTCACCCGGTGTCCGGTGCGCATACTCTTCGCCAAGCTCCTCAAACACGCTGAACCAGGGCGCTATCGCCGCAATACTGCGGGTAAACAGTATATGATCCATATCGCTATGGGCTCCGCTGTTAGCCCGGTCCACTAGCCCGGGCTTCGGGGTCAACGCCAGCTCTTCCTCCAGGGCCAGCGTTGCCAGCGCAGCGATGCGGACGGGCTGCGGTTTAGTCGCGAGCAAACCAGTCATCAATGATTTTCTCCACCTTTGCCACCACCTGCTCTACAGAGTGCCGACGCGAACGGGCGCAGGCGTGGGCTGCTTCATCACACAGCAGACAGGAACGCATCCCGCTGCCCAGAGACTGCCTCCCGACGGGGCCGTTTGTCGGGCAAATCACATCCAGATCCCAGAGCCGTCCCAGCGGATGGCTCTGCTCCAGCGCCGCACAGTGGGCTTTAATTTCCGCCGCAGGATGCGCCACGGACCAGATCGCTTCCGCCCCGGTCGGCAGCCACAGAACCTGACGATCCTGAATCGCCCAGCGGTTTTGCCACAGGAGCTGATCGCAGGCCTGCAACGCCACGCCCATGGTATTGCGATAGCGAATGCTGTCCTTCACCTCACCCGGCGTGACCAGGGTAAGAGAAATAATAGGCTGCTGATACTGTTCCAGCCAGTCAGCCTGACGCGCCGCCCGGCGTTCTTTCGCCGCCAGCAGGGCATCAAGGCTGACGCCCGCAGTCGCGGGCGTCATCATGTTCATTATTATTCGCTCTCCTTCACCTGGTACACGACATCAATCACGCTCCCGTCACGATAGCGGACCACGCCGACGACTCTGTCGGTAAACTCTATGGGTTTTGGCACCCCGGTCAGCGAGATAGCCCGCTGGTAAAGCGCCTCGATATCGACGATCGTCAGCCCTGCCGCTTCCAGCCGCTGGCGAACCTCCGGGCGGGTCGGATTCACCGCAATTCCGTGGTCGGTCACCAGCACATCGATACTTTCCCCCGGCGTCAGGCGGGTGGTCACGCGTTTCACCACCGTCGGAATACGGCTGCGCAGCAGCGGTGCGACCACTATCGTCAGGTTCGCGGCGGCGGCGACGTCGCAGTGGCCGCCGGATGCGCCACGCATCACCCCATCGGAGCCGGTGATCACGTTGACATTAAAGTCGGTGTCGATCTCCAGGGCGCTGAGGATCACCACGTCCAGCTGGTCGCAGCAGGCCGCTTTGCTGCCCGGATTGGCGTAGACGTTGGTGGAGATCTCCACGTGGTTCGGGTTGCGCGCCAGGGAGGCCGCCGCCTGGCCGTCGAAGCACTGGGTATCCAGCAGCTTTTCGATCAGCCCCTTCTCATGCAGATCCACCAGGCTGCCGGTGATCCCGCCGAGCGCGAAGCTGGCCTTCACCCCGTTCCGCTCCATTTTATCTGCCATAAAGCGGGTACAGGCGGTGGCCGCCGCGCCGGAGCCGGTCTGCATTGAGAAGCCGTTTTTAAAGTAGCCGCCGTGTTCAATGACATCCGCCGCATAGCGGGCGATCATCAGTTCCCGTGGATTGCTGGTGACACGCGCCGCGCCGACGCTGATTTTTTCCGCGTCGCCAACGCTCTCCACCGGCACAATGTAGTCCACCCGATCCTGCACCAGGCTGGCGGGCATATTGGGGAACGGCACCAGGGATTCGGTCAGCAGGACGACTTTTCTGGCGTAGTGCGCATCGACCATGGCATAGCCCAGAGAGCCGCAGCTCGATTTGCCGTGAGTGCCGTTAGCATTACCAAACTCATCGCTGCAGGGCACGCCCAGGAAGGCGACATCGATAGTCAGCTCGCCATCCTGGAGCAGCTTGACCCGCCCGCCGTGGGAGTGGATTTGCACCGGCTCCGCCATCAGCCCGTGGGAGATCGCATCCGCCAGCTTGCCGCGCATCCCAGAGGTGTAAATACGGGTAATCACGCCGCTCTGGATATGCTCGATCAGCGCGTCGTTACAGGTCATCAGGGAGCTGGAGGCGAGGGTCAGGTTTTTAAAACCCAGTCTGGCAAGCGTTGCCACCACCTGGTTAATGACCCGGTCGCCCTCGCGAAACGCGTGATGAAACGAGATGGTCATTCCGTCGCGCAGTCCGCTGCGGGCGATGGCCTGTTCGAGCGAGTCGCAGAGTTTACGCTGATGTTTGCTGGCGATATCGTCCAGCCAGGGCGTCGCGCTGTGAGCACCGTCGAAAGGTTGCAGATCGCGCAGGTGCGGGTAGTTCACATGAAGAAGTTCTGTCTGGTTCATTGTTATGTCCTTAACGACGCACGCCGGACGCGGCTGCGCGTTCCAGCACCATCTGCGCGTGGTTAATAATTGGCGCATCGACCATTTTGCCGTTGAGCGATACCACGCCCAGGCCGTTGCGTTCCCCCTCTTCCGCTGCCTCGATCACCCGTCTGGCATGATCAACTTCCTGCTGTGTCGGGGCGTAAGCGTTATGCAGAAGATCGATCTGCCGCGGGTTGATCAGCGACTTGCCGTTAAAGCCCATTTTGCGGACCAGGTCGACTTCGCGCAGGAAGCCCGCTTCGTCATTAACGTCGGACCACACCACGTCGAAGGCATCGATTCCGGCGGCACGGGCCGCGTGCAGCACCGCACAGCGGGCGTAGAACAGCTCGGTGCCGTCGCCGCGTTCGGTCTGCATATCCATCACATAGTCAAAAGCCGCCAGCGCAATACCGATAAGGCGCGGGGAACTGCGGGCAATCGCCACCGCGTTAATCACGCCAATGGCCGATTCAATGGCCGCCATCACCCGAGTCGAACCCGGCTCGCGACCGCAGGCTTTTTCGATACGTTCCAGATGCCCTTCCAGCTCGGCCACGTCCTCTGGCGAATCGGTTTTGGGCAGGCGGATAACATCCACCCCGGCCCGCACCACCGCTTCCAGATCGTCAAGGCCGAAAGGCGTATTCAGCGGGTTAATGCGCACCACGGTTTCGATATCCTGATACATCGGGTGCTGCAGAGCGTGATAAACCAGCAGACGCGCGGTGTCTTTTTCGCGCAGGGCCACCGCATCTTCGAGGTCGAACATGATGGAGTCGGGACGGTAGATAAAGGCGGTAGAAAGCATGGCGGCGTTGGCGCCTGGCAGAAACAGCATACTGCGACGGAGTTTGTTCATTGCAGTTTCTCCCAGTCGATGTGCTGCACCTCGGCGGCGCGCAGAAGAGCGCTTTGCAGACGGGCGCGGATCACACAGTCCAGCGCGCCTTTATCGTCCACCATAATCACGCCCTGGCGGACGCCCATCGCACTCAGCGTCTCATGCACGACCTGGCGGATCTGGTCGCCAAACTGCTTGATCACTTCGCTGTGAATCACCACCTCAAGCTCGCCGTCGGCGGGGAGTATTTTCACCATAAGGTCGCTGGACTCCTGAGTTCCGGCCAGCGCCTCCCTGATAATTTTCATAATTTACATCCTGATACTGATAGTTAAGCGACTTCCGCGCAGACGCCGTAGTGCGCCTGTAGATGGGCGAAAGTGGTATCCGGGACGATCTCCCGGATGCGGGAAAACTGCTGCGTTTTCAGTAAACGGCGGACTTCAGAAGCGGAAATCGCGCTGCCGACGGCCTTGATGCGCGGCAACTCCACCACCGCCACGGCGTCCGCCAGGACGCGATACAGGGTGTCGTTGTACTGCCGGGTCACGTCGCAGAAGGGTTCAGATCCCACAAAGCGGTGGGTTATCCCCAGCGCCGGAGCGATATAGTCGCGGAAAATCCGCACGTCTATCTCGCTCCATGCCTGCTGTACCTTGCCGGTTTCCTTGAGGAAGTAGGCCGGGAAAGTGGCACGGGAAATAAGGTAGCGAGAGCCTTCATGCACGGTCACATTCGGCAGATGAGCCACCCCGGCATTGACCATTGCCAGCCGTTCGCGGAACGGGAAGAAGGAGGCATCCTCCCGCACCACAAACAGATGCAGCCAGTCGCAGGCGTTCGCCGCCTGCTCCACCAGATGACGATGGCCGAGCGTAAAGGGATTGGCATTCATCACAATGGACCCGATGCGCGTCCCCGGCTGGCGAAGCGATTCAAGCTGGCGACAGTAGCGGCGAATACCCTGAGGCGTGTTTTCCATCAGCACCGCATTGTTGCCGCTGCGGGCAAGCGGCCAGAAGCCGCTGTGGGCGAAGCGCGCTTCATTGCACGGTCGGGTGCAGAGAAACAGATGGAAATGACCCCGCTGCAGGGCCAGATGCTCCACTTCGGCCAGCAGGCGGGCGCTGAGATTTTCACCCCGAAAGGTTTCATCCACCGCCACGCATTTGATGACGTTCTCCGCCAGGCCCGCGCAGCCCACCAGCCGGTTATCCACCAGCGCTTCAACCACCAGGCTGATATCGCTGTCCATCCCCAGACCGCTATCGGCCAGCAGATACCGCACCTGGCTCATACGCTCTGGGTGTTTCAGTACTTCACTCACCCGAAAATCGATAACCGGTTGTGCCGTCATCTTTCCGTCCGCCGTCACTTAAAATGCCGCCGTCAGCGCCCTTTCCGGCGCGTCCATAATCACATTGCTGAGATGGCCGATATGCTCAATTTCCACCTCGATCCGATCCCCGGCGTGCATAAACAGCGGCGGGTTGCGTTTTTTGCCCACGCCGCCCGGCGAGCCGGTAATGATCACGTCGCCAGGGCTCAGGCGGGTAAAAGTGCTGATGTATTCGATAAGCTCAGCCACTTTGTGGATCATGCTGGCAGTCGTGTCATCCTGCACCATACGGCCGTTCAGCCAGGTGCGGATAGCCAGCTGATGCGGATCGGGGATCTCATCCGCCGTGGTCATCCACGGGCCGAAAGCGCCGGTCTGCGGCCAGTTTTTCCCGGCGGTAAACCAGGTGTGCTGCCAGTCGCGTGCCGAACCGTCCATATAGCAGCTGTAGCCCGCGACGTGGGCCAGGGCCTGGTCACGTGAGATGTTCTCGCCCGCACGGCCGATAATCACCGCCAGCTCACCCTCATAGTCAAACTCGCTGGAGTGACGCGGCTTAAGTACCGGCGAGTTATGGCCGGTCTGCGAATCCGGGAAGCGCACGAACAGGGTTGGCGCCGGATTGTGCTGATCGAACTCTTTCCGCTTCTCGGCGTAGTTCATCCCGACGCAGAGGATTTTTTCCGGATGTTCAATCACCGGCAAAAAGGTCAGCGCCGCAAGGGGCAGATCGACCGCTTCGTCGACATAGCGGCGAGCATCATCCAGCCCGTCAGCCGCCAGCAGCGCTTTTAAGTCTGTGTAGCGGTCGCCGAGACGGCGGCCTAAATCCACAACACCTTCAGCCTTCACGATGCCGTAGCTGCGAATATCCTGATGGAGAAAACTTGCGAGTTTCATGTTGAGTCCTGAAAGTCATTAATTAAACGAGGAAGTTGCCCAGTACCAGCAGCGAGATAGAGACGTTGATCGCCCCGCCGATACGGGTCGCAATCTGGGCGAACGGCATCAGGCTCATACGGTTACCGGCGGTAAGAATGGCGACGTCGCCGGTCCCGCCCTGGCCGCTCTGGCAGCAGGAGATAATGGCCACATCGATGGGATACATACCGATTTTTTTACCGACAAAGAAGCCGGTCACCACCAGCGCGGAGACAGTGCTGATAATCACGATCAGGTTGGTCAGGGTGAACGCGTTGACCAGCTCCTGCCACGGGGTGATCGCCACGCCGACGGCAAAGAGGATCGGATAGGTCACCGAGGTCTGGAAGAATTTATAGACCACCTGAGAGCCTTCCAGAATGCGCGGAGAAACGCCGTGAGTCAGCTTCACCAGCACAGCCATAAACAGCATCCCCACTGGCGCAGGCAGGCCCGTCAGCTTATGACCGAGCATCCCCAGCATATAGAGCAGTACTGCCAGCAGTGCGCCGGAGGCGATAGTCGTCACATCTGCTTTACCCGAGAATGCAGGCGCCGCACTTTGTCCGGTATCGTTATCACGGTCAGGCATCAGCTGGCCTTCACCGGTCAGGTGCGGATAGCGCTTACCCAACTGATTAAGGCAACCGGAGATGATGATCGCCGTCAGGCTACCCAGCATCACCATCGGCAGCACGCGGCCCAGGGCAACGCCCTGATCCATATGCAGTATCGCGGCATAACCGATAGAGAGCGGGATCGCCCCTTCGCCTACACCACCGGCCATAATCGGCAGAATAATAAAGAAGAAGATCTGGAACGGCTCAAGGCCCAGCGCCATCCCCACACCCATCCCCACCACCATGCCAACGATTTCACCGCACAGCATCGGGAAGAAGATGCGCAGGAAGCCCTGGATAAGCGTAGTGCGGTTCATACTCATGATGCTGCCAACGATAATGCAGCAGATATAGAGATAGAGGATGTTGGTGGACTTGTAGAATTTCACGGTGGAGTCCACCACCACATCCGGCAGCAGGCCGTAATGGACCAGCGCAGACGGGATAAAGGTGGCGCAGATCGCCGCCGCGCCCAGCTTGCCGACAATCGGCAGACGTTTACCGAACTCGCCGCAGGCAAAGCCGAAGAAAGCCAGGGTCGCGACCATTACCACAATATCGCTCGGTAGTTTACCGCCCATGCAGTCAATCGCGATCAGTGCCCCGGCCAGCAAAAACAGTGGCAACGGGATAATCCCGACCTTCCACGTATCCATAATGTGCCACCACTTCTCTTTGAGAGACGTTTGTGCAACGTCGAGTGGCTCCTGGGTAACAGAAAAAGAATTGTCAGTCGTGCTCATAATTAAGCCCCTTGGTTATTTGTGCGTTTAGCGTAGAGGCCTGACGATTTACTTTATGTGAGAGCCGACATATTAATTATGGAGTTTTAATGGGCACTATGGTTTTTATGGTTTCTTTTATTTAATGTGACCCTGACCCAGAGTTATTGACGTGGTTTTTATGGTTTTTTTTATAATTCATACAAACAAATAACATTTTAAAAAATAGATAAAAACATTCCCTGCACCATCAGACTCCTCCCGTAAACCTCTTGCTGTGCAAGGGCTCACAAGTTTCCCTGAAAGTCCGCGCGGGGATAATGAAAGGTGATAAAGTAGCGACTTCCAATGATACCGTACGTGATAGTCATGAAGGTTTCTTTCCAGATTAAATTATTTATTTCCCTGGTAGCTTTTTTCTCAGGATTGTTTGCATTGCTTGGCGGGTATTATTACTTCGACGTTAATCGCCAGCTTTATCAGGAAATGAGCGCCCGCGCCAGAATACAGGCTGAAGAAATTGCGTTAATTCCTACGCTACGGCGCACCGTGGCCGAAAAAGATATCGCAGCGATCAAACCCTTTATGCAAAAACTGGCCTCCCGCAGCGACGCCAGTTTTATTGTCGTGGGTGATAATAAAGGCCACCACCTGTTTCATTCGGTATTTGAAGACAGGGTCGGCACGACCCTGGTGGGCGGCGATAATCAGGCGGTGCTGGCCGGAGAAAGCACCATCACGATCCGCCAGGGTGGGCTGGGCATCTCCCTGCGCAGCAAAGCGCCCATTTTTGACGACGCGGGCAAGGTAGTCGGCATTGTGTCGGTGGGTTATCTCACCAGCTATCTCGATACCATCACCTTCGGGAAGGTGCTCAATATTTTGATCGCCGCGGTGCTGCTGCTGATCGCGCTGTTTATCTTCTCCTGGTTCTTCACCCGCAGTATTAAGAAGCAGATCTTTTCGCTGGAGCCACGGGAGATTGGCCTGCTTGTTCGTCAGCAGAAAGCCATGATGGAGTCGATCTACGAAGGGGTCATCGCCATTGATGCCGGCATGCGAATCGGCGTGATTAACCAGGCGGCCAGGGCGCTGCTCGGGCTTAATCAGCCCACGCGCGCGCTGCGCGGATTGCCGATTAACGAGGTGATCGCGCCGGTGCCTTTTTTCACTCAGGCGACGATGCTGGCCAAAGATACCCACGACGAAATCTGCCGCTTTAACCAGCTGACGGTGATCGCCAGCCGGGTCAGGATCAGGCTCGAAGACTCTCTGCAGGGCTGGGTGATCACCTTTCGCGATCGCAACGAGATAGACTCCCTGAGCGCCCAGCTGAGCCAGGTCAAACGCTATGTCGATAACCTGCGCATTATGCGCCACGAACAGCTTAACCGGATGACCACCCTTTCCGGCCTCTTGCATATGGGCCACTACGATGAAGCCATTCGCTATATTCAGGCCCAGTCGGAGCACGCCCAGGAGCTGCTGGACTTTATCTCTTCCCGCTTCAGCTCGCCAACCCTCTGCGGCCTGCTGCTGGGCAAGACCGCCCGCGCCCGGGAGAAAGGCGTCGAGCTGGCATTTGACCCGGCCTGCCAGATGGATCAGCCGCTGCCCGCGCTGGCCGAAGCGGAGCTGATTTCGATTATTGGTAACCTGCTCGATAACGCCATTGAGGCGACCCAGCGTGCGGTTGCCCCACACTTGCCCGTCGAGGTGCTGATCCTGCGAAACGAGCGCGAACTGATTATCGAGGTGGCCGATCAGGGCGTCGGCATCGATCCGGCCATCCGCGAGCGCATTTTCGAACGCGGCATCACCACCAAAACCCGTGGCGATCACGGGATTGGCCTCTATCTGATCGCCAGCTATGTGAGCCAGGCCGGTGGCACGGTGGAAGTCAGCGATAATATGCCGAACGGCACCATTTTTTCGTTATTTATCCCCGCGCAAGGAAACGTCAGACGTTCTCCTCTGGCGCTGCAGGAGGCGCACTATGCTCCATGAATTTATTGATGTGTTGATTGTAGAGGATGAGAGTGAGCTGGCACAGCTACACGCAGAGCTTGTCGGCAAACATCCACGCCTCAGACTGGCGGGCATCGCCTCGACGCTTGCCCAGGCGCAGCAGTTGCTCGACGAGTTGCAACCGCAGCTGGTGCTGCTGGATAACTACCTGCCGGACGGCAAAGGGATCACCCTGATTAGCGACCCGCTGCTGGTGCGCGCCAACTGCTCGGTTATCTTTATTACCGCCGCCAGCGATATGGACACCTGCAGCCTGGCGATCCGCAACGGAGCATTTGATTACATCCTTAAACCCGTCTCCTGGAAGCGGCTGAGCCAGTCGCTGGAACGCTTTGTACAGTTCAATGAGCAACAGCGGGTGTGGAAATTTGTCGACCAGCAAAACGTCGATTCCCTCTATCAGCTTCAGGCGAGGAATTACCGGCTGGATAACGGCAGTAAAGGAATAGAAGAAAAAACGCTGACGCTGGTACGTAACCTGTTTACCGACTGCGATAAACAGGGTTACTCGGTAGATGAGGTGGTGAGCGAAACCGGGCTGAGTAAAACCACCACCCGTCGCTATCTGGAACACTGCGTGGAAACCGGTTTTCTCGATGTCGAAATGCTGTACGGCAAAATTGGTCATCCGCGCCGGATGTACCGACGGGCGGAGCAGGCGGCATCCTGAAACCTGTCCTCCCTGTTCTGCGTCGGAGGGGAGGACCGCAGGTTACTTAATGCCTTTATGCTCTTTAATCAGCTCGTACGCCTTTTGAATATCCTGCGCTTTCTGCTTGGCCATCTCCATCATCTCCGGCGGCAGGCCTTTCGCCACCAGCTTATCAGGATGGTGCTCCGCCATCAGCTTGCGCCAGGCCCGTTTAATGGTCAGGGCATCGTCGTCAGGCTTCACGCCCAGCACATTGCAGGCATCTTCCAGCGTTGGCCCACGCGGTGGCTGCTGCCAGCCGCCGCCAGCAGAGTGCTGATGGTTGCCGCCGCCAAACTGCGCGCCTCCCTGCATCATGCGCAGGTATTGATCGAACTGGCCGCGTGAAATGCCCAGCTCTTCGGCGATGACATACAGCACCTCGCGCTCGTTCGGGTGCAGCGAGCCGTCGGCAAAGGCCGCCTGGATCTGAATTTCCAGAAACATCCGAATCAAATCGATACGGCCAAAGCAGACGCTGCGCAGCTGGCGCATCTTGTCGCGCAGCGGATAATTATCCGCCTTGCCGGCACGAAAAGCCTGCTGTGCTGCGGACCGGGACTCGCCGTGCAGATTCATTCGATCCATCAGCCGACTGGCGGCATGAATATCCGCTTCGGTCACGCGTCCTTTTGATTTGGTCAGATGCCCCATCACCTCAAAGGTGGTGATAAAAAACAGGGACTGTCGTTCCCGCTGCCCGGCAAACCCATTCAGCCGACGGTAGCGAGCCGTATCAAACATATGACCGACGATCAGGCCAAGTACCGCGCCCCAGAAGCCACCGCCCATCATTACTGCGACCGCAACGCCAATTACTTTTCCCCAATACTGCATATACTCCCCAAATCGTCATGCCACCGGCCAAAATATCGATTATCATACCCGTCATTGTATGCCGTGCCTAACCTCCCGGGCACGAAAGCGGGCAGGATAAAAACTGGCGCTGTGCAGATGAGTACGTTAGGCTGGCTCTTCGCCAGCGCATTGCCACAGATGACGGAACAACAAATACAACGTATGAAAAAACGTATTCCCACCCTTCTGGCCACCATGATCGCCAGCGCCCTCTATAGTCATCAGGGACTGGCGGCCGATCTTGCCTCGCAATGTATGCTGGGCGTCCCGAGCTATAACCGTCCGCTGGTGGAAGGCGACACCAACAACCAGCCGGTGACGATTAACGCCGATCATGCCAAAGGCGACTATCCTGACAACTCCGTTTTCTCCGGCAATGTTGATATTAATCAGGCTAATAGTCGACTGCGCGCTGATGAAGTTCAACTGCACCAGAAGCAGGTGGAAGGCATCGCCGAACCGGTACGTACCGTTGATGCCTTAGGTAATGTGCACTATGACGATAACCAGGTCATTCTGAAAGGTCCGAAAGCGTGGTCGAACCTGAACACCAAAGACACTAACGTCTGGGAAGGTGATTACCAGATGGTGGGACGTCAGGGCCGCGGCAATGCCGACCTGATGAAACAGCGCGGCGAGAATCGCTACACCATTCTGGAGAACGGGACCTTTACCTCCTGCCTGCCGGGTTCCAACACCTGGAGTGTGGTCGGCAGTGAAGTGATCCACGATCGCGAAGAGCAGGTTGCCGAAATCTGGAACGCCCGCTTTAAGCTTGGGCCAGTGCCCATCTTCTATAGTCCCTATTTACAGCTGCCGGTGGGTGATAAGCGACGTTCAGGCTTCCTGATCCCCAACGCCAAATACAGCACCACCAACTACTTTGAATTTTCGCTGCCGTATTACTGGAATATTGCGCCTAACTTCGATGCCACCATCACTCCGCACTATATGCATAAGCGTGGCAACGTGCAGTGGCAGAACGAGTTCCGCTATTTAACAGGCGCAGGCACAGGCCTCTTAGAGTTTGACTACCTGCCATCAGACGACGTCTATTCGGATTCGAACCCGGGTCAGAGCGACCGTCACCGCTGGTTATTCTACTGGAACCACGGCGGCGTCATGGATCAGGTCTGGCGCTTCAATGTCGATTACACCAAGGTCAGCGATCAGACCTATTTTAACGATTTCAGCTCGAAATACGGCTCCAGCACCGACGGCTACGCCACGCAGATTTTCAGCGCGGGTTATGCGGTAGAGAACTTCGACGCCACGATATCCAGCCGCCAGTTCCAGGTATTTAACCGCGAGTCCAGCAACTCCTATGCTGCGCAACCTCAGCTGGATGTGAATTACTACCAGCAGGATCTCGGTCCGTTTGATGCTCGCGTCTACGGACAGGCCGTGCGTTTTGTGAATACCAATAGCAGCCTGCCGGAAGCCACGCGTTTACATCTGGAACCGACCATTTCCCTGCCGGTGTCAAACGCCTGGTCCAGCCTGAATACCGAGGTCAAAATGCTGGCGACCCACTACCAGCAGGATAATCTCGAAAGCTACCGTAACTACGCGCAGACCCGATACAACATTTACGGTGGTAGTGAAAGGGAACTCACCCTGAAAGCTGCTAACAAAATGAAGAGCACGGCTGACCGCGTGATGCCGCAGTTTAAAGTCGACGGCAAGCTGATTTTCGAGCGCGATATGAACCTGGCCGAGGGCTACTCGCAGACTCTGGAGCCGCGTGCGCAGTACCTGTACGTGCCTTATCGCGACCAGAGCGGCATCAACAACTACGACTCCGCGCTGCTGCAGTCTGACTACGGCGGTCTGTTCCGCGAGCGCACCTACGGCGGTCTGGATCGCATCGCCTCCGCCAACCAGGTGACCACTGGGCTGACCTCGCGAATTTATGATCAGGCTGCAGTTGAACGTTTTAACGTTTCTGTGGGTCAAATCTACTACTTCACCGAATCCCGAACCGGTGATGACAGTATTAACAGGGAAAAAGACAACCAGACCGGTTCGCTTCTGTGGGCGGGTGATACTTACTGGCGCATCTCTGACCGTTGGGGCCTGCGCGGTGGGCTGCAGTATGATACCCGCCTCGACAGCGTCGCCACCGGCAGCAGCAGCATTGAGTATCGCCGCGATTCAGATCGCGTCGTGCAGCTGAATTACCGCTATGCCAGCCCGGAATACGTGCAGGCAACGCTCCCGTCCTATGCGAACGTAGAGCAGTATAAAGACGGTATTTCGCAGGCGGGCGCGGTGGCCAGCTGGCCGATCGTCGATCGCTGGTCGGTTGTCGGAGCCTACTATTACGACACCAAAACCAACAAGCCGGCAAACCAGATGCTGGGCGTGCAGTATAACTCCTGCTGCTACGCTATCCGCGTTGGCTATGAGCGTAAGATTAACGGTTGGCTCAATGACCAAAGTAAATATGACAAAACCATCGGCTTTAACATTGAACTACGTGGCCTGAGTTCCAACTACGGCCTGGGCACTCAGCAAATGCTGCGTTCCAACATTTTGCCTTATCGTAGCTCTCTGTAATGCAGTTGATTCAAAACGAAACCGCATCGCGGTTAATGGAAATGGAAAAGGTATGAAGAACTGGAAAACGCTGCTTCCTGGTATCGCTTTAATCTTTGTCGCGCATACCAGCTTCGCTGCTCCGCAGGTTGTCGATAAAGTCGCAGCCGTCGTCAACAATGGTGTAGTCCTTGAAAGCGACGTTGATGGTTTAATGCAGTCGGTAAAGCTGAACTCCGGTCAGGCAGGTCAGCAGCTTCCTGATGATGCCACGCTGCGCCATCAGATCCTTGAGCGCTTGATCATGGATCAGATTGTCCTGCAGATGGGCCAGAAAATGGGCGTGCAGGTCACCGATGAACAGGTCGATCAAGCGATTGCCAACATCGCTCAGCAGAACAATATGACTCTCGATCAGATGCGCAGTCGCCTGGCCTACGATGGCCTGAGCTACAGCACTTATCGCAGTCAGATCCGCAAAGAGATGCTGATCTCCGAAGTGCGTAATAACGAAGTACGTCGCCGCGTAACGATCCTGCCGCAGGAAGTCGACGCCCTGGCACAGCAGGTCGGCAACCAGAATGATGCCAGCACCGAGCTGAATCTGAGCCACATCCTGCTCCCGCTGCCGGAAAACCCAACCTCAGAACAGGTTAGCGAAGTGGCGAATCAGGCTAACGCTATTATTGCCCAGGCGCGTAACGGCGATGACTTCGGCAAGCTGGCCATTGCTTATTCTGCCGATCAGCAGGCGCTGAAAGGCGGCCAGATGGGCTGGGGCCGTATTCAGGAGCTGCCGTCTATTTTCGGCCAGGCACTGAGCACGGCGAAAAAAGGCGATATCGTGGGTCCGATCCGCTCCGGCGTCGGTTTCCACATCCTTAAAGTTAACGATCTGCGCGGCCAGAGCCAGACAATGTCGGTGACCGAAGTTCACGCCCGCCATATTCTGCTCAAGCCATCGCCAATCATGACTGACGATCAGGCCCGCATGAAGCTGGAGCAGATCGCCGCCGATATTAAAACCGGGAAAACCACCTTTGCCAGTGCGGCGAAAGAGTTCTCCCAGGATCCGGGTTCTGCCAACCAGGGCGGTGACCTGGGTTGGGCAACCCCGACCGTCTACGATCCGGCGTTCCGCGATGCCATCCTTAAGCTGAACAAAGGCCAGACCAGCGCGCCGGTTCACTCCTCCTTCGGCTGGCACTTAATTGAGCTGCTGGACACCCGCAACGTCGATAAGACCGATGCGGCGCAAAAAGATCGTGCCTATCGCATGCTGATGAACCGCAAGTTCTCTGAAGAAGCGGCCGTCTGGATGCAGGAACAGCGCGCCAGCGCCTATGTGAAGGTACTGAGCAACTAAATGGCAGCCCCTGCACAGCGTCTTATCCTGACCCCCGGCGAACCCGCCGGGATTGGTCCGGACCTGGTTATCCAGCTTGCCCAGCGTGAATGGCCGGTTGAGCTGGTTGTCTGTGCAGATGCCACGCTATTACAGGAGCGGGCGGCAACGCTCGCCCTGCCGCTGTCGCTTATCCCCTACGATGCAAAGCAGCCTGCGCAACCCCAGCGCGCCGCGACCCTCACCCTGCTCTCTCAGCCGCTTTATGCTCCGGTAACGCCCGGCGTACTCTGCGTCGATAACGGCCAGTACGTGGTTGATACCCTGGCCCGCGCCTGCGATGGCTGTCTGAGCGGCGAATTTGCCGCCTTGATCACCGGGCCGGTACATAAAGGGGTGATTAACGACGCCGGTATTCCCTTCACCGGGCATACGGAGTTTTTCGAAGCCCGCTCAGCTACGCCTAAAGTCGTGATGATGCTGGCGACCGAAGAGCTGCGGGTTGCACTCGCCACCACCCATCTTCCTCTGAAGGATGTGGCCCAGGCGATCACGCCAGACCTGCTACAGGATGTCATCACCATCCTGCATCGCGATCTGCGGGAGAAATTCGGTATTCGCGATCCTCACGTGCTGGTCTGCGGTCTGAATCCTCACGCAGGAGAAGGTGGGCATATGGGGATGGAAGAGATCGATACCATTATCCCCGTGCTGGAAAACCTGCGTGCGCAGGGGATGCGACTCAGCGGTCCGCTGCCCGCCGATACCCTTTTCCAGCTGAAATATCTTGAGCACGCCGACGCTGTTCTGGCGATGTATCACGATCAGGGCCTGCCCGTGCTAAAATACCAGGGCTTTGGGCGCGGCGTGAACATCACGCTTGGCCTGCCCTTTATTCGTACTTCCGTTGACCACGGTACCGCCCTTGAACTGGCGGGACAGGGTAAAGCGGACGTCGGCAGTTTTATTACGGCGCTTAATCTCGCCATCAAAATGATTGTTAACTCTAAATGAATAATCGAGTCCATCAGGGCCACTTAGCCCGTAAACGTTTCGGGCAAAACTTCCTCAACGATCAGTTTGTGATCGACAGCATTGTCTCGGCCATCAACCCGCAGAAAGACCAGACGATGGTCGAAATCGGCCCGGGCCTGGGTGCACTGACCGAGCCGGTTGGCGAACGCCTCGACAAGCTGACCGTTATCGAGCTGGACCGCGATCTGGCGGCCCGTCTGCAGACCCACCCGTTCCTCGCGCCTAAGCTGACCATTTATCAGCAGGATGCGATGACCATGGACTTCGGTAAACTTGCCGAAGAGAGGGGCCAGCCGCTGCGCGTCTTTGGTAACCTGCCGTACAACATCTCTACGCCGCTGATGTTCCACCTTTTCAGCTTTCCTGATGCGATCGCCGATATGCACTTTATGCTGCAGAAAGAAGTGGTCAACCGCCTGGTTGCAGGACCAGACAGTAAGGCGTATGGTCGATTAACCGTGATGGCGCAGTACTATTGCCAGGTGATCCCGGTCCTTGAAGTGCCGCCGACGGCCTTCACGCCAGCGCCGAAAGTGGATTCTGCCGTAGTCCGTCTGGTGCCGCATGCCACTCTGCCGCACCCGGTGAAAGATATCCGTGTTCTGAGCCGTCTGACCACGGAAGCATTCAACCAGCGCCGCAAAACGATTCGTAACAGCCTCGGGAATGTGTTTACCGCCGAGGTACTGACCGGGCTGGGTATCGACCCGGCAAAACGTGCCGAGAACGTCTCCGTCGCCCAGTATTGCCAGCTGGCAAATTATCTGTCCGACAACGCGCCGCCGAAGGAGAAATAACAGATGATCGATTCGCCCCGAGTTTGCGTACAGGTGCAGAGCGTCTATATCGAGTCGCAGTCTTCACCCGACGATGAGCGCTATGTTTTCGCCTACACCGTCACCATCCGCAACCTGGGGCGGACGCCCGTCCAGCTGTTGAGCCGCTACTGGCGGATCACCAACGGCAACGGTAAGGAAACCGAAGTCCAGGGAGAGGGTGTGGTCGGCGTTCAGCCCCATATCCCCCCTGGCGACGAATACCAGTACACCAGCGGCGCGGTCATTGAAACGCCGCTGGGTACCATGCAGGGCCACTACCAGATGGTCGATGACCAGGGTAATGCCTTTACGCTCGATATTCCGGTCTTCCGGCTGGCCGTCTCAACCCTAATCCATTAATCCCATGTCTACATATCTTATTGGCGATGTTCACGGTTGCTACGATGAACTACTTGCCCTGCTGCGACAGGTCAATTTTTCACCTGAAAACGACGAACTGTGGCTGACGGGCGATCTCGTCGCCCGTGGTCCCGGCTCGCTGGATGTGCTGCGCTTTGTGAAGTCGCTGGGCGATTGCGTGCGGATGGTGCTGGGGAATCATGACCTGCATCTGCTGGCGGTGTTTGCCGGTATTAGCCGCAACAAACCGAAAGATCGCGTCACGCCGCTGCTTGAAGCGCCGGATGCGGACGACCTGCTTAACTGGCTGCGCCGCCAGCCGCTGCTACAGATCGACGAAGAGAAAAAGCTGGTGATGGCCCACGCGGGCATCACTCCCCAGTGGGATCTCGCCACGACAAAAGCCTGCGCCCGCGATGTGGAAGCGGTGCTGACCAGCGATGCCTACCCGCTGTTCCTCGATGCCATGTACGGCGATCTGCCCAATAACTGGTCGCCGGAGCTGTCAGGTCTGGCCCGACTGCGCTTTATCACCAACGTCTTTACCCGGATGCGCTACTGCTTCCCTAACGGCCAGCTGGAGATGTACAGCAAAGAGGCACCGGAACATGCTCCGCCGCCGCTGAAGCCGTGGTTTGCGATCCCGGGGCCGGTTAGCGAAGAGTACAGTATTGCCTTCGGGCACTGGGCCTCGCTGGATGGCAAAGGCACGCCGGAAGGCATTTACGCGCTCGATACCGGCTGCTGCTGGGGAGGCGACCTGACCTGCCTGCGCTGGGAAGATAAAACCTGGTTTGTACAGCCTTCCAACCGCCAGCAGGAAACCGACGACGGCGACCTGCTGCTCAATAGCGGTATCTGATACAACGGCCCGTGCTATCACGGGCCGTTCTCTTTTAGTCTTCCGGCCAGAACGGCTCGCCCAGGGTCAGCATCAACCGGTTGGCCCATGAGAAGAACGCCGCCGACTGAACCACATCCACAATCTCCAGCGTATCCAGCCCCTGCTCGCGCAGTCGCGCCAGGTCGTGGGCATCTGCCAGCGCCGGTGTGGCAGAGAGACGGGCGGAAAAATCGATAATCGCCTGCCAGCGGGGAGACTGACCCTGACTCAGTTCGTCTCCGGGCACCACCTCCAGCAGTCGCTGAACGTCATCATTCTGCTTTGAGAGCTGGCTGGCTTTGCGGGCGTGGACCGAGGCGCAGAAGATGCAGCCGTTCACTTTGCTGGTCACCGCCGCCACCAGCTCGCGCTCTTTGCGCGGCAGCCCGCCCGGCGTATAGAAAATGCCTTTATCGGTCAGCGTCCGCTGCTCCAGCACCGGCAGATTGCGCCCCAGCAGGCGAAAATAGTCGGAATCCGTATGGCCAAAACGGGCCAGGGTCGCCTGCTCTTCCTCGTTAAATTCCGCCAGCGGCTTCGCACTCAGCCACGGCTCCCAGCCCAGCTCGGCCTGGGTAAACGCCTGAGGCGCAGCTTTTCCGCTGTGGGTTTCCGGCTGGGTATGCCAGCTACCGGCCACCGCCGACAGCGCCGGGTGAGTTTTTACATCGCGCCCGGCAATCAGCCGGTAGCCGCGCAGCAGACGGCTCTGGAAATTCACAAAAGCGACCAGCTGCGATAGGGTGACAATATCCTTCGCGGACCAGCCCGCCTGCTGAAGGTCGCGCAGCTGATCGGGGCTGGCGCTGACCGGGGCGGTGGTCAGACGCTCGACCCACGCCTGCGCCCGCTGTAGCGCTGGCGTGATCGTCGGAGCCGGAAAGTCCGCAAGTTGGTCGGCATAGAAGCGTTGCAGGATCTCATCCTGCTGCAGAAGCGTAATTTTTTCCGCCAGCCAGAAACGCAGGGAGAGCGGCAGGGCGCTATCCTCCCCGGTGTCAGCAGTAAAGATCGCCTCATAGCTTCCCTGAGTATGACGGGTCGCCGCCTCTCGGGTCTGCCGGGCGGCAACCAGGGGAGAATTCGGGCCAATACCGGCCAGTGAATCGAGAATATCGGGTGAAACTGCGGTCAGAACCTCACTCATGCAACCTCCTTTCCAAATGGGCTTTTCTGTTTAGCGGCGGCGGTCCAGCCAAGTGCCGGAGCGACCTCTGTGGCGATAAGTTCCAGCGAGCGCAGGATCAGCGCATGCGGCGGATCGATGGAGTGCACCTGGAACGCCACGTCGGTGACGCGTGCCAGCGCGCTGTCCTGACGAAGAGACGCAATCACATCCTGTGCGGACCCCACATGGCTGTCGAAGGAGGCGATCAGTTCTTCCACCGACGACTCGCTCACGGGACGGAATGCGCCCGAACGTGCGGCGGATCGACGCAGCCCTTTATTAGCCAGATCTAGCGCCAGCTGGCGATCGTCGGCCACGAAGACGCTGCGCGATCCGAGAATACGCGGGGCAACGCCCGGCGGCAGCGCGGCAAGATAAGCATCAATCATCGGATTTTGCAGGTCGGCCAGGCTGGCATCGGGAAACTGCGCCGGACGCGGCTGGGTGCGGGAGAGCATCAGTCCGTCCCCGGCCCGGCCCGCGCGTTCGGCCCCCTCCACGGAGAAGGTCGCCTGCCAGACACGTTTATCCAGCTGGGGTGCCGCCGGATAAAGCTGGCCGCCATCGTCACTCAACGTCTCGCCACGCCAGGCGGCACGGACTTTCGCCAGATAGCGACCAAGAATTTCCCCCCGCTTCGCGCTGTTGTGCCCGAAGGCAGCAAAGGAGGACGGCGTCCCGCCGGATCCAACCCCGACCTCCAGCCGCCCGTCGCTCAGCAGGTCAAGCACGGCGGTATCTTCCGCCACCCGCAGCGGCTCCTCCATCGGCAGCGTAATCACCCCCGTGCCCAGACGAATATGGCGGGTACGCACAGCAACCTGGGCGAGGAACACCAGCGGCGACGGCAGGCCGCCCTCATCGGCATGAAAGTGGTGCTGCGCAACCCAGGCGCTGTCGAAGCCAAGCTGTTCGGCCTTAATAATCTGCTCCGTTGCCAGCCGGTAACGCTGCTGCGCGGAGGCGTCATCCAGCAGTCGGGTAAAGAAACCCAGACGTTTCGTTGTCATCGTGCGGTCCTTAGTTTATGACGGACGGGCAAATACCCGGTGCTGTTGCCCCGGTATCGCCTCGATCAGTTCGCGGGTGTAAGGGTTAGCGGGCCGGGAGAAAATCTGCTCCACCGGACCGGATTCAATTAATTTTCCGTGGCAGAGCACGGAAACCGTGTCGGCGATTTGCCTGACCACCGCCAGATCGTGAGAGATAAAGAGATAGGTGAGCCCCAGCGCCTCCTGCAGCTCTGCCAGCAGACGCAGGATCTGCGCCTGCACGGTCACGTCCAGCGCGGAGACGGCTTCATCGAGCACCAGCACCTGCGGCTCCAGGACCAGGGCCCGGGCGATCGCCACGCGCTGGCGCTGCCCGCCCGACAGTTCGCGAGGCCTGCGTGTCAGCATCGAGGCGGGCAGCGCCACCCGCTCAAACATCTCATGGACCTTCTGCGAGCGCTGGGCGGGGCTGTGACGGTTAAAGTTGCGCAGGGGTTCCTCGACAATATCGA
The DNA here is from genome assembly GCA_035277345.1 of Enterobacteriaceae bacterium. Taxonomy (GTDB): domain Bacteria; phylum Pseudomonadota; class Gammaproteobacteria; order Enterobacterales; family Enterobacteriaceae; genus BIGb0383. Next base: position 44,518 of record DATEKR010000226.1, read on the forward strand.
ACAGCCGCTGGGAAGGATCGAGGGAGGCAAAGGGGTTCTGATAGACCAGCTGGACGTGCTGGCGGAACTGGCGCAGCGCCTCACCTTTCAGGTGTGTGATATCGGTCCCGTCGATCAGAATGCGCCCGCCCGCCGGCGGCTGAAAGCCCAGCAGGCTGCGGGCAGTGGTGGTTTTTCCTGAGCCGGACTCGCCGACAATCGCATGGGTGGTGCCACGGGCAACGCTGAACGACACGTTATCCACCGCCCGGAAGCGCTCGCCCTTGCGCCCGGCAAGAGGAAACTCCTGCACCAGGTTCTCTACCGAGACAATCACCTCTCCGCTGCCGGTCCGGGGCGTACGCGGGGTCGGATTCAGTGAAGGGACGTTTGCCAGCAGGGTACGGGCATACTGACTGGCGGGCGCGTCCAGCACCGCCAGGGTCGGTCCCTGCTCCTGAATAGCGCCGTCCTGGAAGACCAGCAGACGGTCGGCGCGCTCCGCCGCCACCGCCAGATCGTGGGTCACAAACAGCACCGCGGTCCCATTCTCACGCCGCAGTTCATCCAGCAGGTCGAGAATGCGCTTCTGGACCGTCACGTCCAGGGCGCTGGTCGGCTCATCGGCAATAATCAGCGCCGGTTTCAGCGCAATGGCAATGGCGATCAGCACCCGCTGTTTCATCCCGCCGGAGAGCTCATGCGGATACTGCCTGGCCCGCAGCTCCGGCTGCGTCAGGCCCACGCGGGCCAGCAGCGCCAGCGTCTGCTCCCGGGTGGTGCGTCTGTCCTGGCGCAGATGGATCCGCAGTACTTCATCCACCTGCTCGCCAATGGTCTGTACCGGGTTAAGCGAGGTGGTGGGATCCTGCGGGATCAGACTAATTTGCGCCCCGCGCACGCCGTCGAGTCGCTTCTGCGACCAGCCGCTGATATCGGTGCCGTTCAGGCGGATCTCCCCTCGCGTCAGGCGACCATTTTCGGCCAGCAGGCCAATAACCGCCTGGGCGGTAGTGGTTTTCCCCGAGCCGGACTCGCCGACCAGGGCCACCACTTCGCCGGGGTGGATCACAAAAGAGACGCCTTCCACAACGGTCTGTTCCTGCTCGCCGCTGCGATAGGCAATAGTGACGTTTTCCAGCGCCAGTACCGGCGCGGCGGCGCTATTCTGTAAACCGGCTAACAGGCTCATCGCTCACTCCTGCGGATAGACTGGCTAATACGATTGGCGGAGAGCACCACCAGCACCACAACCAGCCCCGGGAAGGTGGTCAGCCACCATGCGGTCGCAATATAGTTACGACCTTCGGCAATCAGCAGCCCCCACTCCGGCGTTGGCGGCGGCGCGCCGTAGCCGAGAAAGCTCAGGGTGGAAATCGCCAGGATAGCGCTGCCAAACTGCAGTGCGGCAAAGGCAAAAACGGTGGTCAGGGAGTTGGGCAGAATATGCCGCCACAGCACGCTGAAAAAGGTGCCGCCGCTGCCGTAAGCAGCTTCCACATAGTCGCTGTGCCGCACGCGCAGCACCTCCGCGCGCACCAGCCGGGTAAAACTCGCCACCGAGGTCACACCAACCGCAATGGCCGCGTTAACGGTGCCGAAGCCCAGCAGAATAATCACGCTCAGGGCCAGCAGCAGGCCGGGGATCGCCAGCAGCACGTCGATGCAGCGCATCACCACACCGTCAAGCCAGCCGCCCACCGCCCCGGCCAGCAGGCCAAAAAGCGTGCCCAGCACCAGGCCAAGCCCCACGGCAATCACCGCCCCGGAGAGCGAGTGCACCGCGCCGTATACGATGCGTGCATAGAGATCCCGCCCCAGCTGGTCGGTCCCCAGCCAGAAGGCCGCATCCGGTGCCAGTCGCTGCGCGCCCGGCGTGCCCTCTACCGGACTGTATGCGGTAAACCAGCCGGGAAACAGCGCCCACAGCGTGACGGTCACAATCACCAGCCAGGCAAACAGCAGGCCCGGCTGGACAGAGAGGCGACGCAGATTCAGCCGCTGACGCAGCAGCGGAAAGGTGATTTTTTCCAGTTGGAGAATGGTCATCGCAGCGCTCCCGTGGTGTGTTTCAGTCGCGGATCCAGCAGCGGGAACAGCAGATCCACCGCCAGGTTGACGACGACAAACGCCGTCGCGGAGATCAGGACAATCGCCTGCAGCACGCTGCTGTCCTGATAGTTAACCGCCTCCTGCGTCAGCTGCCCGAGGCCGTTACGGCCAAATACGGTCTCGGTGATCAGCGCGCCGGCAATCAGTTCCCCGAGCAGCAGCCCGGCAATGGTCAGGGTCGGCAGCATCGCGTTACGGGCGATATGCCGCCAGACCACGCCGCTGCGGCTTGCTCCTTTTGCGCGGGCAACGCTGACAAAGGGCTGGGTCTGGATCTGGTCGATGCTGCGCATCAGGACCTGGGCCAGCGGCGCGGAGATCGGCAGCGCCAGCGTCAGCACCGGCAGGATCAAACCTTCCCACTCACCTGGGTTGATCACCGGGATCCATCCGAGGCGGAAAGAGAAGATCTGAATCAGCACGATCCCCAGCCAGAACGTCG
>DATEKR010000227.1:0-2779 GCA_035277345.1 Enterobacteriaceae bacterium
GAATTACTGGGACGGTGCGGTCCCGACAAAACATCTGATCTTCTCCATCACCCCGAACGTGCAGACGCGTCTGGCGAAACTGCAGACCAACGAGTGCCAGATTATTCCGGCACCGGCACCGGTGCAGTTTGAAGAGATCAAGAAAGACAAAAACCTGACCCTGCATACGGTCGATGCGCTGAACGTCGGCTATCTGGCGTTTAACACCGAGAAAAAACCGTTTGATGAGGTGAAAGTACGCCAGGCCCTAAACTACGCCACAGATAAAAAAGCCATTGTCGAGGCGGTCTTCCTGGGCTCTGCCACGGTGGCAAAATCTCCGCTGCCGCCGAATATGCTGGGCTATAAAAAAGATCTCGCCGATTACCCCTATGACGTAGAGAAAGCGAAAGCGCTGCTGAAAGAAGCCGGTCTGGAGAAGGGCTTCGAAGCGACGCTGTGGTCGATGCCGGTCCAGCGCCCGTACAACCCGAACTCACGGCGTATCGCGGAAATGATCCAGAGCGACTGGGCGAAAGTCGGCGTGAAGGCGAAGATCGTCTCCTGGGAGTGGGGCGAATACCTCTCCGGCATGCGCAAAGGCGAGCACGACACGGCGCTGTTTGGCTGGATGTCCGACAACGGCGACCCGGATAACTTTGCCGACGTCCTGCTGGGCTGCAACAGCATCAAATCCGGGTCTAACGCCGCACGCTGGTGCGACAAGGGCTATAACGATCTGGTCGAGAAAGCGAAACTTGTCAGCTCCCCGGCGGAACGCGCGAAGCTGTACGGCCAGGCTCAGGAGATCTTCCATCAGCAGGCGCCGTGGATCGCGCTGGCCAACGGTAAAACCTTCTTTGCCACCCGCAGCAACGTCACCGGCTATAGCGTCAGCCTGATGGGCAGCGATTTCTCGAAGGCGAAGCTGAATTAATTCGGCCAGTCAATGGGTATGCCGCGCTGGCGTGCATACCCTCTAATGGTCCGATTTGCGTTAAGTTGCTGCGTCTGTATAGTGATTAATTCCCTTATGAACTAAAGGAATTAATCACGGATGAACACTTCAATACATACCCTTTCTGACGGCATCACGCTGACTCTTCACACTCCCGCCAAAGGCAATGACAAAGCACCTGTTATCGTGTTGTGCCACGGCTTCTGCGGTATCCGCGACATTCTGCTGCCGCCTTTTGCAGAGGCGTTTGTAAAAGCTGGATTCGCCGCGATCGCTTTTGATTATCGCGGCTTCGGTGACAGCGAAGGCGAGCGCGGACGTCTGGTGCCGGAAATGCAGATTGCCGATATTCTCTCTGTGGTGGGCTGGGCCAGTAAACAGCCTGAGCTGGATGCTGAGCGTATCGGCCTGTGGGGCACCTCGTTCGGTGGCTGCCACGTTTTTGCCGCTGCAGCGCAGAACTCGCAGATAAAATGCGTTGTCAGTCAGCTGGCTTTCGCCGACGGTGAGGCGATCGTGACCGGTCATATGGATGACGAGGAGAAGCAGGCGTTTATTGCAACGCTCGATAAAATGGCCGAGAAACAGCAAAACACCGGCAAAGAGATGTTTGTTGGCGTCAACCGGGTGCTGAGCGATGCAGAGTCAAAGGCCTTCTTCGAAGAGAACCGGGTGCAGTATCCAAAAATGGACATTAAAATTCCTTTCCTGACGGTACGCGAAACCCTGCACTACAAACCGGCAGCGTCGGCGGCAAAGGTGACCTGTCCTTCGCTGGTGGTGATTGCAGGGCAGGACACAGTCAACCCGCCGGAGCAGGGACGTGCGCTGTTTGAAGCGATCGGCTCGACGACGAAAAAGCTGTATGAACAGGCTGATGCCCGTCACTACGATATCTATACAGGTTCAGGTTTTCAGCAGGTTGTTCAGGTCCAGACCGACTGGTTTAAGCAATATCTGTTACCATAGCGGCATGAAAGATTGTTGAGGAACAGACTATGCCACATCTGGATGAGGTTATTGCCCGTGTCGACGCGGCCATTGAAGAGAGTGTGATTACCCATATGAATGAGTTACTGGTCGCCCTGAGCGACGATACGGAACTCAGTCGTGAAGCGCGCTATGAGCAGCAGCAGCGGTTACGCGCTGCGATTTTTCATCATGGACGTCATCATAAAGAAGAGATGGAAGCGCGACGCGATCACCTCACCAAAGACGGCACGATCCTCTAATCCCTCTTTCCCTCTCCCTTTTGGGAGAGGGAAACCCTCAGGCGAAACGCCGATCATCACAAGCCGCAGTATCTATGTGCTGGCTATGTTCATTTTCATGAGCAATTAGCCACTCCTTACGTGCTATTCCCCCGCCGTAGCCGGTCATCGAGCCATCCTTGCCGATAATGCGGTGACAGGGGATCACGATTGCCACGCGATTCATACCGTTTGCTGCCGCGACCGCACGCACGGCGGTGGGTTTATCAATTTGCGCTGCCAGCGACTGGTAATGGGTGGTCTGATTATAAGGAACCTTGCGCAATCCATCCCAGACCCTGCGTTGAAATTCAGTGCCTGGCGTATCGAGGGCGATGCTGAAGTGCTGGCGTGTTCCGGCAAAATATTCCCCGATCTCTTGAACCGCGTGTCGAGTGTGGTGGTTTTCGCCTGGCATAATTCGCGCCTTTAACAAACGCTGTAGATCGCGGAACTCCGTTTCCAGCATACGACGATCCGTAAACTCGAGGAGGCAAACGCCTCGCTCTGTGGCGCAGACAAACATCGGGCCAATGGGTGTCGTAAAACGATGAATCATAATCAGGGCGCTCTCTGCGCGAGGTGAGACGCC
>DATEKR010000228.1:0-6163 GCA_035277345.1 Enterobacteriaceae bacterium
CGCCAAACTTCAACACTCGCATGGTATACCCCTGTGATCTTTAGTCGAAAAAAAAGCCCGCACTGTTCGGTGCGGGCTTTTTTCTGTGTTTCCTGTACGCGTCAGCCCGCACCGATACCTGTGGTAATGGTGGTGGTTGTAATCGTGGTGATTGTGCTGATGCGAATCATGGATGTTGTGTGCTCTGTTATTTTAAACTGCCTGTCGTGTATGCCTATACGGTTAAAGTATCCGTCAGCTTAAGTCAACGAATTTCGCATTTGCTCACATTTTAATCGCACTTAGATATCCACTGAACAATCGGGGTTCTTTAACCCAAATACGCTAATCCACCCGAAACAAACAGAACATAACGTCATAGAAAAAACTTATTGCCGGATTTTAATCGGAGAGCTTTTTTTCAATATCGTGCAGTAAGCGGTGCAGCATCGCCGTGTCCCGCTGCTCAAGTAACCCGATACGCTGCTGCAGCCAGTCGGCCAGTTTGAGGTCGCCCGTCACCTCCAGCCGCTCAAGCAGGCGCAGCCCCCGCATACGTAAGGCCTGTAACTGATTTTCATCACCTGCGGGTCGCGCATCGGGCAGAGTGTGCATTAAAGACGCTAACTGATAGCAATAAACCATCACCGCCTGGCCCAGATTCAGGGAAGGATAATCCGCCACCATCGGCACACCGGTGAGCACATCGGCCAGGGCCAGTTCGTCATTGGTCAGGCCGGAATCTTCGCGACCGAAAACCAGCGCGGCGGTACCCATCCACTGCGCTTTTTCACTTAATAGCGGCAGCAATTCCTGGGGGGTGGCGTAGTAATGGAAGCGTGCGCGACTGCGGGCGGTGGTGGCAACCGTAAAATCGACATCCTTTAGCGCATCGGCCAGCGTCGGGTAAGTTTCAATATTATCAATAACATCCCCGGAGCCATGCGCCACAATCCGCGTTGCGGGCAGCAGATGCGCCTCGCTGTCGACAATGCGCATCTGCGTAAAGCCCATGGTCTTCATCGCCCTGGCGGCGGCCCCAATATTTTCGGCTCTCGCAGGAGCAACCAGCACAATCACTAAGCGCATTTCATCTTCTCTTTTCCTCGGCGAAGCGAATACCCCTGATAACGTCAAGTTATTACGCATCGCGAAATTACAAAAACGCAACAAAAATCGTTGAAATTGCGTTTAGAAACAGTTAAAAGGAGCTAATCTGTTTCAGAATATAACCCACGCGAACTATGTTAACAGAACAAACATATCCTTATGTTTATTCATGGTAATTTAAGTCGTCTCTTACTGTACTATTTGGGTTCAGCCCGTTTATCAGTTGATCAGCGCAACTACCTGACTTGTTGAAAAATTGTGACGAAAGCTAGCATTCGGATACGATGATTTCATCAAACTGTTAACGTGCTACAATTGAACTTGATATATGTCAACGAAGCGTAGTTTTATTGGGTGTTATGTGTCTCTTAGCCTGTTATGTTGCTGTTAAAATGGTTAGGATTACAGCCGTTTTTGACACTGTCGGGTCCAGAGGGAAAGTACCCACGACCAAGCTAATGATGTTGTTGACGTTGATGGAAAGTGCATCAAGAACGCAATTACGTACTTTAGTCATGTTACGCCGGTCATGTTAATTTGCGACATGTATCAGGCAGGTCAGGGACTTTTGTACTTCCTGTTTCGATTTAGTTGGCAAATTTAGGTAGCAAACATGCAGACCCCGCACATTCTTATTGTTGAAGACGAGTTGGTTACACGCAACACGTTGAAAAGCATTTTCGAAGCGGAAGGCTATGATGTATTCGAAGCGACAGATGGCGCGGAAATGCATCAAATCCTCTCCGAAAATGATGTAAACCTGGTGATCATGGACATCAACCTGCCCGGCAAAAACGGTCTCTTGCTGGCACGTGAGCTGCGCGAGCAGGCTAACGTTGCGCTGATGTTCCTCACCGGTCGTGATAACGAAGTCGATAAAATCCTTGGCCTGGAAATCGGTGCCGACGATTACATCACCAAACCGTTTAACCCTCGCGAGCTGACTATCCGTGCCCGCAACCTGCTGTCCCGTACCATGAATCTGGGTACCGTCAGCGAAGAGCGTCGCAGCGTTGAAAGCTACAAGTTCAACGGCTGGGAGCTGGATATCAACAGCCGCTCGCTGGTCAGCCCTAACGGTGAGCAGTACAAGCTGCCGCGCAGCGAATTCCGCGCGATGCTGCACTTCTGCGAAAACCCGGGCAAAATTCAGTCCCGTGCCGAACTGCTGAAAAAAATGACCGGCCGTGAGCTGAAGCCGCACGACCGCACGGTTGACGTTACCATTCGTCGCATCCGTAAGCATTTCGAATCCACTCCGGATACCCCGGAAATCATCGCGACCATTCACGGTGAAGGCTACCGTTTCTGCGGTGACCTGCTGGATTAAACCACTCTGAACGGCGCTTCGGCGCCGTTTTTCTCACAATGAGAGCGTTTGTATCAATCTGATTCACAACGCAATATCCCGTTTCACCGCCTCTTAGCACCCCATCCTGCTTACGCGATCCGTCTCGCATAACCTCTTTTGCGTCCACGTTTAAAGCCCGTACCCTGTCGCATTTTTCCGCCTGCCCGCTGCGCTCTGGCATGTCCCTTGCTACCAGACACATCTCACTATCCTGGCAGGAGACTCGCCATGCAGCACGTACACCCAGGCTTCTTTGATAAAAAACGGATTATCGCCAGACCCGGTTTTAACCGCTGGCTGGTTCCCCCGGCCGCGCTGGCTATTCACCTTTGTATTGGGATGGCTTACGGCTTCTCTGTGTTCTGGCTTCCGATGTCACAACTGGTTGGCAGCCCCTGCTCCACAGAGAGTTCCGTCTGGCATCAGCTCACCACCACGAACTGCGACTGGCGTATCTCTATGCTGGGCTGGACCTATACGCTGTTCTTTATTTTTCTCGGCTGCTCGGCGGCGTTATGGGGACAGTGGCTGGAAAAAGCTGGCCCGCGCAAGGTCGGGATGGTCGCAACGGCATGCTGGTGCGGAGGCCTGCTGCTGGCTGCGCTTGCCGTGTATCAGCATCAGCTCTGGCTGCTGTGGCTGGGCGCGGGCATGATTGGCGGCATCGGGCTCGGGCTGGGCTATATATCACCGGTCTCCACGCTACTACGCTGGTTTCCCGATAAGCGCGGAATGGCGGCGGGAATGGCGATTATGGGGTTTGGCGGCGGCGCAATGATCGGCGCCCCTTTCGCCAATAAACTGATGACTTTCTGGGCGGTCGACGGCGGCCAGGGCGTATGGCAAACCTTCCTCACGCTGGCGATAATCTACTTTGTGTTTATGCTCGGAGGAACGCTGAGCTACCGCATTCCGCCGATTGGCTGGCGTCCCCTCGGCTGGCAGCCTTCACAAAAAGCCGGAGCCGGTACGGAACGTTTCGCCATCCACGTCAGCGTCGCCTGTAAAACCCGCCAGTTCTGGCTACTGTGGCTGGTGCTGTGCCTGAATGTCTCGGCCGGTATCGGCATTCTGGGCATGGCTTCCCCCATGCTGCAGGAGATTTTCGCCGGGAAACTGCTGGGTAATACACTCGGCTGGCATCAGCTGAATGCCGTGCAGCTCACCCAGATTGCGGCCATTGCCGCTGGCTTTACCGGGCTGCTCAGCCTGTTCAATATTGGCGGTCGCTTCTTCTGGGCCTCCCTGTCGGATTTTCTCGGGAGGAAGATGACCTTTGCGGTGTTCTTTACCCTCGGTGCCGCGCTGTATCTCGCCACGACCTTTGCCAGCAGCGAGAGTAGCCTGCTCCTGTTTGTACTGATTTTTTGCGTCATTATCTCCATGTACGGCGGCGGATTTGCCACGATCCCGGCCTACCTGGCCGATCTCTTTGGCACGCAGATGGTAGGCGCCATCCATGGTCGGCTCCTCACCGCATGGTCCGCGGCCGGGATCCTTGGACCTGTACTGGTGAATTACCTGCGCGAGTACCAGCTGGCGCTGGGGATCGCTCCGGCCCGCATCTATGACACGACGTTATACGTGCTGGCGATACTGCTGTGCACGGGCTTTATCTGCAATCTGCTGATCCGGCCGGTACCGGCAAAATATGCCATGACCGAAGCGCAACTGCAGGAAGCCACCTCCGTGTATAAACCCGATCCGAGCCTGCCGCTGGAATGGCAGGCGAACCGGAGCAGTTATCCCTGGGCCGTTATCGCCTGGCTTATCGTCGGGCTACCGCTGCTGTGGGGTATTACCGTTACCCTCCGCCAAAGCGCCCGTTTTTTCCTTTGAGTGAGCCCGTCATGCACAGACTCACGCGGGTACTGCTGCTGACGCTGGTCATTGGCTGGAGCAACCTGCTGTTGGCGGACTGGTTTATGGGAAACTTTGCCGACAGCCCCGATGACCCGCTCATCTACCTTATCCAGAAGCTGGTCATTTTCTGTGGTTCACTGGCGGCAGCGCTCTATATTACGCGCCACCGCCAGAGCTAGTCATTCAGGCGCCGTCCGGGCCTGAATGACGCGCCGGGTTTACTTCCAGACTCGCAGCGGCTCATCGTCCCCGGAGGGTTGATCCGCAGTCACTTTTGGCCGGGAAAGAGAATACCAGTCAACGTTTCGGGTCAGGAACATCACTGCAAACAGCGCGATCAACAGCACGCCCGTTCCCAGCAGCAGCGCACTGTCTTCCGAGCGCAGCAGGAACCACATCACCGCATCCAGCCCCAGCAGTGCGCCGGTAAACAGCAGGCTATTGCGCCAGCCTTTCAGCACCGCCTGCAAATAGGTGCCGTTCATCAATGCCCCGACCAGGCTTGCCGTGATCCAGGCGGGCGTAAAGCCGATATGTTCAGAAAGCGCCAGCAGTACCAGATAGAACAGCACCAGCGACAGGCCGACCAGCAGATACTGCATCGGGTGAAGCTGTAACGCCGTTAAGGTTTCGAAAATAAAGAAGGCCATAAAGGTCAACACAATCAGCAGGATCGCGTATTTAAGCGCACGATCCGTCAGCTGATATTGATCGGCTGGCGTCGCGACCGAAACGCTGAACGCCTTCAGGTTGTCCCAGTGCACTCTGCCGGTGTCGCTGAACTGGCTCCCCAGGTCGTTGGCAAACCAGCTACTTTTCCACTGCGCCTGAAAGCCCGTATCGCTAATTTTGCGCGTGACCGGCAGGAAGCTACCGGCAAAACCGGGATGCGGCCAGTTACTCTGCAGAGAGAGTTCGCTATTGCGGCCCAGCGGCACCACCGAGAAACTTCCCGTCCCGCTTAACTGCAGAGAGAGGTCAACGCTAAGCTTGCCCTGCTGTAGCACGCTCTCCGACAGTGGAATATGCAATCCCTGCAAATCACCGGATACCGCTGAACCCGGCTCGACCGTCAGCGCATCCCCCTTGTCAATCGAGGCGGTTACGGTACCAATACCACGTGCGTCGCTGACGCCCACCACGATATAGGGCTTACCAAGGGTGATATTTTCGCCCTGAATAGACTCCAGTTTGCTGCTGTCGAACTGGGCTTTTAACCCGATATCGTTATGCCAGATCTGCCCTTCATAAATGCCGATTTTGCGTGATTCAACGTTCTGATTGCCGTCCACCATCAGCGATTCGGGCAGCCAGAAGTGAATAAAGCTGCGCTTATGCTCAACTTCCTGGCCTTCTTCAATGCGGGTATAGATTTCAGTTGCCGGAATGGCGATAAGCGGGCCAACCAGTTTTTGTGGGCCGCTGGTGCTCTGACGCAGAGCATCCTCAACGTCAGAACGGTAACCTTCACGGCCGTTCACCAGCATACTGACCAGGGTTAACGGAATAAGCAGCAGCACAATACATCCAATCAGGGTGCTGGCTTTCCAGAACAGGGGGGATTTCATCATAACCTTCTCCTTTGTGATGGACACAGAGTAGCGAGGCTATGTGGGGCCAGTTTGAAGTTATGTGAAGGGACGGTGAAGTGTCAGTATCGCTTCCGTACCGCCCTGCTCGCGGTTACGTAAATGGATATCACCCTGATGCAGACGTGCCACCTCCTGGACGAAGGCCAGACCCAGACCGCTGCTTTTCAGGCCATTCTCCCGGGGCAGCGAATAAAAGCGCTCGAAGATGCGCGCCAGCGCAAAATCGGGAATACCGCTGCCGGAATCCACCACGCGCAGGGTCACCGTG
>DATEKR010000229.1:0-19828 GCA_035277345.1 Enterobacteriaceae bacterium
GTATGTTGCTATCGCCCTGCTATGCGTCGGTGGTTTTGCTCACCAGTCGCTGTCCGGTGCGCTGATCACGCTCTCTTCCGACGTCTTCGGCCGTAACGAAGTGGCAACGGCTAACGGTCTGACCGGTATGGCGGCCTGGATGGCCAGCACTATGTTCGCACTGGTGGTGGGTGCTCTGGCCGATACCATCGGCTTCAGCCCGCTGTTCGCGGTACTGGCGGTCTTTGACCTGCTGGGTGCTCTGGTGATCTGGACCGTACTGAAAAATAAATCCGCCGAGGAAGTGGAGCGAGAACACTCCATAGGTGGACCCGCAGCGCAAAGTTAGCAACCGCTAAATAACGTCCGTTCGTACAGAAGCCGCCCATTCAGGGCGGCTTTTTGCGCTGTCGTGTGGTGGGGGACTCGTAAAAGTGGTATAACAAATACAATGTGCCTTACCCCTGCCTGGAGCGTATATGGAAATCACCGAATCTCGTCGTCTGTATCAACAGCTGGCTGCTGACCTTAAGCAGCGCATAGAGCAGGGCGTTTATTTGGTGGGGGACAAGCTTCCGGCCGAGCGTTTTATTGCCGATGAGAAAAGCGTCAGCCGCACCGTGGTCCGCGAAGCCATTATTATGCTGGAAGTGGAAGGCTACGTTGAAGTACGCAAAGGCTCGGGCATTCACGTTATCGCCAGCCAGCCAAAATATCATCAGGCACCTGATGAATCCCTGGAATTTGCCAACTACGGTCCTTTTGAACTTCTGCAGGCCCGTCAGCTGATTGAAAGCAATATTGCCGAGTTCGCGGCAACCCAGGTGACCAAACAGGACATCATGAAACTGATGGAAATCCAGGAGCAGGCGCGCCAGGAGAAGTGCTTCCGCGATTCTCAGTGGGATTTGCAGTTCCATGTTCAGGTGGCGCTGGCAACGCAAAATACGGCTCTGGCCGCAATTGTGGAAAAAATGTGGACTCAGCGCGTTCATAACCCGTACTGGAAGAAACTGCACGATCATATCGATTTACGCACCGTGGATAACTGGTGTGACGATCACGACCAAATACTTAAGGCCTTGATTCGCAAAGATCCGCATGCAGCCAAGCTGGCGATGTGGCAGCATCTGGAAAACACCAAGCTGATGCTGTTTAACGAAACCAGCGATGACTTCGAATTCAATGCTGACCGCTATTTGTTTGCTGATAATCCAGTGGTTCACCTCGATACCGCGTCCGGCAGCGGGAAATAACATCCCGCTCCTCTTCAGACGGCAGAACACGCGTCTGCCGCTGCGCTAAGGGTAAGCAAAACGTATATAGTGTCAGCGTTTGTAAATACCCTCGCCTCTCCCTCCATTGATCAGCAAAATCATTGCCAACAACGCGCAAAATCTGTGACGCAGAACGTGTGCCTTTGTTACAATTGGATGCATTTTGCCCTGGTGAGTTAGTGATTACTCACTACTTTTTGAAAGCCGCGGCTTTCTTTGCATGGATTATTCAGGCCACGCCTGTGTGCCCGCCAGTGAACATAAACAAAATCAGTAAAAAATGTTACTGCGCAGCACCGCCCGCACAGGCGCGATGTCAACCGAAGTACCAGGAATAGCCAATGGAACTTTTTACGCAGTTAATTAATGCCCTGTGGAGCCAGGATTTCGAAACCCTGGCGAACCCCTCGATGATTGGCATGCTCTATTTTGTCCTGTTTATGATTCTGTTCCTTGAGAATGGTCTGCTGCCGGCCGCCTTTTTGCCGGGCGACAGCCTGCTGGTGCTGGTCGGCGTACTGATCGCAAAAGGTGCCATGAGCTTCCCGCTGACGCTGTTTCTGCTCACCTCAGCCGCCAGCCTGGGCTGCTGGCTGAGCTATATTCAGGGACGATGGCTGGGCAATACCCGGATTGTGCAAAACTGGCTGTCGCATCTCCCGGCGCACTATCATCAGCGCGCCCATCATCTCTTCCATAAGCACGGGCTTTCCGCCCTGCTGGTGGGCCGTTTTATCGCCTTTGTTCGTACGCTGCTGCCGACCATCGCTGGGATTTCCGGTCTGAATAACGCCCGCTTCCAGTTCTTCAACTGGATGAGCGGACTGCTGTGGGTGCTGATCCTCACCAGCCTCGGCTATCTGCTGGGTAAAACGCCGGTCTTCCTCAAGTATGAAGATGCGCTGATGTCCTGCCTGATGCTGCTGCCGGTCGTGCTGCTGGTTATCGGCCTGGTCGGATCGCTGGTCGTTATGTTGAAGAAAAAATACGGAAATCGGGGGTGAATATGGAAATGAACAACCGTGCAGGACGTCGTATTTTCACAGGGTTCACTCTGCTGATCCTGCTGATGTCCGCCGCTTATCTGTGGGCGACGCTGCGGCAGAATGAGTCGACGCTGGCAATTCGTCCGGCCGCACAGGGGACCAGCATCCCGGATGGCTTTTCTATCTGGCACCATCTCGACGCTAACGGCATCCGCTTTAAAAGCATTACGCCAGAGAATAACTCTCTGCTGATTAAATTTGACTCCAGCGCCCAGAGCGCGGCGGCAAAAGAGGTGCTGGATCGCTCTCTGCCGTCCGGCTATATCATTGCCCAGCAGGATGATGATAGTCAGGCCACAATCTGGCTTTCCCGTCTGCGTGACACCTCCCACCGATTCGGCTGATTTTTTCCAGGATTCTGAATCTGTTCACTAATTCTGGTGATTCCGCATTACTTAACTATCATTGAGTATGCGGATGCCAGAAACATCGCTCTGCAAACGGAATCGACTGCATCCTCGCGATGCATTTATCACACAAAGGAAGGTTCAATTATGAAATACCGCATCGTTATGGCCCTGGCCTGTTTATCTCTGAGTTCCGCCGCCTTTTCCGCTACGCTCTGTCAGCAGAAAGAGCAGGATATTCAACGGGAAATCAGCCATGCAGAAACGCATAACAACCAGCACCGCCTTAGCGGCCTGAACAAAGCCCTCAGCGAAGTGAAAGAACACTGTACTGACGAGAAGCTTAAAGCCGATCATCAGAAGAAAATCGCTGAACAGCACGAAGAGATCGCCGAGCGTCAGCGCGATCTGGCTGAAGCCCAGGCAAAGGGGGATGCGGATAAAATCGCCACCCGCGAACGTAAACTCGCCGAAGCGCATGAAGAGCTGAAAGCGCTGGAGTCTCGCGAATACTGATTAATCGATAGTCCCTGGAGGGAAGTATGTCTAAAGATAACGCCGACCATCTGCGCGCTGAGTTGAAGTCACTGACGGACACCCTGGAAGAGGTGCTGAGTTCCTCCGGTGAAAAATCGAAAGAAGAGCTGGGGAAAATCCGCAGCAAAGCTGAACATGCGCTGAAAGAGAGCCGCGCCCGCCTGGGCGAAACTGGCGATATCATCTCTCGTCAGACCCGTGAAGCCGCCGCGCACGCTGACAAGTACGTGCGTGACAATCCGTGGACGGGCGTGGGTATCGGTGCCGCCGTAGGCGTCGTGCTGGGCGTTCTTCTGTCGCGTCGCTGATTATGTCTGATTCTCGTCACGCACAGGGCCCAGGCAAAAGCGTTTTTGGTATCGGCCAGCGTATCGTCACTATCATTGTCGATATGGTCGAGACACGTTTGCGGCTGGCGGTCGTCGAGCTGGAAGAAGAGAAAGCCAATATCTTCCAGCTGCTGTTGATGCTCGGCATGACTATGCTGTTTGCCGCCTTCGGTCTGATGAGCCTGATGGTACTGATCATCTGGGCCGTCGACGCCCAGTATCGGCTTAATGCGATGATCGCTACCACCGTGGTACTGCTGGTGCTGGCGCTTGTCGGTGGGCTGATGACGCTGCGCAGGGCCAGACGTTCGACCCTGCTCCGCCATACCCGGCAGGAACTGGCCAACGACAAAGATTTGCTGTGGGACGACGAAAAGTGAGCAGCCGCCAGGAACGTGAACGCCGTAAGGCACAGCTGCTGAGCGAGATCCAGCAGCAGAGGCTGGATCTCTCCGCCAGCCGACGGGACTGGCTCACCGCGACCGGCGCTTACGATCGCGGCTGGAGCACGCTGCAAAGCCTGCGCTCCTGGGCCGTGGTTGGCAGCAGCGTGATGGCGCTGTGGAGTATTCGCCATCCCAATATGCTGATGCGCTGGGCCAAACGCGGCCTCAGCGCATGGAGTGTCTGGCGACTGGTGAAAAACACCCTGCAGCCGCCGTCATCCCGTTAATCTCCTGCTCCTGAAACGCCCGCTCGCGGGCGTTTTTTTATGTCCCTCCGTCGCTTACTCAGATTCTTTGAAGAAGATTGACAGTTTTCCTTGCTAACAATCCGCTACAGCCCCGCTTATGATGCTCTCCATCGACAGCAAACACGCGGCATCCGCCGGTAATTGCACGAAAAATCTAACCTGCAACCTTTGTGGTGCCTCGGAGAGTAAAATGAAAAAATTAGAAGATGTTGGTTTACTGGTAGCACGTATCCTGATGCCAATCCTGTTCATCACTGCAGGCTGGGGCAAAATTGGTGACGGCTATGCTGGTACACAACAGTATATGGAAGCGATGGGCGTCCCGGGATTCCTGCTGCCGCTGACCATTCTGCTTGAGTTCGGCGGCGGTCTGGCCATTCTGTTCGGTTTCCTGACCCGTACTACCGCGCTGTTCACTGCGGGCTTCACCGTACTGACCGCACTGCTGTTCCACACCAACTTTGCTGAAGGCGCTAACCAGCTGATGTTCATGAAAAACCTGAGCATCGCCGGTGGTTTCCTGGTACTGGGTATTAGCGGTCCGGGCGCATTCAGTATTGACCGTCTGCTGAATAAAAAGTGGTAACACCGCTATACTGAAGTCTGATTACAACAAAGCGAGGAGTTTACTCCTCGCTTTTGCTATGCAGAAGTTACGCAGAAAAGGAGAAAGTCATGGGACAATTGATTGACGGCGTCTGGCACGATGTCTGGTACGACACCAAATCCACCGGTGGACGCTTCCAGCGTTCAGTTTCCGCTTTCCGTAACTGGCTGACTGCCGATGGCGCAGCAGGTCCGTCCGGCGAGCCGGGTTTTGCGGCGGAAAAGGATCGTTATCACCTGTACGTTTCCCTCGCCTGCCCCTGGGCGCACCGCACGCTGATGATGCGGGCGTTAAAAGGCCTCGAATCCTTTATTTCGGTTTCCGTTGTGCATCCGCTGATGCTGGAGAACGGCTGGACCTTCGGCAACGACTTCCCCGCAGCCACCGGCGATAAGCTGTATCAGCATGATTTTCTTTATCAGCTCTATCTGCACGCAGATCCGCACTACACCGGACGCGTCACGGTCCCGGTGCTGTGGGACAAGAAAAACCAGACGATCGTCAGCAACGAATCCGCTGAAATCATCCGCATGCTGAACGTCGCTTTCGATGCGCTGGGTGCCAGAGCCGGTGACTACTATCCGCCCGCTCTGCGCGAAAAGATCGATGAACTCAACGGCTGGATCTACGACAACGTGAATAACGGGGTCTACAAAGCCGGGTTTGCCACCAGCCAGCAGGCTTATGACGACGCGGTTAACGGCGTCTTTGAGTCCCTGGCGCGCATCGAGCAGATCCTCGGTCAGCATCGCTACCTGACGGGCAACCAGCTGACTGAAGCCGATATTCGTCTGTGGACCACGCTGGTTCGCTTCGATCCGGTCTACGTCACCCACTTTAAATGCGATAAGCACCGCATCAGCGATTACCTGAATCTGTACGGATTCCTGCGCGATATTTACCAGATGCCGGGCATTGCGGAGACGGTCGATTTTGACCATATTCGACACCACTACTATTGCAGCCATAAAACCATCAACCCGACCGGGATTATTTCGATTGGTCCCTGGCAGGATCTGAACGAGCCCCACGGGCGCGAGAGTCGCTTCGCATAACCTCCTCCACGGCAGGAGCCTGGCTCCTGCCGCCACGATTTATCATAGCTTGTCGAATCACCCGTTCGTCTGTATACATGGAATACCCCCTTTAATAACAAGGGATTTGTAACCAAAAGGTGAAGGAAAAATGAACTGGTATTTAAGCGTACTACGAAATTACATCGGTTTTTCAGGACGGGCCCGGCGCAAAGAGTTTTGGATGTTCATACTGGTGAGCACCATTATTACCGTGGTGATTAGCATAGTGGATAAAATCCTCGGCTGGGATCTTGGCGATGGCCAGGGGATTTTAGCGACGATTTACAGCCTGTTGGTTTTCCTGCCCGGGCTGGCCGTTCAATTCCGCCGCCTGCACGATACCGACCGTTCGGCATGGTGGTTACTGCTGTCATTTATCCCTATCCTGGGCTGGATAGCACTGATTGTCTTTAGCTGCCAAAGCGGTACTCCCGGTGAGAACCGCTTTGGACCGGACCCTAAACGGGCATCCTGACGGCTCTGCGCCTCCTTGAGGGAGGCGCTGACCGATCATCGACCGGAAAACAGCTTCTGAATTTCGCGCAGGCACCAGGCTTTGCCCTCGCCCATGCTGTCGCGCCGCCAGGCCATAATAATGTCCACTTCACTGGTATATTCCGGACTGACCACCCGCAAACGCCCTTCGGCAATATCCTGCTCGACCAGCGGGTAAGGCATGGTCGCCACGCCCAGCCCGGCCAGCAGCGCCTGGCGTTTGTCTTCAATCGTACTCACCGTCAGACGCGGCTGCTTGTCGAGCAGCTGAACGGTAAGCACCGGCCGTTCACGTGCGGTATCCGCGACCGCCACGCCGCGATACTTCACGCGCGTCACCTCGGACAGCGGCTCCGGCTCCTGGTGGATCGGATGGTCCGGCGCGGCAACGTAAACATTCAGCACTTTATACAGCTTGCGGGAATTAATTTCTGACGAGGAACGGAAATGCATATCCGGCGCGATCACGATATCCGCCCGGCCCTGCTCCAGCCGTTCCCAGGCCCCGGCCAGCACTTCGGTAATAATCGACAGCTGGGTATTGGCCTTCGCCGCCAGTTTATCGACCAGCGGAAACAGATCGACCGTCGGGACCAGCGCTTCCGTCACCAGCGTCAGATGCGTTTCCCAGCCGCGAGCCAGCGCTTCTGCATCGGTCGTCAGCTTATCAGCGGCTTCAAGCAGAACGCGACCGCGCTCCAGCAGCATCCGCCCGACGTTGGTGAATTTGGTACGATGACCTGAACGGTCAAACAGCACAACGTCCAGCTCCTCTTCCAGCTTCTGCATGGTGTAGCTCAGTGCAGACGGCACGCGCCCCAGCTCATCTGCAGCGGCGGCAAAACTGCCGCGCCTGTCGATTGCATCCATGACGCGCAGTGCCTCAAGCGTCAACGCTCTATCTTTTGCCATAGCGTTCTCATTCAGGAAATTTGAACATACCGGGCAGAATATCTCGCTAACAATAAAGCGTCCATATCTTTACTATCAATGTGTGTAAAGAGAGGTCAATTATTATGATTACTACCAGAACGGCCAAACAATGTGGGCAGGCGGACTTCGGATGGCTGCAGGCTCGCTACACTTTTTCCTTTGGGCATTACTTTGATCCTAAGCTGCTGGGCTATGCATCCCTGCGCGTTCTGAACCAGGAAGTACTGGCACCGGGCGCGTCATTCCAGCCGCGCACCTACCCGAAAGTCGATATTCTGAATCTGATCCTCGAAGGCGAAGCAGAGTACCGGGACAGTGAAGGCAATCATGTTCAGGCGAAAGCCGGTGAAGCGCTGCTGATCGCCACCCAGCCGGGTATCAGCTACAGCGAGCATAATATCAGTAAGGATAAATCCCTGACGCGGATGCAGCTGTGGCTCGACGCGTGCCCGGAGCGGGAAAACCCGCCCGTGCAGAAAATTATCCTTGCAGATCAGGCCCAACAGCTGCTGGCTTCGCCCGACGGGAGCCAGAGCAGTCTGCAGCTGCGCCAGCAGGTCTGGCTGCACCATATTGAGCTGGAGAAAGGTGAACAGCTGAGTTTTCAGCTGCACGGCCCGCGAGCCTATCTGCAGTCCATCCACGGTACGGTGCAGGCGCAGACCCACCAGCAGAGTCAGGAAGCGCTGACCTGCGGTGACGGGGCATTTATTCGCGACGAGACCACTATCACGCTGGTGGCGGAAACACCGCTAAGAGCGCTGCTGATCGATTTGCCGATCTGATAAAGCAAAAACCCCGCCGGAGCGGGGTTTTCACCTGAAAAGTCGAAGCTGACCGATAAGCCGGGTTCTGTCGTGGACAGTCATTCATCTAGGCCAGCAATCGCTCACTGGCTCAAGCAGCCTACCCGGGTTCAGTACGGGCCGTACCTTGTGAACCCCTATTTGGCCTTGCTCCGGGTGGAGTTTACCGTGCCACGGACTGTTGCCAGCCGCGCGGTGCGCTCTTACCGCACCCTTTCACCCTTACCTGATCCCGCTTACGCGGGCCATCGGCGGTTTGCTCTCTGTTGCACTGGTCGTGGGTTTCCCCCCCAGGCGTTACCTGGCACCCTGCCCTATGGAGCCCGGACTTTCCTCCCCTCCGCCCGTCTCCCCGAAGGGACGACGACGAAGCGGCGACTGTCTGGTCAGCTTCGGCGCGGATTATAGAGGGTTTAGGCCCCGCTGTCACCCTTCCGTCTGCATCCCGATCCGTACGGTTGCGGCAATGTTGCGTGAAGCGCGGTAAATATTGTCAAACGCGCCGCGAAACGCCTCTTCCAGGGTACCAATGCTGGTCAGCACGCTGAAAACCGCATCAATACCGTGCTGGTGCACCACGCCGACGTCGCGGGTCAGGCTACCGGCAATACCGATCACCGGCTTGTGATATTTTTTCGCCACCTGGGCCACGCCCACCGGCACTTTACCGTGAATACTCTGGCTATCAATACGCCCTTCGCCGGTCACCACCAGGGTACAGTCGTGAATATGCTCTTCCAGATTCAGCGCCTGGGTCACAATCTCGATCCCGCTGCGCAGTTCCGCACCGAGGAAAGCCATCAACGCCGCGCCCATTCCGCCCGCCGCACCTGATCCAGGCACCTGCTTAACATCGACACGCAGCGACTGTTTGATCACGTCAGCAAAATGGCCGAGGTTGCGATCCAGTTCGAGGATCATCGCCTCGGTCGCCCCTTTCTGCGGGCCAAAAATACGCGATGCGCCGGTATTGCCCGTCAGCGGGTTAGTCACATCGCAGGCAACGCGGATAGTGCACGCCTTCAGACGCGGATCCAGCGCCGACGAATCGATGCGGTTCAGGCTCATCAGGCTGCCGCCGCCGTTACCGATTTCGGTCCCGTTGGCGTCAGTCAGCTTAGCGCCCAGCGCCTGGACCATACCAGCGCCGCCGTCATTGGTGGCACTGCCGCCAATGCCGATAATAATGTTGCGCGCCCCTTGTTCGAGAGCATGCAGAATCAGTTCCCCGGTTCCCCGTGAGGTGGTTACCAGTGGATTACGTAATGCAGGAGGTACCAGCGCAAGTCCGCTGGCTGCGGCCATTTCAATAAAGGCCGTCTTGCCGTCACCGGAGATCCCCCAGTTAGCGTCAACCGGTTCGCCTAATGGACCGGTCACCCGCGCCGTTAACTGCGTCCCTTTAGTGGCCGCAATCATCGCTTCAACCGTCCCTTCCCCGCCGTCTGCGACCGGAACTGAGACATATTGCGCGTCAGGAAATATTTCCCGAAATCCTTTTTCTATTGCCTGAGCTACCTCAGAGGCAGAGAGGCTCTCTTTATAAGAGTCTGGGGCGATTACGATTTTCATAATTGATTAGCCTGAAATGCCGCGCAAAGCACGAAACTCAGGGGCGCGTTCCCGCGCCCCTGGTTATCAGCGAGAGACTTCTACTTTCGCCAGTTTTTCGTAATAGCATGCGATGGCGCTGTGGTCGGCATTACCCAGACCATCGGCACGCAGGGCCTGCATCATTTCCATTACCGCAGCGGTCAGCGGCAGCTGAGCGCCCACGCCGTGGGAGGTATCCAGCGCGTTCGCCAGATCTTTAATATGCAGATCGATGCGGAAGCCTGGTTTAAAGTTGCGATCCATCACCATCGGCGCTTTGGCATCCAGCACGGTGCTGCCCGCCAGGCCGCCGCGGATTGCCTGGTAAACCAGATCCGGGTTAACGCCTGCTTTGGTTGCCAGGGTCAGTGCTTCGGACATCGCAGCAATGTTCAGGGCTACGATGACCTGGTTCGCCAGCTTGGTCACGTTACCCGCACCGATATCACCGGTGTGAACAACGGAGCCCGCCATCGCTTTCAGCAGATCGTAGTATTTGTCGAAGGTGGCTTTATCGCCGCCAACCATCACAGACAGGGTACCGTCGATCGCTTTCGGTTCGCCGCCGCTTACCGGTGCGTCAAGCATCTCAACGCCTTTCGCCTTCAGCGCTTCGCTGATTTCACGGCTGGCCAGCGGTGCGATGGAGCTCATGTCGATCAGCACGGTGCCAGGTTTAGCACCGTCAATGATGCCGTTCTCACCCAGCGCAACGTCTTTGACGTGCGGGGAGTTCGGCAGCATGGTGATGATCACATCACACTGTTCTGCAATCGCTTTTGCCGTGGTCGCGGTTTCTGCACCCGCGGCAATCACTTCAGCGAGCGCCTCAGGATTACGGTCAGAAACCACCAGCGAGTAACCGGCTTTAATGAGGTTTTTACTCATTGGTTTACCCATGATACCCAGGCCAATAAAACCAACTTTCATTGTCATAATTGCGTCTCTCTCTTCGTTTCGGAGGTGGTTATTTCTTAAAGGAATCAGCTAATTTCTGCGTCGCACCGCGGAAGACACCCAGATCGCTGCCGACGGCAACGAAGGTCGCGCCCCACTCAAGGTAGCGACGCGCATCCGCTTCAACCGGTGCCAGAATGCCGCTCGGTTTACCGTGTGCTTTCGCACGGGCAAAGATGTGCTGAATGCATTTCTGTACGTCCGGATGGGAAGCATTGCCGAGATGTCCCAGGCCTGCGGCCAGGTCGCTCGGGCCGACGAAAATGCCGTCAACGCCTTCGGTTGCTGCAATCGCATCCAGATTGTCCACACCGGCCTGGCTTTCGATCTGTACCAGGATAGTGATGTTTTTGTTCGACTGGGCGAAGTAGTCCGGGATGGTGCCAAACATGTTGCCACGGTGCGATACGGACACGCCGCGAATGCCTTCTGGCGGATAGCGGGTGGAAGCGACCGCCTGAACGGCTTCTTCTTCGGTTTCCACAAACGGCACCAGGAAGTTATAGAAGCCGATATCCAGCATGCGTTTAATAATCACCGGCTCATTGGTCGGTATACGTACCACTGGCGCACTGTTGCTGCCTTTCAGCGCCATCAGCTGCGGAATAAAGGTGGTGACATCGTTCGGCGCGTGTTCACCGTCGAGTACCAGCCAGTCAAAACCTGCCAGACCCAGCACTTCGGTGCTGATAGGGCTGGCCAGCGCAGACCAGCAACCAATCTGGACCTGATGCGCTGCCAGTGCAGCTTTGAATTTATTCGGGAAGATAGTGTTATTCATTACGTTTACCTTGAATTAACCGTTGCTTACTTCTTCAGTTCCATACGTTTAATGTCGCCAACCACGAACAGATAACAAACCATCATCATCAGGGCTGAACAGCCGACAAAGATCAACGCACCGTTAAAGGAATGCAGCTCTTTAACCATGTACCCGATAGCCAGCGGGGTCACGATGGATGCCACATTACCGAACACGTTAAACACGCCGCCACACAGGCCCACGATTTCTTTCGGGGCAACATCGGAGATAACCGGCCAGCCTAACGCGCCAAAACCTTTACCAAAGAACGCCAGGGCCATCAGCGCAATCACCAGCACCGTGTTATCGGTGTAGTTACACAAGATGATGCTGGATGCCAGCAGCATGCCGAGAACGATTGGCAGCTTACGTGCCACGGTCAGGGTAAAGCCGCGTTTGATCAGGTAGTCAGAGAACAGACCGCCTAACACACCACCGCCAAAACCACACAGGGCCGGGATGGAGGCCACGAAGCCCACTTTCAGAATTGACATACCCTTTTCCTGAACCAGATAAATCGGGAACCAGGTCAGGAAGAACCAGGTAATGGTGTTCAGGAAGTACTGACCAAAGAACACACCCAGCATCATGCGGTTACTCAGCAGCTGCTTGATGTAATCCAGTTTCGGACCTTTTTTGGTGCCGTCATCAGCCTTTTTATGGTCCATATCAACAACCGCACCGTTCGCTGCAATGTAATCCAGCTCTTCACGGCTCATGCGCGGGTGGTCAGTCGGGTTGTGCATGTATTTAACCCAGATGGCGGTCAGCACGAAGCCAATCGCACCCATCACGGTAAACACATGTTCCCAGCCCCAGGCGAAGGTCAGGTAACCCAGCAGCGGAGAGAACAGCGCCAGCGAGAAGTACTGGGCGGAGTTAAAGATTGCAGAAGCGGTACCACGCTCTTTCGCCGGGAACCAGGCCGCGACGATACGGGCGTTGGCCGGGAAGGACGGCGCTTCTGAGAAGCCCAGCATAAAGCGCATGATGAACATAGACACACCGGCCCAGGCCAGCGGGAAGACGTCTACGAAACCTTGCAGGAAGGTGAACAGCGACCAGAAGAAGAGGCTGTAGGTATACACTTTTTTCGAGCCAAAGCGGTCGAGCAACCAGCCGCCCGGGATCTGCATTAACAGATAGGCCCAGCCAAAAGCGGAGAAGATATAACCCATGGCAACAGCATCAAGCTGTAATTCTTTCGCGACTTCAGTACCGGCAATCGACAGCGTAGCGCGGTCGGCGTAGTTAATCGCTGTAACAATAAAAATAATCAACAAGATTAAATAACGAGTAGGCATTCCCCGTTGTTTAGATTCAGCAGCAGTATCTACTATCATTAGTTTTTTCCTCGGGCACAGGACACCAGCAGTATTTAGTTATTTTCTGGCGTATTTATATTCCTGACTATTTACCGATTGCAGGTTTATCAGATAACTAACAGGACACAATAAAATCTGCTCTCAGTATAATCAGCGCCCCAGACCCACGCACTGTAATTATGAACAATTAAAAGACTTCAGGCACGCATTGTATTGAGCATATGCACATAAGACTGGGCGCTGATCCACAGATTTATTCTTTGCCTCCCTTGTCAGCCCTGCCATCGTATTATTGAGTGATCTTGATCACACTCTTATAGCAAAACTCCGGGCATGCTGTATTCCAGAGCAACAGGTTTTTATTTCTCACAACAAGAAAGAAACACCTCTTTAATTAATTTTTAATTTAGCCGCCACCTGGCTGGAGAATACTGGACAATGGCCAACATCGAAATACGTCAAGATTCTGTGCCGGCGTTTTATATAAAGGTACACGATACCGATAACGTCGCAATTATTGTTAACGACAATGGGTTAAAAGCGGGCACCCGCTTTCCTGATGGTCTGGAACTGATTGAACATATCCCGCAGGGACATAAAGTGGCGCTGGTCGCGATCCCGGCTCACGGCGAGATCGTTCGCTATGGCGAAGTGATCGGCTACGCGGTTCGCGATATCCCTCAGGGGAGCTGGATTGATGAATCCCTCGTCGAGCTGCCAAAAGCGCCGCCGCTGAATACCCTGCCGCTGGCGACCCGTGTGCCGGAACCTCTGCCGCCGCTGGAGGGCTATACCTTCGAAGGCTACCGCAATGCGGACGGCAGCGTCGGCACCAAAAACCTGCTGGGCATTACCACCAGCGTCCACTGCGTCGCCGGTGTGGTGGACTACGTGGTTAAAATTATCGAACGCGACCTGCTGCCGAAGTACCCGAACGTCGACGGCGTCGTCGGTCTGAACCACCTTTATGGCTGCGGTGTCGCCATCAACGCCCCGGCTGCGGTGATCCCGATTCGCACCATCCATAATATTTCGCTGAATCCGAACTTTGGTGGCGAAGTGATGGTTATCGGCCTCGGCTGTGAAAAACTACAGCCAGAACGCCTGCTGCAGGGTACGGAAGATGTACAGGCGATCCCGGTAGACAGCGCCAGCATCGTGCGTCTGCAGGACGATCACCACGTCGGCTTTAAATCGATGGTGGAGGATATTCTTCAGGTTGCCGAGCGCCATCTGGAGCGTCTGAACCAGCGCCAGCGCGAAACCTGCCCGGTCTCTGAACTGGTCGTTGGGATGCAGTGTGGCGGCAGCGACGCCTTCTCCGGCGTGACCGCTAACCCGGCCGTGGGCTACGCCTCCGACCTGCTGATCCGCTGTGGCGGTACGGTCATGTTCTCTGAAGTGACCGAAGTGCGTGATGCTATCCACCTCCTGACGCCGCGCGCCATCAATGAAGAAGTGGGCAAACGCCTGCTGGAAGAGATGGAGTGGTACGATAACTACCTGGATATGGGCAAGACCGACCGCAGCGCCAACCCCTCTCCGGGTAACAAAAAAGGCGGCCTGGCCAACGTGGTTGAGAAAGCTCTGGGCTCTATTGCCAAATCCGGCAAAAGCGCAATTTCAGAAGTGCTCTCTCCGGGTCAGCGTCCGACCAAACGCGGTTTGATCTACGCGGCAACCCCGGCCAGCGACTTTGTCTGCGGCACGCAGCAGGTGGCTTCAGGCATTACCGTGCAGGTGTTCACTACCGGTCGCGGCACGCCTTACGGTCTGGTGGCAGTACCGGTCATTAAAATGGCGACCCGTACGGAACTGGCAAACCGCTGGTTCGATCTGATGGATATCAACGCGGGCACCATCGCGACCGGCGAAGAGAGTATCGAGGATGTGGGCTGGAAGCTGTTCCACTTTATTATCGACGTGGCCAGCGGCAAGAAGAAAACCTTCTCCGATCAATGGGGCTTACATAACCAGCTGGCAGTATTTAACCCGGCTCCGGTGACTTGATTATTCCCCGCTAGCATCTTGCTTGATCAGGTGGCACCACTGGGTGCCACTTTTTTATTTCCGTAGCGCTATTTCACCCACCAGCTACCGCCTTTCTTCTCACCGGAACGCATCAGGACACCTTTTACCTGCAGCGATTGCAGATGACGTTCGACGGTTCGGGCAGAGACTTTCATTATCTCCGCAAGTGCTTTGGCCGTCAGGGATGGCTGAGCAGAGAGCAAACGGACGATTTCGCTTTCAGCTGCCTTCAGCAGTGGGGGAAGTTGTTCCGACATTTCTTCCGACATTTGTTCCGACATAGCGGAAGGTCTTTCCAGACCCTCTTTCAGCGCTAAGGCCATATTCTCCAGCATAAACATAACAAACGCCGTGCAGTCGCTGGCTTTATCACAGTGTCCGAGGATCGCGTAATAGCGCTCCTGCTGATAGTGAATAAGCGTTTCAACAGGAACCCAGGCCAGTTCCTGGCGCCATTTGCTGAGAATAAGCGTCTGCCATAATCGCCCCATCCGCCCGTTGCCGTCGGAGAATGGGTGAATAAACTCAAACTCATAGTGAAAAACCGAGCTTGCGACCAACGGATGCAACTCCGTCTTGTCCAGCCACGCCAGCAAATCATTCATCAACCGGGGAACCTGGCTGGCTGGCGGCGCCATATGAATGAGCTGCTGGTCGCGATAAATCCCCACATCCCCCTGACGTAACGCACCAGGGTAATCGACCAGGCCCGCCATTAAAGTGCGATGAGCGGTAAGGAGGTCGTTGAGGTTGGCGCGCTGCCATTGCGGCATCCGTTCATACGCCAGAATCGCATTTCTGACTTCCTGAATATCTTTTACGGGAGCAAGAACGCGCTTTCCGTCCACCAGCGCCGTGACCTGATCGGTACTCAGGCTGTTGTGTTCAATCGCCAGCGAAGCCTGGATCGTGCGGATCCTGTTCTCTTTACACAGCAGAGGGGACTGCCTGCCGGTTTGAGCCGACCAGTGACCCAGCAGTTCGCCAATCTCAACGACAAGATTAAGAATGGCGGGCGTGATGCTGAAGGGTGGCTGGTAGCGGCTCATGGTATTACTCTCCCTGCTGCTCCAGCGCATACTTATACAGCGCATTTTTCTTCACGCCGTGGATCTCGGCGGCCAACGCGGCGGCTTTTTTCAGGGGGAGTTCCGCCTGCAGCAGCGCCAGGGTACGCAGCGCATCGGCAGGCAGATCGTCTTCCTGCGCTTTGTGCCCTTCGACGATCAGCACCATCTCGCCTTTGCGGCGGTTTTCATCTTCTTTGACCCACGCCACCAGCTCACCAATCGGCGCGCCGTGAATAGACTCCCAGGTTTTGGTCAGCTCGCGGGCCAGGACCACATAGCGGGTCGGGCCGAGTACCGTACAAATATCGTCGAGGCTGTCCAGCAGGCGGTGGGTGGATTCATAGAAAATCAGCGTCCGCGTCTCTTCTTCCAGCGCTTTGAGCGCATCGCGGCGGCCTTTCGGCTTCGCGGGGAGGAAGCCTTCATAGCAGAAGCGGTCCGACGGCAGACCTGCGGCGCTCAGAGCGGCAATCGCCGCACAGGGCCCGGGCAGCGGAACCACGCGAATGCCGGCCTCGCGACAGGTACGGACCAGGTGGTAACCTGGGTCGTTAATCAGCGGCGTACCCGCGTCAGAGACGAGCGCAATATTCTGACCTTCCTTCAGTTTTGCCAGCAACGTGTCTGCTTTTTGCTGCTCGTTATGGTCGTGCAGCGCAAATAAACGCGCATTAATTGCAAAATGTTGTAACAGCAAACCCGTATGGCGGGTATCTTCAGCGGCAATCAGATCAACAGCCTGCAGCACGGTCAGCGCCCGCTGCGTGATATCCGCCAGATTCCCGATCGGTGTGGGTACAATATACAGCTGACCTTGAGAATTCTCTGCAGATTGGTGTTGTTTCATTGTTTCGTCCGTATTGCCGATTTAATATTGAGCATTGGGTAAAAAAATAACTGGATACAGTATGGTACCGTCTACATTTTTCCGTTCTACCACTGCACGCAGCCTGCCGGTCATTCTGGCGGCTTTGCTTTTCGCCGGTTGCGGCACTCAGGCCCCCGACAAAAGCGCGGCGCACCTGGAAGGAACAGCCCAGGCTGATTCCGGTTTTTATCTGCAGCAGATGCAGCAAAGCGCAAATGATACCAAGTCCAACTGGCAATTACTTGCCATTCGTGCACTGGCGAAGGAAGGCCAGGGCCAGAAGGCGCTTGAGCTGTTCAACCAGCTGCCACAGGATATGAACGAGGCCCAGCGTCGAGAACAGGCGCTGCTGGCGGTCGAAATCAAAGTCGCCCTGCATGATTATCCCTCGGCGCAGTCGCTGCTGAATAACCTGAAACCGACGGATCTCGACCAGGGTCAGCAGAGCCGCTACTGGCAGGCGGTCATCACCACTGCGGAAGGCCGTCCGTCCCTGACGTTGCTGCGCGCCCTGATTGCCCAGCAGCCGCTGCTGGCCGCCGCGGATAAACAGAAAAATATTGATGCCACCTGGCAGGTGCTCGCCAGCATGAGCCCGCAGCAGGTGCAGTCCCTGGTGATCAACGCCGATGAAAACGTCCTGCAGGGCTGGCTCGATCTCCAGCGCGTCTGGTCTGAAAATCGTAACGATGCGGATATGATGAAGGCCGGGATTGCCGACTGGCAGACCCGCTATCCGCAAAACCCCGGCGCAACGATGCTGCCAACACCACTGACAGGCGCACAGAATTTCCAGCCCGCCTCCACCAATAAAATCGCGCTGCTGCTGCCGTTAAATGGCCAGGCATCGGTCTTTGGCAAGACCATCCAGCAGGGCTTTGAGGCGGCTAAAAACGCCGGTACTGCGCCTGTATCCCCAATTTCTGCGCCGCAGCCTGCTGTCGTCGAGGCTCAGCCAGCCACACAGACCAGTGGTGATGTTGCCAGCCCGGCTCAGGTATCCACCACCGAGCTGACCAATGAACAACCGCAGACGCCACCGGCCGAAACCGCCGCGACAGGCCAGACCGTCGCCAGCACGCCGGCCAATCCCGGTGCCGAACTGAAAATCTACGACACCAGCGCCCAACCGCTGGATCAGGTGCTTAATCAGGTTCAGCAGGACGGCGCCAGTATCGTGGTCGGCCCGCTGTTGAAGAACAACGTCGAAGAGTTGATGAAGAGCCAGACCGCGCTGAACGTGCTGGCCCTGAACCAGCCGGAAGCCACCGAAGACCGCCCAAATATCTGTTATTTCGCCCTGTCGCCTGAAGACGAAGCCCGCGATGCCGCCCGTCATATTCACGAGCAGGGTAAACAGTCCCCACTGGTGCTGGTGCCGCGTAGCGCACTGGGCGATCGCGTGACCAACGCCTTCGCTGAAGAGTGGCACAAACTGGGCGGCAGCACGGTGCTGCAGCAAAAATTCGGCTCCACGGCCGAGCTGAAAATGGGTATTAACGGCGGGGCAGGAATTGCGATGACCGGCAGCCCGGTTAGCGCCAGCCTGCCGCAGCAGCAGGGCGTGACCATCGGCGGCCTGACAATTCCGGCCGCACCAACCGAAGCGCAGATCACCGGCAACGGTAAAGTCGATGCCGCGTATATTCTGGCCACGCCGGATGAGATCGCGCTGATTAAACCGATGATCACCATGCGTAACGGCAGCCAGAGCAACGTGACGCTCTACGCCAGCTCGCGCAGTGCGCAGAGCAACGCCGGTCCGGATTTCCGTCTGGAGATGGAGGGCCTGCAGTTTAGCGAAATCCCGATGCTGGCCGGTAATAACCCTCAGCTGATGCAGCAGGCGCTGAGCGCCGTGCGTAACGACTACTCGCTGGCACGTCTGTACGCCATGGGCGTGGATGCCTGGACGCTGGCGAATCACTTCTCCGAGATGCGACAGATGCCCGGCTTTACCATCACCGGGAATACCGGCGATCTCTCTGCGGCTCAAAATTGCGTGATCAACAGGAAGTTGTCATGGCTCACCTACCAGCAGGGGCAGATCGTCCCGGCAAACTGACCCGAAAAGCCACCGGTGACGCGCGTGAACAGCAGGCGCGTTGCTGGCTGGAAGAGAAAGGACTGCGATTTATCGCCGCCAACGTGCGCGCGCACGGCGGCGAAATTGATTTGATTATGCAACAGGCGGAAACCACCGTCTTTGTCGAAGTGCGCTTTCGCCACAGCGACGCTTACGGCGGAGCCGCCGCCAGCGTCGACAGACGCAAACAGCAGCGGCTCCTGCTGGCAGCCCGACACTGGCTGGCACGTCAGAATGGGAGTTTTGAGACTGTGGATTGCCGGTTCGATGTGGTAGCCTTCACCGGAAATCATATTGAGTGGCTGCAGAACGCCTTTGGCGACAACACCTGATGTAAGTAAAGGGATACCGTGCTCGAACGAATAAAAGTGTGCTTTACCGAAAGCATTCAGACCCAGATCGCCGCAGCAGAAGCGCTACCTGACGCGATTTCTCGCGCTGCCATGACGCTGGTACAGTCGCTGCTTAACGGGAATAAAATCCTGTGCTGCGGCAACGGGACTTCCGCCGCCAATGCGCAGCATTTTGCCGCCAGCATGATCAACCGTTTTGAAACGGAGCGTCCCGGTTTACCGGCACTCGCGCTGAATACCGATAACGTCGTCTTAACCGCGATCGCCAACGATCGCCTGCACGATGAGATCTATGCCAAGCAGGTACGTGCGCTGGGTCATGCCGGTGATGTGCTGCTGGCAATCTCAACTCGCGGCAACAGCCGTGATATTGTCAAAGCGGTCGAAGCCGCAGTGACGCGCGATATGACCATTGTTGCGCTCACCGGCTATGACGGCGGGGAACTCGCCGGACTGCTCGGGCCTCAGGATGTCGAAATTCGTATTCCTTCCCACCGCAGCGCAAGGATCCAGGAGATGCATATGCTGACGGTGAATTGTTTATGCGATCTGATTGATAACACGCTTTTTCCTCACCAGGATGATTAAGGAGTACACATGAAGGCATTTACGCCCCT
>DATEKR010000230.1:0-3401 GCA_035277345.1 Enterobacteriaceae bacterium
TATGGGCAGGGCAAAAGATACATACGGGGATTTATTTCAGCGGGGAACCTGGGAACGCGCGGGAAATAGGACATGGCGTCACCGCCATGTCATAAATGAAATATTAATTTACATCAATTGGCTTAATTTTTGCCTCGCGCCGCAGCGTCAGGGTCGAGCCTATGGAGGCGGCAATAATCGACATCAGCGCCAGGCTTTGGGTCAGGGTCAGCGTTTCGCCGAGGAAGATCATGCCCGATACGGCGGCCAGTGCGGGTTCCATGCTCATCAGCGTACCAAAGGTGCGGGTGGGCAATCGGGTGAGCGCAATCATTTCCAGCGAGTAGGGCAGCGCGGTGGAGAGGAGCGCAACCGCCACGCCCAGCGGCAGCAGCGACCAGTGCCACAGCGCCTCACCGGCCTGCAGCGCGCCGAGAGGCACGAAGATGACGGCGGCAATCAGCGATCCCATTGCCACCGTTGCCGGGCCGTGCTCCTCGCCTGCACGTTGACCGCTAAGGATATAGACCGCCCAGCAGGCACCGGCCAGCAGGGCAAAGGCCGCGCCGGTTAAATCGACGTGGGCCACGTCCTGGCCCAGCGGCAGCAGGAACCACAGGCCGAGCACCGCCAGGATCACCCAGATAAAATCAACCGGACGGCGGGATGAAAACAGCGCCACCGCCAGCGGGCCGGTAAATTCCAGCGCCACGGCGATCCCCAGCGGGACGGTCTGAATAGAGAGATAGAAAAAGTAGTTCATGGCACCAAGCGAAAGGCCATAAAACACCAGCGGCAGCCGCTGCTCTTTGCTGAAACGGAGTCGCCAGGGTTTAAAAATCACCACCAGAATCAGCGTTCCCAGCGCCAGACGCAGGGCGGTTACGCCCGGCGCGCCGACCAGCGGGAACAGCGACTTCGCCAGAGAAGCACCGCTTTGTATAGAACACATGGCAATAAGGAGCACCACTATGGGGACCCAAACGGGTATTTTACGCGACAAGCCTGGCATTCCTTCTCCTGTCAATTTCTGTCAAAAGGGGTAAAGCTGGCAGTGTAATGGAAATATTTTTTTATGGTTGAGCATTTGTTGAGAAAAACGCGGCGGGAAGCATCTACAATAAGTTCAATATGATGGATAAATCACCGATGAATTAGGAATAATCTGGATGAATGCACTGGGTTATGGCGGTATTAATAGCGCGCCAGTCGAGAAAATACCTGTTTTTTGAAAGGGATAACTGAAGGTGGAAATGTTCTGTTACAGGAAATCCGCCCTTAGACCACGACAGGTCCAAAGAGTTTCTCATTGGATTTTGATATATTTATAAACGTAGGACTTACTGAAGCACATTTGAGGTGGTTATGAAAAAAATTGCATGTCTTTCCGCTCTGGCCGCTGTTCTGGCCTTCTCCGCAGGTACTGCTGTAGCTGCAACTTCTACCGTTACTGGCGGTTACGCTCAGAGCGATATGCAGGGCGTTGCCAACAAAGCTGGCGGCTTCAACCTGAAATACCGCTACGAGCAGGATGACGCACCGCTGGGCGTGATCAGCTCCTTCACTTACACCCAGAAAAGCAACAGCGAAGATGGCGTGTACGGCAAAGGCCAGTACTACGGCATCACCGCAGGTCCGGCTTACCGTCTGAACGACTGGGCAAGCATCTACGGTGTTGTAGGTGTTGGCTACGGTAAAGCACAGGCATCCGATCTGCCGGCTAAAGCATCCACCAGCGACTACGGTTTCTCTTACGGTGCTGGTCTGCAGTTCAACCCGATGGAAAACGTTGCTCTGGACTTCGGTTACGAGCAGAGCCGTATCCGTAGCGTTGACGTTGGTACCTGGATCGTGGGTGCGGGCTACCGCTTCTAATCACTCCGGTGATAATAAAAAATCCGCCTCAAGGGCGGATTTTTTTTGCCTGAAACTTAGCGGCTGCGGGTCTCGAAAATATCGGTCCCGAGGTGGGTATACTCGACTTTCTGCAGCCGGAAGTTGGTGATCGTAATCGGCCCGGCCTTCTGGTCTGACATAAACCGATAGCGGCTCTTAATCTCCTTGGTGGCGATACCGGTCCACTGGGAGAAGAAACCTAAAAAGTCATTGGCCGAGCGGCGGGCTTTAATCACCCTGTGGGCTTTGTCATCGCTGGACAGCACCATAAAGGGAACCTGGAAATTTTGCTGATACTTATCGTCGTGCGCCAGATACTGCACGTCGGTGCCGCGCTCTTTAAACGCCAGCCCGTGGTCGGAAAAATAGACCATTGAGAAGCTGTCCCCGGTGTTGCGCAGCTGGTCATACAGCTTGCCGAGCAGCGCATCGGTCTGGGTCATAGTGTAGAGATAGCAGGACGTCTCCTTCGACTGAACAAAATCCGCGTATTTCCCCCGGGTGCGATCGCAGGCCTGCGGATGCGATCCCATCAGGTGCAGAACGATCAGCTGCGGCTGCGTGCGCTGCGTCTCAAAGACCTGTGCGGTCATCTTTAGCAGCGCCTCATCCTGAGTATTTTTATCTGCTTCAAAATTCCCGCTTTTCAGGAAGTGCACTTCGTCTGCGCGTTTGGCGATGCTGGCAATCGCCGTATCGTACTCGCCAATCTGTCCCTGATTAGAGAACCACCAGGTCTGGAAACCTGCGCGGTTGGCAAGCGTCACAACGTTATCCTGGTACTGCGGCTTGCCGTCCACCACCCGGTTCAGGGTCAGACCCAGGGATTTCTGCGTCGAGCCGCTGGCGGCGATATAGTCGGTAAACAGGGTGCCGTTGACCGCGCTGGCGAACGGCGTGTTGTTCCAGTGACCGCCAAAGGCGCCGAGGGCATCGCGGCGTGCGCTTTCGCCGATCACCACCACATAGGTGTGATAGCGCGGCTTCACGGCCGTTACCGTCCAGGTATCCTTCATGGTGGACAGTTCCGCCATCCGCGCCTGCTCTTCCTGAACTTCACGATGATTGACCGCGATATCCTTGACGAAGCGGAACATAGGGTAGCCGGTATCTTTCAGCTTAAAGACGCCGCCCCAGGCCAGGTTTTGTATCGGCGTGACGAAAATCGCCGCTGCGGCGACCAGCAGACAAAGGCTATCAAACCGGTTCCAGCGCGCTTTTTCCGTGGGACGACGGCGCACGGCCTTAACGCCCAGGGCAAAGATAAAGAGCGCCACTACGTAGCTGTACCACGGGAAGATCGTCATGATCTCCGTGGATTCTTCCAGGTTAGTGGAGTGCAGGGCCAGCAGCGTATTAAAGTTCGGGGCGCCGTAAGCCTGACCAAACGGGTAATAGCTGGCGGCGACCAGCGAATAGAGGCCGAGCAGGCATTTCTGCACGCCGGGGGCGTAGCGCCACAGCAGAAGCAGGGCGCAGGTCGTGGCCACGGCATACAGCAGGCTGAAGGGATAGCCCAGCGCCAG
>DATEKR010000231.1:0-2153 GCA_035277345.1 Enterobacteriaceae bacterium
TTACTATGGGACCGGGTGCGTTTTATTTCGGCGCAGCGGTAATTTTGACTATTCTTGCTGTGGAATGGCTGGACAGCCGCTTACTTTGGGATGCACATGAGTCAGGAAACGCCCGCTACGCCGACTGAGGCGCGAGTTACCACCAAACGTCGTATTTCGCCTTTCTGGCTGCTGCCGGTTATCGCGTTAATGATTGCCGGATGGCTTATCTGGAACAGTTACGAAGATCGCGGGACGACGATCACCATCGATTTTATGTCAGCTGACGGCATTGTTGCCGGCCGTACGCCCGTGCGCTACCAGGGTGTGGAAGTCGGAACCGTGCAGGAAATTCGCCTCGGCGAAAACCTCAACAAAATCGAAGTGGTCGCCAGCATCAAGGCGGACATGAAAGATTCCCTGCGCGGCCAGACCCAGTTCTGG
Organism: Enterobacteriaceae bacterium; assembly: GCA_035277345.1. Lineage (GTDB taxonomy): Bacteria > Pseudomonadota > Gammaproteobacteria > Enterobacterales > Enterobacteriaceae > BIGb0383. Next base: position 424 of record DATEKR010000231.1, read on the forward strand.
CTGGTCACGCCGAAAGCCTCGCTTGCCGGGGTTTCCGGGCTGGATGCGCTGGTCGGAGGCAACTACATCGGCATGATGCCCGGTAAAGGCGAGCCGGAGGATCACTTCACGGCTCTGGATACCCAGCCTAAATATCGCCTGAATAACGGCGAGCTGATGATCCATCTGCACGCGCCCGATCTTGGATCGCTGAGCAGCGGATCGCTGGTCTATTTCAGAAAAATCCCGGTCGGCCGCGTCTATGACTACACCATTAATGCCAATAAAGAAGGCGTGACCATCGATGTACTGATCGAACGCCGCTTTACCAATCTGGTGAAAAAAGGCAGCCGTTTCTGGAACGTTTCCGGCGTGAAGGCCGATGTCAGCCTGGCCGGGGCGAAGGTCGAACTGGAAAGCCTCGCGGCGCTGGTTAACGGCGCCATCGCCTTTGATTCTCCTGACGAGTCAAAACCCGCCGCGCAGGATGATGAGTTTGGTCTGTATGAAGATTTGGCCCACAGCCAGCGCGGCGTGCTGATTAAGCTGGACTTGCCCGACGGCAACGGTCTGCGAGCCGGTGCGACGCCGCTGATGTATCAGGGGCTGGAAGTGGGCGAGCTGACGAAGCTAAATCTGGCCGCCGGGGGTGCCGTGACGGGCGAAATGACCGTCGATCCGAGCGTGGTCAATTTGCTGCGCGATAATACCCGCATCGAACTGCGCAGCCCGAAACTGTCGCTTAACAGCCCCGGGATCAGCAGTCTGCTCACCGGCAATACCTTTGAACTGGTTCCGGGCAGCGGTGAGCCGCGCGATAGCTTCTCCGTCCTCCCCGCGACCAAAACCCTGCTGCAGGAGCCTGACGTCGTCACCCTCACTCTGAACGCGCCCGAGAGCTACGGCATCGACGCGGGTCAACCGCTGGTGCTGCACGGCGTGCAGATAGGTCAGGTGCTGGAACGCACGCTCTCCGACAAAGGCGTCAGCTTCTCGGTGGCTATCGAGCCGCAGTATCGTGAGCTGGTGCACGGCGACAGCAAATTTGTGGTCAACAGCCGGATAGATGTCAAAGTCGGCCTCGACGGCGTGGAGTTTCTCGGCGCCAGCGCGGGCGAATGGCTGAGCGGCGGCATCCGTATCCTTCCTGGCGCTAAAGGCGAGGTCAAGCCGCAGTACACGCTCTATGCCAATCTCGACAAGGCTCTGGAAAACAGCCTGGGTGATTTGCCTACCACGACGCTGACCCTGACGGCGGATGTCCTGCCCGATGTCCAGGCCGGTTCCGTCGTGCTGTACCGTAAGTTTGAGGTCGGGGACGTGATTACCGTCCGCCCGCGTGCAAACGCGTTTGATATTGAACTGCATATCAAACCGGAATATCGCTCCCTGGTGACCAGCAACAGCGTGTTCTGGGCCGAAGGCGGTGCCCGGGTTCAGCTCAACGGCAGCGGACTGACCGTCCAGGCTTCGCCGCTCTCGCGTGCCCTGCGCGGGGCGATAAGCTTTGATAATCTGAGCGGTGCCGGTGCCAGCGCCCGTCAGGGCGACAAGCGTATTCTGTATCCGTCAGAAACCGCGGCCCGCGCCGTGGGCGGTCAGATTACCCTCCATGCCTTTGACGCCGGAAAGCTGTCGCCAGGGATGCCGATCCGCTATCTGGGAATTGATATCGGCCAGATCCAGACGCTGAAGCTGATTACTGAACGCAACGAAGTGCAGGCGACGGCGGTGCTCTATCCGGAGTATAT
>DATEKR010000232.1:0-5287 GCA_035277345.1 Enterobacteriaceae bacterium
CGCAGAAGCTGCTGGATTTTAGCGCCAATATTAATCCGCTGGGGATGCCAGAGACATTAAAACAGGCGCTTTGTCAGAATATGGACCTGCTGGAACGCTATCCGGATCCGGCCTATCCCGGGCTGTATCAGGCCCTGGCCGCGCATCATCAGCTGCCTGCTGCCTGGCTGCTGGCGGGCAATGGCGAAACGGAGGTGATTTATACTCTCGTTCAGATGCTGGCTCCGCGTCGCGCCATGCTGGTCACGCCGGGCTTTGCCGAGTACCGGCGTGCCCTGCAGCAGATAAACTGTCAGATTGACGATTTCGCGCTTGCGCAATCCGATAGCTGGCAGCTTACCGAAGCTATCCTGCCCGCGCTGACGGCGGGTCTGGACTGCCTGTTTTTGTGCACGCCCAATAATCCTACCGGTCTGATGCCCGACGAGAGCCTGCTGCTGGAGATTGTGGCGCGCTGCCGCCAGCTGAATATCGCCCTGATTGTGGATGAGGCGTTTCTCGATTTTCTGCCCGATCGCAGCGGATTGATCCCGCATCTTGCCGGTAACCCGCATCTCTGGGTGCTGCGCTCTCTGACCAAATTTTATGCCATTCCAGGCCTGCGGCTGGGCTATCTGCTGAACAGCGATCCGCGGGCGGTCGCACTACTGCGTGAACGGCAGATGCCCTGGACCATTAACGCTCTGGCCGCGCTGGCGGGTGAGGTGATTCTGGAGGATAAGGCTTACCAGCAGGCGACGTTGCAGTGGCTGAAGGCTGAACGTCCCCGGCTCTGTCAGCGGCTGCGGAAGATTGCTGGCATCACGCTCTGGGAAAGCGAGGCGAACTATCTTTTTCTGCGCTGCAACAGGGTGGGGCTGGATCTGCAGCGGGCATTGCTGGAGCAGCATGTGCTGATCCGCAGCTGCGCGAATTATCCGGGTCTGGACGCGCGTTATTTTCGGGTAGCGGTGCGGAGTGCGGCGGAGAATGACCGCCTGGTGGCGGCCTTTGAGAAGGCTTTAGCGGTATAGCCCTTCGGCATTGATATAGTCTAGCACCGCCTGTGGGAGCAGATCGTCGCAGGCTTCGTGTTTTTCCAGCCTTTCACGGATCAGCGTGGCGGAGATCGCCAGCCACGGGGTTTCCGCCAGCCAGATTTTCCCTGCCGGGAGCCGGTGCAGATCTTCTATATCGCGGGTCAGATGCTGCTCCAGCCACTGCTGGTGCGCCTCTTCGGGCATGGTCATGGCGTAGCCCGGACGACGGCAGACGATAAGATGGCAGTTATCGAGGATCGTTTCATAGCTGTGCCAGCTAGGGAAAGTCAGCAGCGAATCCTGGCCGATAATAAACGCCAGAGGGGCGTCAGGGCCTTGCTCTTCCCGCCAGGCCTGTAGCGTCTGTGCCGTATAAGAGGGCGCGTCGTTTTTCAGCTCCCGCTCGTCGAGGCGGAACAGCGGTTTACCGGCAATTGCCAGTTCGACCATCCGCTTACGTTGGGCGCTGGTCGCTTCCGGCTGGGCACGGTGCGGCGGCACGTTGTTGGGCATAATAATGACGCGCGACAGACCCACCTGATTGGCCAGGGTTTCCACCGGCGTCAGATGACCATAGTGAATGGGATCGAAGGTCCCGCCAAAGAGTGCCTGTAACGATGTCATATCAACCATCAATAAAGATATCTGCCAGCGCCTTATGACAGAGTAGCAAAGAAAGGCTTTCCAGCTCATCCCAGACCGACTGGCCGTAATCTTTCTTCAGGGTCAGTTCGATGCGCGTCAGCCAGCTTACCGCCTGACGCAGCTGATCTTTGCTGAGGCGGTTAACGGCGTCGGTGATAAGCCCCCGGCGATTCTGCCAGACCCGGTGCTTATCGAACAGGCTACGCAGCGGCGTATGAGCGGACTGGCGCTTGAGATTAACCAGCAGGAGCAGCTCGCGCTGTAGGGTACGCAGCAGTATTACTGGCTCCCCACCTTCAAGGCGCAGCTGCTGGAGAATATGCAGCGCACGTTTGCTTTTTGCTGCCAGAAGGGCATCCACCCAGTGGAAAGGCGTGAAGTGGGCGGCATCGTTTACCGCCTGCTCAACCCTTGGCAGGGTCAGTTTGCCGTCAGGCCACAGTAACGCCAGACGTTCCAGCGCCTGGGAGAGCGCCAGCAGGTTACCTTCATAGCAGTAACAGAGTAGCTGGCTTGCCGGTTCATCAAGCTGGAGCTTGTTTTGTTTTGCCCGCGCCGCCAGCCAGCGTGGCAGCTGTGCCTGTTCCGGTGTCTGGCAGGTCACCAGCACCGCACGATTTGCCAGAGCGGAAAACCAGGCGGCATTTTCCTGGGCTTTGGTCAGCTTATTGCCGCGTACGATCAGCAGCAGATCGTCATGCAGCATGCCGATAAGCGCGGTCAGCTGTTCGCCTATCGCGGCATTAGGACCGTTGTCCGGCAGGGTGAGCGTCAGGGTCTGGCGGCTGGCGAACAGGCTCATGGCCTGGCTCAGCGCAAAAAGGGATGACCAGTCCGTGCTGGTATCCAGCACGCACTGATGATGTTCAGTAAAGTCGTGGGTCGCGGCAATTTCACGAACCGCATCCTGGCTTTCCTGCAGAAGCAGTGGGTCATTACCGAGCAGCAGATACGCCGCGCGCAGCCCTTCATTGAGCTGCGCGCGGAGTTGTTCAGGGTACAGCCGAATCATCAGTTACCCAGCGTTGCGGAGACACGCGCGGGGGCCGGAGCGGCTTCCTCGCGTGTGGCTTCGGCATCAGCGACTTTCACGCTTGGCAACTGACGGATCAGCTGTTCCGCCGCTTTGATATACATCTCGTTGATGATCATGGTCTGCTCGGCGTTTTTGGCAAGCGCGGTCTGCGGGTTATCAAAGAACGAGCGCCAGACTTTGGTGCTGATAGGGTAAATATCATGCCCCGGGATCAGCACAGACGCGGAGACCTCCATCACCATCTGGTACTCAGCCGTACGACCGTCGCGGAAAATGGACGCAGTGTCTCTGGCGACAGCCGCGCCGCCCAGCCGCAGGGACGGAACGTCCTGGCGGGTTGAGCCTTTTTCCAGAACTTCGACGCCGTTAAGGCGCAGCTGCTCACGTACCGCCCGCGTGAACGGACCGTTCGGATCGCCGCTATCCAGGATCATGGTTTTCATGGTTTCCGGAACCTGCGTGGTGCTACGCAGGTGCCAGCCACATCCGGCGGTGACCAGCACCACCAGAGACAACAACATTGTAGCCAGATGTCGCACGCTTCCTCCCGCGCTTAACCAACAACCAGATTGAGCAGTTTGCCCGGGACGTAAATCACTTTACGCAGGGTAACGCCCTCAAGATACTTCGCCACCAGAGGTTCCTGGCCGGCACGCTCACGGACCTGCTCTTCAGTCGCATCAACTGCAACGGTAATTTTACCGCGGACTTTGCCGTTAACCTGAACCACAACCAGGGTCGTGTTTTCTACCATGGCGCTTTCATCCGCCACCGGCCACGGCGCGTTATCGACATCGCCTTCACCGCCCAGGGTCGCCCACAGGGTAAAGCTCACGTGCGGCGTGAACGGGTTAAGCATACGCACAACGGCCAGCAGCGCTTCCTGCATCAGAGCGCGATCCTGCTCGCTCTCCTGCGGTGCTTTTGCCAGTTTGTTCATCAGCTCCATAATCGCCGCAATCGCGGTGTTAAAGGTCTGACGGCGGCCAACATCATCGGTTACTTTGGCGATAGTTTTATGAACGTCGCGACGCAGCGCCTGCTGATCTTCGCTCAGGGCGCTGACATTCAGCGGGCTGACCGGACCCTGAGACTTGTGCTCGTAAACCAGTTTCCAGACGCGTTTCAGGAAGCGGTTTGCGCCTTCAACACCGGATTCCTGCCATTCGAGGGTCATATCCGCCGGAGAGGCGAACATCATAAACAGACGAACGGTATCCGCACCGTAGCGCTCAACCATTTCCTGCGGGTCGATGCCGTTGTTCTTCGACTTGGACATCTTGCTCATGCCGGTATATACCAGCTCATGGCCGTCAGCGTCTTTGGCCTTAATGATGCGGCCTTTCTCGTCGCGCTCAACGAGGGCATCTTTCGGGGAAACCCAGTTACGCTCGCCGCTCTCGCCGAGGTAGTAGAAGGCATCGGCCAGCACCATACCCTGACACAGCAGCTGTTTTGCCGGTTCGTCAGAGTTCACCATGCCCGCGTCGCGCATCAGCTTGTGGAAGAAGCGGAAGTAGAGCAGGTGCATGATGGCGTGTTCTATACCGCCAATGTAGATATCCACCGGCAGCCAGTAGTTGGCCGCTTTCGGGTCCAGCATGCCTTTGTCGTACTGCGGGCAGGTGTAACGCGCGTAGTACCAGGAGGACTCCATAAAGGTGTCGAAGGTATCGGTTTCACGCAGCGCCGGCTGACCGTTAACGGTGGTTTTCGCCCACTCCGGGTCGGCTTTAATCGGGCTAGTAATGCCGTCCATCACCACGTCTTCCGGCAGGATCACCGGCAGTTGGTCTTCCGGCGTCGGTACCACGGTACCGTCTTCCAGGGTCACCATCGGGATCGGTGCGCCCCAGTAACGCTGACGGGAAACGCCCCAGTCGCGCAGGCGGTAATTAACCTTGCGCTCACCGGCACCCATTGCAGCCAGTTTGTCAGCGATGGCGTTAAAGCCTGCGGTGTGGTCCAGACCGTTGAACTCACCTGAGTTAAACAGCGAGCCTTTCTCGGTGTGCGCCTGAGCGGAGAGATCCGGCTCGCTGCCGTCGGCGGCCAGAATAACTGGCTTGATCGCCAGGTGGTATTTGCTGGCAAACTCGTAGTCGCGCTGATCGTGACCCGGAACGGCCATCACTGCACCCGTGCCGTATTCCATCAGAACAAAGTTTGCCGCCCAGACCGGTACGGTTTCGCCGGTCAGCGGGTGAATCGCTTTAATACCGGTATCGACGCCTTTTTTCTCCATGGTTGCCATATCGGCTTCTGCCACCTTGGTGTTGCGGCATTCGTCGATAAAGGCAGCCAGCTCCGGTTTCCCGGCGGCGGCCTGCTGCGCCAGCGGATGACCAGCGGCAACGGCTAAATAAGTGGCACCCATAAAGGTATCAGGACGGGTGGTGTAGACGGTCAGCGTCTGGTCGCTGTTCTCAACTTTAAAGGTGATTTCCACCCCTTCAGAACGGCCGATCCAGTTGCGCTGCATGGTCTTGACGGTATCCGGCCAGTGGTCGAGGTTGTCCAGATCGTTCAGCAGTTCGTCGGCGTAGGCGGTGATTTTGATAAACCACTGCGGGATCTCTTTACGCTC
>DATEKR010000233.1:0-2235 GCA_035277345.1 Enterobacteriaceae bacterium
TTATGTGGGAAGGACGCCTGCACCGCATCGGTGCCAGCGCGGGCATTACGCTGATCGACGAAAATAATAGCCAGGCGTCGGAAGTCATGTCCCAGGCGGATATCGCCTGCTACGCCTCCAAAAGCAACGGTCGCGGCGTGGTGACGGTCTACGAACCGCAGCAGGACCGCATGCAGTACCCGCGTGGCATGATGTCCCTGGAAGAGCAGTGGCATATGATCAAAGACAACCATCTGCTGATGGTCGCCCGCGGCGTCGCCTCTCCTCGCGTACCGGAAAGCTGTCATTTCTGGCTGATATCCCTGCGCCTGTGGACCAGCGAAGGCGAAGTGATGGAAGAGCAGGCCTTCCGCTCCGGGCTGGCAGAGCCGGAGCTGCTGCATGCCCTGGATCATCGGGTCATGCAGGAGTTTTTCCGTAACTACGCCTCCATCGTCGCCAGCAAAGGGCTCAGCGTTGCCCTGCCCCTCTCCGGTGCCGGACTGGTCAGCGCCTCCCTGATTGCAGAGATCGTCGATCTGCTGGAGAAAAGCCCGATGGCGGGCCGTCTGCTGCACCTGGTGATCCGCGCCGACGTCCTCAGCCAGCAGGAGACCGCCGCCGTCGACGGCCTGCACAAACTGCGGCTGGCAGGATGTAAAATTATCCTCAGCCACGTAGGCCACGAACTGGAGCTGTTTAATCATCTCACGGCGGACATGATTGATTACGTTATGCTGGATCCGGATCTGATCGCCAACGTGCACGGCAATCTGATGGATGAAATGATGGTCAGCATTATTCAGGGCCACGCTAAACGACTGGAGATCAAAACCATCGCCGGTCCCACCAACGTCCCGCTGATGATGGATACCCTCTCCGGGATCGGCATCGATATGGTCTATGGCGATACCATCTCCCAGAGCCAGCCGCTGGATCTGCTGCTTAACACCAGCTACTTCGCAATTAACTAAAGCGGTTCCGGCTGCCAGCCGTCACTGTACCAGATATGCAGCAGCGCGTAGGAGCGCCAGGGCTGCCAGCGCCCGGCATAGCGGCCGATCTGCGCGGGCGTCATCCCCGGGAAACGCTGTTTAATCAGATAGTCATCCGGCAGAAATACATCCTTTACCTGCCAGCCGCGCAGGGCATAGTAATTCGCCGTCCAGCGGCCAATGCCCGGAAATTTTTGCAGCGTCCGCATCCCCTCTGCAATATCCTCCGGCGGGCGTAATGGCAGCTCCCCGCTTAACGCCGCCCGGGCAAAACAGATAATCGCCTCCGCCCGCCGCAGCGGCATCCCCAGCGCTTTTAACGCCAGCGGATCGGCGTTTGCCAGCTGTTCAGGCCGCGGAAAGCAAAGATAGCCCGGCGCATCTGCCAGCGGATCGCCAAACCGGGCCGCGACTTTCGCCGTCAGCTTTGCCGCCATCGCCACGCTCACCAGTTGACCCAGAATCGCCCGAATGCCCTGTTCAAACGGATCCAGACAGCCCGGCAGGCGCAGCCCAGGGCGTGCAGCGGCAAGCGGTCCCAGCGCATCGGCAACGGCCTGCGGATCGCACTCGAGGTCGAACAGCTGCGCTATTCGCTGCAGACAGGCGTCAGCGACCGGCTGCAGCCCGGCGGACAGCTCAACCTGCAATGAATGCGTTGCTTCATCGGGGATAACAGTCAGCAGGCCACTGTGCCCCTCCAGCGCAAAGCTGCGGGTGTAGTGCCCCTCGCTCAGGGTTTCAATCCCGGCTACCGCACGGGCACCGAGAAAACCAAACATCCACGCCCAGTCGTAGGGCGGCTGCCAGCGCAGGTTTTCCATGCATTCTCCTCTGTACATTCGCCCACAGCATAATCGCTACGACACCAATCCGCCTTGCTTTTGTATTCTTCAGTTGTTGCCCGCAGCGGATTCGGCTAAAGTCGCCCACCTTCTTCACCGGCATGGGGATTTTAACGTGTTTATTGGTTTTGATTACGGTACCGCCAACTGTTCAGTGGCGGTCATGCAGGATGGCGCCCCCAGGCTGCTGACGCTGGAAAACGGCAGTTCTCTGCTGCCGTCAATGCTGTGTGCGCCGACGCGCGAAGCGGTCAGTGAGTGGCTCTATCGCCATCACGAGGTACCGGCGACGGGCAGCGAAGCCCAGGCGCTGCTGCGCAGGGCAATCAACTTCAACCGCGATGAAGATATTGAGGTGCAGGCGAATAGCGTGCAGTTCGGTCTGAGCGCGTTACAGCAGTATATTACCGACCCGG
>DATEKR010000234.1:0-3068 GCA_035277345.1 Enterobacteriaceae bacterium
CCATAAAGTTGTCGGTCACAATCCCGACCTTTTTATGGTTCAGCCGACGCAGAGTATGGATTGCTTCCTCGCCAAAATAGACGTCAGGAATGGAAAAAAAAGAGCTCGCCATCTTTTGACTACCTTATCCCTTTGAGCAGATAACCGGTGGGCTGCGCCGGTCGTAAAAAGAGATTTCATGGTGTCATGGACGAGACGGGAAGCCGCTAGCGATGCTTGTGCTGTGACAGGATTATGTTGCTGTGGTGGTTTAGCGCCAGACAAAAAAATGCAGTGCGCCGACGCCGGGCGGGTTGCCCTGGGGTCGGCACGGGGTTACAGCGCCCGGATCTCTTTTGAGCGCAGGGTGATGTTGATGGGCACGGATTTATAGGAGGGCGTGCCGCTCTCTTTATCCAGATAATCCAGCGGCACCAGCACGTTAGCCTCAGGATAGTAGGCCCCGACGGTGCCGGAGGCGATGCTGTAAGCCACCACCGTAATATCATCCAGGCGCAGCGTGCTGCCAGGCAGGGCGGTGGTGATATCCACGCGATCCCCGTGCTCCAGGCCCAGCTGCGCCATATCGCCCTCGTTCATAAACAGAATATCCCGGCGGCCAAAGACGCCGCGATACCGGTCGTCCATGGCATAAATGGTGGTGTTGTACTGGTCATGACTGCGTAAGGTGACCAGTCGCAGGACATTATCACCTGTGCCCTGAGCGTTCTCATCGACGCCCTCAAACAGGGAGAACATGGCCTTACCCGTCGGCGTCGGCCAGATACGCTCCGTTGGCGGCAGCGGCATCCGAAAACCGCCCGGCGTTCTGATACGCTGGTTGTAGTTCTCAAAGCCGGGAAGGGTCTTTTCGATCAGATCGCGAATTAAATCGTAATCCGTGACCAGCTCCAGCCAGTTTACTTTACTGTTTGTCAGCGTTGCCTTTGCCATCCCGGCCACAATCGCCGGTTCTGACAGCAGCTCGCGGGAGGCGGGCTTCAGCTTACCGGCGGAGGCGTGGACCATCGACATCGAGTCTTCCACGGTGATCGACTGCTTACCGCTCTGCTGCATATCCAGTTCGGTACGGCCCAGACAGGGGAAAATAAAGGTCTCTTTACCGGTCAGCAGATGGGTGCGGTTCAGCTTGGTGCCCACGTGGACGCAGAGATCCAGACTGCGCATGGCCTGGAAAACGCGCTCGTGCTCCGGCATGGCGACCGCGAAGTTGCCGCCGAGACAGAGCAGGGCTTTCGACTGGCCGTTAATCATGGCCTGGGTTGTCTGGACCGCATCGTGCCCATGTTTTGTCGGCGGGACAAAACCGAAGACCTCTTCAAGCCGGGACAAAAACGCCGCGGAAGGTTTCTCGGTAATGCCGACGGTGCGGTTGCCCTGCACGTTGGAATGCCCGCGCAGAGGACAAATCCCCGCCCCGGATTTGCCAATATTGCCGCGCATTAACAGCAGGTCGGCAATCAGGCGCACGTTTGAGGTGCCCTTATTATGCTGAGTGATCCCCATCCCGTAGGTAATAATGGTGGCGTTTGATTTGGCGTAGGCCTCCGCGACCTGCTCCAGATCCTGCCTCAATAAACCCGATTCGCGCTCGATAGCTTCCCAGTCGGTTGCGTGAATATCTGCGGCAAAGGCGTCAAAACCTTGGGTATGGGCGGCAATAAATTCCCGATCCAGCACGTCGCCGCGCGCGGTTTCAAGCTGCAGCAAATGTTTGGCGATCCCTTTCAGCGCGGCAGCGTCTCCGCCCGCCTTGACCTGAAAATAGGTTGAGGCGATATCCGTCGAGCCGTAGGTCGCCATCTCGACCACGCTTTGCGGATCGGCAAAACGTTCCAGCGCTCTTTCGCGCATCGGGTTCAGGACAATAATCGGCACCCCGCGACGGGCCAGCTCGTGCAGCGTTCCCATCATGCGCGGGTGGTTGGTTCCCGGATTATGACCAATCGAAATCACCAGCTCCGTATTATCGAAATCCTCCAGCGAGACGGTGCCTTTCCCGATACCAATCGAGCGCGGCAGCCCCACGCTGGTGGCTTCGTGGCACATATTGGAGCAGTCGGGGAAGTTATTGGTGCCCAGCTCGCGGGCAAACAGCTGGAACAGATACGCCGCTTCATTGGAGGCGCGGCCGGAAGTGTAGAACTCCACCGCATCGGCGGGCAGCGGGCGCAGCACCTCACCAATACGGGCAAACGCCTGCTCCCAGGCTACCGGGCGAAAAGTATCGCTCTGAGGATGATACTGCAGGGGATGGGTAAGACGTCCGTAGCCTTCCAGCTCGAAATCGCTTTTTGCCAGCAGCGAGGTCACGGTATTTTCCGCAAAAAACGTCGGCGTCACTCGCTTATTGGTCGCTTCCCAGGTCACTGCTTTGGCACCGTTCTCGCAGAACTGGAAAGTGGATTTATGTTCTTTATCGGGCCACGCACAGCCGGGGCAGTCAAAGCCATCGGGCTGGTTGGTACGCAGCAGCGTGGCGGGCGCTTCGAAGGTATCCATCTGGGTACGCACGGCAATCGCCGTGGCTTTGAGCGCACCCCATCCGCCAGCGGGACCGTCGTAGTGTCTGATCCCGGGAACTGAACGTCGTTTGTTACTCATTGGAACTCCTGGCCGTGCGGGGCTGAAACGGGTGTTGCATATCTGAGACAATATTTTTTCATATCGATCTAACGAAATCATAACAATTAATTATCATTGTGTGCTAAACGGCAGGTATACGCGATGTATTGATGAACAAAAAAACGGCGGTACAATGCTCCGATATGCCGGACTACTTACGTTGATTACCGATCCTGATGATTTCTCTAAAAACCCTTTGTCTGACCGCTCTCTGTCTGATTCTTTTCGCGTTTATTGCCAGCTTCGCCCTCGCGCTACATCAGCGTGACTCGCGCGAGCAGGAAGGATGGTGGGCTGCCCGGCGCGACTCTGCCGGAATAGCGCCCGACGCCCGCAAAAATGCCGGGCTGGCGATTGTGCAGGTCTATGCCGCGCCAACATGGGGCTGGAAAGGCGTGGTGGCAGTACACCCGTGGATCATCTTTAAACGCGCAGGCGAAACC
>DATEKR010000235.1:0-2322 GCA_035277345.1 Enterobacteriaceae bacterium
AGGCGGATAAAGCGCTTTATGAAGCCAAACATATGGGCCGGAATAACATCCTGTTGAGCGACGAGCTGCCGTCGGCCTGACGCGGCTTCGCACATCCAGGACAAAAGGCTTGCGATCGGTATGATCAATAGTTAGGATTGGCAATCATTATCATTTAGATTCACGTCAACCCTATGGCCACTCGTACCGCACATACCGTAGAGCCTCTCATCTGGCGAGCCCCCCTCTCCTCGGGTAGCGCTACGCTTGCGGATGCCATTCGGGATAAGATTGCTGAAACACGCGCGCATCTGCTGGATTTCATCAAGCTGGATGAGGTTCCGCCCCATCATGCGATGACGCTGGCGCAGTGGCGACGCCCTGCCGAACGCCAGTCTTTGCTGGCGGCCTATTCCGATCATATCTATCGCAACCAGCCTACGCTTGCGCGGGAAAATAAGCCGCTGCTCTCCCTGTGGGCGCAGTGGTATATCGGGCTGATGGTGCCCCCTCTCATGCTGGCGCTGTTGACTCAGGATACGATGCTGGATCTCTCCCCGGAGTATTTCCACGTCGAGTTTCATGAGACGGGACGTGCGGCCTGCTTCTGGATCGATCTTCACGAGGACCGTCACTCAGCACATCTGTCCGCACAGGAACGCATGGAAAAGTTGGTCACTCAGGCGCTGATCCCGGTTATCGATGCGCTGGAAGAGACGGGCGAGATCAACGGGAAACTGATCTGGAGTAATACCGGCTATCTTATCCACTGGTATCTGACAGAGATGAAACCGCTGCTGGGTGACGAACAGGTTGATGCCCTTCGCCACGCCTGTTTCTTTGCCAAACAGCTTTCGGATGGTCGCGATAATCCCCTCTTCCGTACCGTCGTGCCGCGTGACGGGCTGCTGGTTCGTCGTACCTGCTGCCAGCGCTATCGTCTGCCGGATGTCCAGCAGTGCGGGGATTGTACGCTGAAATAAGCGTGTGATTGGCCGGATGGCGCTAACGCTTACCCGGCCTTGCTCCTCTGAAAATACCAAAAACGGCAACCACGCGTTGCCGTTTTGCGTTTACCTAGGCGACCTGCTGGTTTTCCTCTTCACTATTACGCTGCGCTTCTTCGGCTTCCTGCTCCAGCAGCTGCTTCTCGTACACCTTAAAGAACGGGAAGTAGATAATCGCCGACACGCACGCCAGCACAATCACCAGAATGGCTGCCCGGAAATCCCAGCCCAGCGCCCATGCAGCACCGATTGGCGCAGGTGCAGTCCAGGGCACAACAGAAATCACGCGGCCAATCAGATCGAACTTCATCGCCGACCATGCCAGCACGGCATTCACCATCGGCGCCAGCAGGAACGGAATAAAGAACACCGGGTTCATCACAATCGGCGTACCGAATATGACCGGTTCATTGATGTTAAAGAAGCTTGGCACCACGCTCAGACGGCCAATCGAGCGTAAATGCGCCGAGCGGCTGCGCAGATAGCAAATCACCAGCCCCATCGTTGCGCCCGAGCCGCCGATAACGATAAAGAACGTCCAGAAGGCTTCCATAAAGATGTGCGGCAGAGGCAGGCTGGACGCCAGCGCAGTCTGGTTTGCGCCGAGGTTGGTCAGCCAGAACATCTGCAGCATACCGGAGACAATTGCCGCGCCGTGAATACCGGCAAACCACAGTAAATGACCAATCAGCACCGCCAGCAGGATCGCCGGAAGGGAGTCGGCGGCAGAAACCAGCGGTTTGAAGATAGACATGATGGCCTGCGGGATCAGCATGCCAAACTCAGACTGGATCAGCAGGCTCAGCGGATAGAGCGTCAGTACCACCACCAGCACCGGGATCAGCAGGTCAAACGAGTTCTTGATCATCGGTGGCACCTGATCGGGCAGGCGAATACCAATGTTATAGGTTTTCAGGAAACGCATCAGCTCAACGCAGTAGACCGCCACCAGAATCGCGGTGAAGATCCCGGTGCCGCCCAGGCTATCAACCGGCAGCGTGCCTTTGGTTTTAGGCGCGGCCACCAGCAAAAACGCCATCAGCGACAGCATCGCGCACATGAAAGGATCGAGCTGGTGCGACTTAACGTAATGCTTGCCCAGGTTGTAGGCGATGGCGGCACAGATATAGATGGACATAATGCCCATGGTCATATCAAACGGCGTCAGGATTTGCCCTTCAAATTGCTTCGCCATATCCAGCCAGGCACGGGCAAAACCCCATGTGGTATCAGGCGAAAACGGTGGATAAGCAAACACCAGCAAGAATGAGCCAACGATCATGAACGGCATCGCGGAAATAAATCCGTCACGGATAGCCATAACATGACGCTGGGA
>DATEKR010000236.1:0-3697 GCA_035277345.1 Enterobacteriaceae bacterium
ATTAGAGCAGCTTCCTCAACAGCTTGAAGATCTGGAAGCCCGTCTGACAGACTTGCAGGCACAGGTTGCGGACGGGGCGTTCTTTAGCCAGTCCCACGACCATACCCAGAAGGTGCTGGCAGACATGGCCGCCGCCGAAGAGGCGCTTGAGCAGGCGTTTGCGCGCTGGGAGCATCTTGAGGCGCTGAAAAACGGCGCATAAGCAAAGGAGCGAATATGTGCGAACATCATCATGCAAGCGCGCATATACTCTGCCCGCAATGTGACTTGCTGGTGGCCCTGCCGCATCTTGCGCACGGCCACAAAGCCAACTGCCCGCGCTGCGGTACGACGCTCACGGTTGAGTGGGATGCGCCGAGACAGCGTCCCACCGCCTGGGCCGCGGCGGCACTGTTTATGCTGCTGCTGGCGAATCTGTTCCCCTTCGTCAGCATGAAGGTCGCGGGGGTCAGCAGTGAGGTCACGCTGCTGGAAATCCCCGGGGTGATGTTCAGCGAAAACTATGCCAGCCTCGGCCTGTTCTTTATTCTGTTTGTTCAGCTGGTTCCTGCCTTTTGTCTGGTGACGATTCTCCTGCTGGTGAATCAGGTGGCGATGCCCGTCCGGCTGAAGGTCTGGCTTGCGAAAATCCTTTTCCGGTTGCAAAGCTGGGGTATGGCGGAGATTTTCCTCGCCGGGGTGCTGGTGAGCTTCGTCAAGCTGATGGCCTACGGGGATATCGGCATCGGCAGCAGCTTTGTGCCCTGGTGTCTGTTCTGTTTTCTGCAGCTGCGCACGTATCAGTGCGTTGACCGACGCTGGCTGTGGGACGATATTGCACCTATGCCTGAGGCTCACCAGCCGCTGCGCGTGGGTGTGGCGGGGATCCGCCAGGGGCTGCGCTCCTGCCGCTGCTGCACGGCGATCTTACCGGCTGACCAGCTTGTCTGCCCTCGCTGTGAGACCACGGGATACGTGCGGCGCAGGCATAGCCTGCAGTGGACGATGGCGCTGCTGCTGACCTCGATCCTGCTCTACTTCCCGGCCAACCTCCTGCCGATCATGATTACCGATCTCCTCGGCTCGAAGATGCCCTCAACGATCCTCGCAGGCGTTGTCCTGCTGTGGAGCGAGGGATCCTATCCGGTGGCGATGGTGATTTTTATTGCCAGCATCATGGTGCCGACGCTGAAAATGATCGCGATCGCCTGGCTATGCTGGGATGCAAACCGCGAAGGCACGCGCGATAGCGAGCGGATGCACCTGATTTATGAAGTTGTCGAGTTTGTTGGCCGCTGGTCAATGATCGACGTTTTTGTTATTGCCGTGCTCTCTGCGCTGGTGCGTATTGGCGGGCTCATGAATATTTATCCCGCCATGGGCGCATTAATGTTTGCGCTGGTGGTGATTGCGACCATGTTTTCGGCGATGACCTTTGACCCGCGGCTTTCGTGGGATCGGCAGCCGGACTCAAACTCTGAGGAGTCGTAGCAGTATGGAAACCAAAGCGGGAGAAGCTAAGGTGCAGAAAGTCAAAAACTGGTCGCCGGTGTGGATCTTTCCCATTGTGACCGCGCTGATCGGCGCCTGGATCCTCTTTTATCACTACAGCCACCAGGGGCCGGTCGTGACGCTTATCACCAATAACGCGGAAGGTATTGAAGGGGGGAAAACCACCATCAAGAGCCGCAGCGTCGACGTTGGCGTGGTGGAAAGCGCAACCCTGACGGACGATCTGACACACGTTGAGATTAAAGCGCGGCTCAACTCCGGTATGGAGAAGCTGCTGCACAACGATTCCGTCTTCTGGGTGGTTAAACCCCAGGTGGGTCGTGAAGGCATCAGCGGCCTCGGAACCCTGCTGTCCGGTGCCTATATCGAACTGCAGCCGGGCAACAAAGGCGGCGAGCCGGAGCGCTATGAGCTGCTCGATGCGCCGCCGCTGGCACCGCCGGATGCAAAAGGGATCCGCGTCGTGCTCGACAGCAGCCGCGCCGGTCAACTGTCACCCGGCGACCCGGTCCTGTTCCGCGGCTACCGCGTAGGATCCGTTGAGGCCAGCACCTTTAATCCCCAGGCGCGCACTATCAGCTACCAGCTGTTTATTAACGCGCCAAACGATCGCCTGGTGACCAGTAACGTGCGTTTCTGGAAAGACAGTGGGATCGCGGTGGATCTGACCTCTGCCGGAATGCGCGTCGAAATGGGATCGCTGACCACGCTGTTTGGTGGCGGCGTAAGCTTTGATGTGCCGGAAGGATTTGAGCTGGGACAGCCCGTGGCTGAGCGTGCGGAATTCAAGCTGTACGACGATCAGCGCAGTATCCAGGAATCCCTCTATACGGAACACATCGACTATCTGATGTTCTTCAAAGATTCGATTCGCGGCCTGCAGCCGGGCGCGCCGGTAGAGTTCCGCGGTATTCGCATGGGGACGGTGGCCAAAGTACCTTACTTCGTGCCGGGAATGCGCCAGGCGCTCAACGATGACTACCGTATCCCGGTTCTGGTGCGTATCGAGCCTGAGCGGCTGGAAATGCAGATGGGCGAAGATGCGGGCATTGCAACTCATCTGCCTGAACTGCTGAGCAAAGGGCTGCGTGCATCGCTGAAGACCGGTAACCTGGTGACCGGAGCGCTGTATGTCGACCTTGATTTCTATCCTAAAGCGGAGCCGATTAGCGGGCTGCGCGAGTTTGCCGGTCACCAGGTGATCCCGACCATGAGCGGCGGTCTGGCGCAAATTCAGCAGCGACTGATGGATACGCTGGATAAGATTAATAATCTGCCGCTGAACCCGATGCTGGAACAGGCGACGGGCACCCTGGCGGAAAGCCAGCGCACGATGCGTCATCTGCAGACCACGCTGGATAATCTCAACAAGATCACCGCCAGCCAGTCGATGCAGCAGCTACCGAATGATATGCAGAAGACGCTGCGCGAGCTGAATCGCAGCATGCAGGGCTTCCAGCCAGGCTCTGCGGCCTATAACAAAATGGTCGCGGATATGCAGCGGCTCGATCAGGTTCTGCGTGAGCTGCAGCCGGTGCTCAAAACGCTGAACGAGAAGAGCAATGCGCTGGTGTTTGAAGCGAAGAATAAAAAGGATCCTGAGCCGAAGAGGGCGAAAGAATGAAAAAGTGGCTAGTGGTATTGATGGCGGCGTGGCTGAGCGCATGCAGCAGCGGCGGAGAGAGTAAAAGCTATTATCAGCTACCTCTGGTACAGAGCAGCGCGCAGAGCAGTGCCAGCCAGGGAAGCCGACAGCTGTGGATCGATCAGGTGGCGGTGGCGGACTATCTGGCGGGTACTGGCGTGGTGTATCAGACCAGCGACGTCCAGTATGAAATTGCCACCAATAATCTGTGGGCCAGCCCGCTGGATCAGCAGTTGAAAAACACCCTGGTGGCTAACCTGAGCAGCCAGCTGGCAGGCTGGGTGGTGGCATCTCAGCCTCTGGGTAACGATCAGGATACGCTCAGTATCACGGTGACGGGTTTCCATGGCCGCTATGACGGTAGAGCGGTGGTCAGCGGCGAGTGGCTGCTTAACCATCAGGGCAGGCTGACGAAGCAGCCTTTCCATATTGAGCTGAAGCAGGACCAGGATGGCTATGATGCGCTGGTCAAAGTGCTGGCCGAGGCCTGGCAGAAAGAGGCGGTTAATATCGCGACGGAACTAAAAAGGCTGCCTTAATTACAATTTTTTATAACTTTTA
>DATEKR010000237.1:0-11593 GCA_035277345.1 Enterobacteriaceae bacterium
AGAACGTCGGCACCGAGATAAACAGTGAGGGCAGCGACTGCAAAACATTACGCAGCCAGGCAAAGCCCGTCAGGGTCGATATAAAGGCCAATGCAAACGCCAGCAAACTCGCCACTACGAGGCCGAGCGTTGCCAGCAGCAGAGTCGGCGGTAGATTGGCGGCAATCAGCTCGGAGACCGGCACGCCCGCCTGCAAAGAGAGGCCGAAGTCACCACGCAGGATCTGACCGATAGCGTGAAAATACTGGGTCAGCAGCGGCGTATCGGCCCCGTAGGCCAGCCGGAGCTGGGCAATCTGCTCCGCGCTCAGGCCCAGCTCCGGGTTCTGAAATTTAATCAGCACCGCATCGCCCGGCATCGCCTGCAGCAGGATAAAAGAGAGGGTAAACGCCGCCCACAGCACCAGCAGCGCCTGGCCCGTTCGCAGAGCAAGATAGCGATTCATGATGGTCTCCTTATGCAGCCTTACGCCGTCGCCTTACTTATCCAGCCAGGTGTTATAGAAGCTGGGTCGCCCCACGGCTTCAAACTCGATGCCTTTGGTGGTGGCCGCCCCGGCAAATACCTGCGGTTCCTCAAAGATCGGGATCACGTAGGCCTGGTCGATCAGGTAGTTCTGTACTTCACCCACCAGCGCCAGTCGCTTGCTGCGGTCGGTTTCGGTGGCGATGCCGTCAAGGAGAGTATTGAGATGGGCATCAACAAAGTTCTGCACTTTGTCGCTGCTGCCGCCTTTTTGCAGCAGGACGTTCCGCACGGTCGGGTAGTACTGGCTTTTCAGCACGTCCGGGTCGGCGCGACCCACCATCGCCGGCGCCACGGCGGTTTTCAGCGGATCGAGGCTGTCGACGGTTTTGCTGCCTGCATCACCGGCCAGCACATTCAGCTTCACGCCCACTTTGGCCCACTGCTGCGCCACCAGCTGCAGCGTCTCTTTGTTTTGCGGCTGCGGCAGCGATTCATAGGCGGTCAGCGTCAGGCTTTTGCCCTCTTTCTGCCTGACGCCCTGCGGGCCGGTTTTCCAGCCGGCGTCATCCAGCAGGCGAGAGGCCTGCGCCGGATCGAAGGTTAATTTCTGGCTGAGATCGACATAGCCCGCCGCCGTTTTCGCCAGCGGCGAAGTGGCCTGAGGATAGTTTGCCGAGAACAGGGTATCGACGATCTCTTTAGCGTTGGTGGCGTGCAGCAGCGCCTGACGCACGCGGATATCGGCGACCAGCGGATTATCCGGGCGGAAAACCACGCTGTTGTTGACGCCGCGTGTCGCCGGGGCATACACCGTAAATCCTTGCTCCTGCACCCGTTTTTCGTCATAGGCCTGGATCTGACGGATGGCGTCCGCCTGCCCGGAGAGCAGCGCCCCGATACGCACGCTGTCTTCCGGCGTTACAAGAATAGTAATGCCGTCGAGCCAGGCGCGGCCCTGATGACTAAATTTCGCCGGGGCCCAGTTGTAATCTTCCCGGGCGGTCAGCTTCAGTTCACGCCCCAGTTTTTCGCTGCTGACCACAAACGGGCCGGAGCCAATCACATTTTTTGCGCTGCCCAGCTGATTAAAGTTCCGTGCAAGCGTGCTGAGGGAGACCAGGCCAGAGCCAATTGCCGAGGTGCCCTGCAGGAATCCGGGTGAGGGTTTCTTAAAGTAAAATTTCACCGTCAGGGGATCGATCACTTCGCTATGGTCATAGTTGCTGATGACCTCAGAAACCGGCTGATTGAGCGCCGGGTTACCCAGGCCATAGGTATCAAAGTTTTTTGCCACCGCGCTGGCATCCAGCGGCGTGCCGTCGGAGAAGGTCACGCCGGGGCGGATCTTAAAGGTGTACTCGGTATTTTCAGGGTTAACCGTCCAGGATTCGGCAATCCAGGGTTCGATTTCCAGGGTTTGCGGATTCTGATACGTCAGTTTGTCGGTGATTTGGTTAAGGATCCCGCCGTTGGGGTAGAACCCGCCCGCCGGGGTATAGAGATTAGTGTGCGCCTGCTGCTCCAGATAGATCAGCGTGCCGCCGGTTTTCGGTTTTTCATCCGCTGCCTGCACGCCTGATACGCTGCCCAGAAGCAGTAGTGAGGCAAGCACATGCCGTTTCTTTTTATGATGATGCGTTAAAAAAGTAGCCACGATGGTGATTCCTGCTTTGTCTGTTTTTGTTGGAAGTTGTGATTAATCAGGTGAACAGGCTTGCCGGTTGCGGTCCGTCACAAACCGACAGCACAGGTCGATATTTCCACAGGGTTTCAGAAACAGCAAAGAACAAAACCGGCATTGGTTATCCAGTTTTGAGGCAGGAAAAGCGCGGACTTTCGGGATGTTGCACATAAAAAAAGGGGCGATGCGAAAGCATGCCCCTGTTCGGTGACGCGTGAAAACGGACTAGCGTCGTTCGAGGATCTCGAAGCAGTAGCTGTGGGAATTCTGCTGATCGGCATCGTGGAACTCGCTGAATTCGGACTCCCACTCGTCAGGATCGTAATCCGGGAAATGGGTGTCCCCTTCCACTTCCGCATCGATATGCGTCAGATAGAGGCGCTGGGCTTTCGGCAGGAACTGCTCATAAACCCGACCACCGCCGATCACCATGATCTCTTCGACGTCGCCGCAGGCGGCAATCGCCTCGTCAACCGATCTGACCCACTGGACGCGATCGTCAGTGCCTGGCTGGCTGCTGATCACGATATTTTTGCGCCCAGGCAGCGGACGGCCAATAGACTCCCAGGTCAGGCGGCCCATTACCACAGGCTTATTCAGGGTATTACGTTTAAACCACGCAAGATCGGCAGGCAGGTTCCACGGCATGGCGTTTTCCATACCGATAACCCGATCTACCGCCAGCGCCGCAATCAGACTGATCATTGAATATTTCCCGGATACAAAAAAATTGCCGCCACTATACGGAAAGCGCATTCTTTCGTCGACTGGCGCCCCGCGAAAGAAACAGAATATTTTTCATTCTGCTGACGCGCCCACATCGCCTGGCTGGACCACTGCTCTTACAGGCGCTGCCAAAACAGCGCCTTACGCGTAAAGCGAGGGTGACAGCCTGATCACTCCGGCCGTGGGGCCGGTTCGTCCGCCTGATTGCCCGTATGCAGCCCCTCTTTGGTGCCCTGCCAGCCGTGACGCTGGATCAGCGCCAGATGATGACGGTCCTCGTTGATAATTTCCGTCAACATCGCGCTGGTACGTTTCACGACCGCCGCACGGGAGACGTGATCGCTCTCGGCGATCTCCACCATCTCTTCTACCATGCTGATATTAAAGCGGCGGAACAGATCCGCCCGCTCGCGGGCTTCATACGCCCCCAGACCAAGCGCTTCCAGCGCGGTACGCCCGGACTTCAGCGCCGCTTCGAAGGTTTCACGCTCCGGCGCTTCCACCCCGGCCTGACGCAGGCGGATATAGTGGTCAATATCGCGGGCGCGGGCAATGATCCGCAGGGACGGGAAGTGCTCGCGGGCCAGCTCGGTCAGCTGCAGGCTGGCCTGAGGATCGTCGATGGCGTTAATCAGCACCTCCGCCTTTGCCGCCCCCGCCGATTCAAGTAAATCCACACGGGTGGCGTCGCCGTAGAAGACTTTCATATCGAACTTACGCAGGGTCTCAATATGGTCCGGATCGTGGTCGA
This sequence comes from Enterobacteriaceae bacterium, assembly GCA_035277345.1. GTDB lineage: Bacteria > Pseudomonadota > Gammaproteobacteria > Enterobacterales > Enterobacteriaceae > BIGb0383. The sequence continues at coordinate 3,627 of DATEKR010000237.1, forward strand.
GGATCACCATTTTCACCCCGCTGGAAAGCAGTAAACGACCGGTAATCTGCCCGTAGCGGCCAAAACCGGCGACGATCACCCGCGGCTGCTCTTCATCGATCTCATCCGCTTCCCGCGATTCGCCGCTCTGATTGCGCTCGGCACGGGTAAGCAGCACCAGCAGCAGGGGTGTGATCGCCATCGACAGCGCCACCGCCAGCGTCAGGGCTTTGGCCCACTCCGCGTCCAGCACGCGTGCAGTCTGCGCCGCGCCAAAGACCACAAAGGCGAACTCACTGCCCTGCCCCAGCAGCACGGCGAACCAGCGCCGCTGACGGTTGGGCACCTTCAGCGGGCGTGCGATAAGCCACAGCATACCCATTTTGATCAGCAGGAAGCCCGCCAGCAGGGTAAGGATCCGCAGCGGATGCGTCACCAGGGTCCCGAAGTCTATCGACATGCCGACGCCGATAAAGAACAGCCCCAGCAGCAGTCCCTTAAAGGGTTCGATATCGCTTTCCAGCGCGTGACGGTACTCGGAGCTGGCCAGCAGGACGCCCGCCAGGAAGGCCCCCATCGCCATCGACAGCCCGGCCTCTTCCAGCAGCAGGCCGAAACCAAAGACCAGGAACAGCGCCACGGCGCAGAACACTTCCCGCAGGCCGGATCGCGCCACAAAACGCAGCAGCGGCCGGGTAACGTAGCGGCCCAGCAGAACTACCAGCGTCAGTGCACCCGCCACTTTCAGGGCTGAGAGAGTGAAGGCGCCGAGGGTTGTGGACGCGCCGCTGGCGGCCAGCAGCGGGATCATCGCCACCAGCGGAATGGCCGCAATGTCCTGGAACAGCAGCACCGAGAACGCGCTGCGTCCCATCTGAGAGACCGTCAGGTTGCGTTCGTTCATCGCCTGCATGGCAATCGCCGTCGAGGAGAGCGCCAGGGTCATGCCGATCAGCGCCGCCACCTGCCAGCGCAGGCCGAGCAGCGTACAAAACAGGCCGATCAACGCCCCACAGGCGACCATTTGTAGCGCCCCTCCGCCAAAGACCGAGGCGCGAAGGGTCCAGAGCCGTCGCGGATCCAGCTCAAGACCAATCACAAACAGCATCAGGACCACGCCGATTTCGGCAAAGTGGAGGATAGATTCGGCGTCGGTCACCAGCCGCAGGCCCCAGGGGCCAATGACGCAGCCAGCAATCAGATACCCGAGGACCGAGCCCAGCCCGAGACGCACCGCAATGGGCACGACAAGCGCGGCGGCACCGAGGTAGATCAGCGCCTGAATGAGAGTATGGCTATCCACGCTGCGCCTCCTGCCAGGCCAGCAGCCGCTGGCGATAGTCGCAGGCCTGAGCCTGCAGCGTCTCGTCATTGCAGACAAAGGTGCAGTGCATGGCAAACGGCGGCAGCCAGCTCAGACCGCAATAAAGCGCGGTGGCCTGCAGCGGCTGCGCCAGGACATCAAATCCCGGATGGTCTCCGGTCGCGAAATGGCTCTCGCCGCCGCCGGTGGTCACGGCCCACATCAGGCTTTTGCCTTTGAGGGCTGCGCCGCCCTGGCCGTAGGCCCAGCCGTGGGACAGCACCTTGTCCATCCACAGCTTAAGCAGCGGAGGGATGCTGTACCACTGCATCGGGTGCTGCCAGATAATCAGACGCGCACGAGAAAGCGCCTCCTGCTCGGCGGCGACATCAATATTAAAATCGGGATAGAGGTGATAAAGGGAGCGGATTTCCACCCCGTCAAGCGTCCTTACCTGCTCAAGCATCCGCTTATTCGCATGGGAATGATGCGGATAAGGATGAGCATAAATAATTAAGATCATGAAAGGCCCGTCTACACTGCACGTTGTTATAACGTGTCAGTGTAGACGGTCGGCATCGCGCCTGACAGTAGATTTCTGTGCCTTTCGCGCGGCGGCTGTTAGTTATCCAGCTCGCTCATGTTTTTAACCTGATCGCGGTTAATCTGCTCGGTTTTACCGGTTTCCGCATTGCGGTATGAGACCAGGCCGGTGTCGTCATCCACCTGCGGCTTGCCGTCGGTCACAATGGTGCGGCCATCGGTGGTTTTCACCGCCTGATTAGACGAACAGCCGCTGACAACCAGCAGCGCGGTTGCGGCAAACATTGAGGCGGTCAGAAGTTTAATGTTCATTGTATTCTCCCTGCTTTCAGTCAGTTGATTACATCTGCAACCAACTATAGACGCTGGCAAGCCAGGGAGAATAAAAAGCAGAACACTCCTGGCGTTCAGGCCGTCAGCCCGGGCTTTATCATCCCGATAAGTATGAGAATGTTCTTTTAAAAAAAAGCGGCGCGCCGTAACCTTTTGCCAGTGCGTCCGTAAGACACGGGCGTTCATCGGATGATGGGGTGAATCAAGATGAAAGCGGCACGCCAACAAGCGATAGTAGACCTGCTGATCAACTCTCAAAGTCTGACCACGGAAGCTTTGTCTAAGCAGTTTAAGGTCAGCAAAGAGACCATTCGCCGCGATCTCAGCGAGCTACAGGCGCAGGGGAAAGTGCTGCGTAATCATGGGCGCGCCAGGTCTATTCACCGGAAAAACCAGGACAGCGGCGACCCGTTTCTTATCCGGCTGAAAAGCCACCATGCGCATAAGGCGGATATCGCTCGTGAGGCGCTGGCGTGGATAGAGCCAGGGATGACGATTGCCCTCGATGCCAGCTCAACCTGCTGGTATCTGGCCCGCCAGCTGCCGGATATCGATATCCACGTCTTTACCAACAGCCACCCGATTTGCCAGGAGCTGGGCAAGCGCCAGCATATTCAGCTCATCAGCTCCGGCGGCCAGCTTGAGCGTAAATATGGCTGTTACGTTAATCCGTCGCTGATTTCCCAGCTTAAGCCGCTCGACATCGACCTGTTTATCTTCTCCTGCGAGGGGATCGACAGCAATGGCGCGCTCTGGGACTCGAATACCCTCAACGCGGATTTCAAATCCACACTCCTGAAGCGCGCATCGCAGTCTTTATTGCTGATCGACAAGAGTAAATTCAACCGCTCGGGAGAGGCCTGCATCGGGTATCTGGATGATGTGTCACATATTGTCTCAGGGACACAGCCGAATGACGTCTGAACAGGATGGTGTTGAGAGCGAGTCTCTTGATCGCGCATGCGGATCAAGAGACTGCCTTACAGAGAAAAAACCGCCGATTACTTGCTGATTTTAGCGTGCATTTCCTGAACCGAAATCACCTTCTCGGTGGCGTCGGCATTCAGGGCCATCGCGGTAGCAAAGCCGCCGTTCAGGGTGGTGTCATAGTGCACTTTATACTGCAGCGCGCTGCGGCGGATCTGACGGGAGTCTTCAATCGCCTGACGCCCGGCGGTGGTGTTGATGATGTAGGTGTATTCGCCATTCTTGATACGGTCCTGAATGTGCGGACGCCCTTCATGCACCTTGTTCACCAGACGCGGGTTGATACCGGCTTCACCCAGCACGATTGCGGTGCCGTGGGTCGCATCCAGCTCAAAGCCGAACTTCAGCAGCTTGGCCGCCAGGTCGACAATGCGCTTTTTATCGCCTTCGCGAACGGAGAGCAGCGCACGGCCCTGTTTCTTCATGGTGGAGTTGCTGCCGAGCTGCGCTTTAGCGAAGGCTTCAGCAAAGGTGCGGCCCACGCCCATCACCTCACCGGTAGAGCGCATTTCAGGCCCTAACAGCGGGTCAACGCCCGGGAATTTGTTGAACGGCAGCACCACTTCTTTCACCGAGTAGTACGGCGGGATAATCTCTTTGGTATGGCCCTGCTGCGCCAGCGTCTGACCCACCATCACACGTGCCGCCACTTTCGCCAGCGGTACGCCGGTTGCTTTGGAGACGAACGGAACGGTACGCGCCGCACGCGGGTTCACCTCAATCAGGTAAACCTCGTTGTCTTTCACCGCAAACTGCACGTTCATCAGACCGCGCACCTGCAGCTCAAAGGCCAGTTTCTGCACCTGCTGGCGCATCACGTCCTGAATTTCCTGGCTCAGGGTATAAGCCGGGAGCGAACACGCGGAGTCACCCGAGTGGACGCCCGCCTGCTCGATATGCTCCATAATGCCGCCAATCAGCACCGTCTCGCCGTCGCAAATCGCATCGACGTCCACTTCCACCGCATCGTCAAGGAAGCGGTCCAGCAGCACAGGCGCATCGTTGGAGACGCTCACCGCGGTCTGGAAGTAGCGCTTGAGGTCGATTTCGTCGTAGACGATTTCCATCGCACGGCCGCCAAGGACATAAGAAGGACGCACCACCAGCGGATAGCCAATCTCTTTCGCTTTTTCTACCGCCTGCTCGATGGCGGTCACGGTGGCGTTGGCCGGCTGCTTCAGCTTCAGACGGTCAACCGCCTGCTGGAAGCGTTCACGGTCTTCCGCACGGTCGATGGCATCCGGGCTGGTGCCGATAACCGGCACGCCTGCGGCTTCAAGCGCACGCGCCAGCTTCAGCGGGGTCTGGCCGCCGTACTGCACGATAACGCCCTTCGGATTCTCGATGCGCACGATTTCCAGCACGTCTTCAAAGGTCACCGGCTCGAAGTAGAGACGGTCGGAGGTGTCGTAGTCGGTCGAAACAGTTTCCGGGTTACAGTTGACCATAATGGTCTCGTAACCGTCTTCGCGCAGGGCCAGCGAAGCATGAACGCAGCAGTAGTCAAACTCAATGCCCTGACCGATACGATTTGGACCACCGCCCAGCACCATAATCTTGTCGCGATCCTGAGTCGGGTTGGCCTCGCACTCCTCTTCATACGTGGAGTACATATAGGCCGTGTCGGTCGCGAATTCCGCCGCGCAGGTATCCACGCGTTTGTAGACCGGATGCAGGTTGTACTGGTCGCGCAGCTTGCGGATTTCCGCTTCGCGCACGCCGGACAGCGTCGCCAGACGCGCATCGGCAAAGCCTTTACGCTTCAGGGTACGCAGGAAGTCTGCGGTCAGGCCGTTAATGCCCAGCTCCGCCACCTGCTCTTCCAGACGCACCAGCTCTTCAATCTGTACCAGGAACCAGCGGTCGATATTGGTCAGGTTGAAGACGCCGTCGACGGAGAGACCCGCACGGAACGCATCGGCGATATACCAGATACGCTCGGCACCGGCATCTTTCAGCTCGCGACGAATTTTGGTCAGCGCTTCCGGATCGTCGAGGCTCACCTTCGGGTCGAAGCCGGTCGCACCGACTTCCAGACCGCGCAGGGCTTTCTGCAGAGACTCCTGCTGGGTGCGGCCAATCGCCATGACTTCACCCACGGATTTCATCTGGGTGGTCAGACGGTCGTTCGCGCCAACGAATTTCTCAAAGTTGAAGCGCGGGATTTTAGTCACAACGTAGTCGATGGACGGCTCAAACGAGGCCGGAGTACGGCCGCCGGTGATGTCGTTCATCAGCTCATCGAGGGTGTAACCCACCGCCAGCTTGGCCGCAACTTTCGCAATCGGGAAGCCGGTGGCCTTCGAGGCCAGCGCAGAGGAGCGGGAAACACGCGGGTTCATTTCGATAACGATCAGGCGACCGTTCTTCGGGTTCACCGAGAACTGAACGTTGGAGCCACCGGTTTCGACGCCGATTTCACGCAGCACCGCCATCGAGGCGTTACGCATGATTTGATACTCTTTATCGGTCAGGGTCTGAGCCGGTGCGACGGTAATGGAGTCACCGGTATGGATGCCCATGGCGTCGAAGTTTTCAATCGAGCAGACGATGATGCAGTTGTCGTTTTTATCACGCACCACTTCCATCTCGTACTCTTTCCAGCCAATCAGCGACTCATCAATCAGCAGCTCTTTGGTCGGGGAGAGATCCAGCCCGCGTTCGCAAATTTCTTCAAACTCTTCGCGGTTGTAAGCGATACCGCCGCCGGTGCCGCCCATCGTAAAGGAGGGACGGATGATGCACGGGAAGCCAACGTCAGCGGCAACCGCCAGCGCTTCTTCCATCGTGTGTGCGATACCGGAACGGGCGGTATCGAGGCCGATTTTTTTCATCGCCACGTCGAAACGACGGCGATCTTCTGCTTTATCAATCGCATCGGCGGTCGCACCAATCATGGTGACGCCGAACTCTTCGAGCACGCCCTGACGCTCCAGCTCCAGCGCACAGTTCAGCGCGGTCTGGCCGCCCATCGTCGGAAGTACCGCGTCCGGGCGCTCTTTTTCGATGATTTTACGCACCACTTCCCAGTGGATCGGCTCAATATAGGTTGCGTCGGCCATTTCCGGGTCGGTCATGATGGTGGCCGGGTTGGAGTTCACCAGGATAACGCGGTAGCCCTCTTCACGCAGGGCTTTACAGGCCTGGGCACCGGAGTAGTCGAACTCACAGGCCTGGCCGATAACAATCGGGCCAGCGCCAAGGATCAGGATGCTTTTTATGTCTGTACGTTTTGGCATGATTCTCTTCGCTCCTGATTATTTGGCGGTATTACGGTACTGCTCGATTAATTCGATAAAGTGGTCAAACAGCGGTGCGGCATCGTGCGGACCCGGGCTGGCTTCAGGGTGACCCTGGAAGCTGAATGCCGGTTTGTCCGTGCGGTGAATGCCCTGCAGGGTGCCGTCGAACAGCGACTTGTGGGTCACGCGCAGGGTGGCAGGCATCGTGGCCTCATCGACCGCAAAACCGTGGTTCTGGGCGGTGATCATCACGGTGTTATTGTCGATATCTTTCACCGGATGGTTGCCGCCGTGGTGGCCGAACTTCATCTTGACGGTTTTCGCACCGCTCGCCAGCGCCAGCAGCTGATGGCCGAGGCAGATGCCGAAGACCGGAATATCGGTTCCGAGGAAGGTCTTAATCGCGTCGATAGCGTAGTCGCAGGGCGCCGGGTCACCGGGACCGTTAGAGAGGAAGATACCGTCCGGGTTCATCTTCAGCACTTCGTCCGCCGGGGTCTTCGCCGGGACCACCGTCAGGCGGCAGCCTCTGTCCACCAGCATCCGCAGAATGTTGCGCTTTGCGCCGTAGTCGTAAGCCACCACGTGGAACGGCAGGTCGCCCTCTTTTTTGGCTTCCGGCAGTTCGTCTTCCAGCGTCCAGCTTCCCTGAGTCCAGCTGTAAGCTTCAACGGTGGTCACTTCTTTCGCCAGGTCCATTCCGTTCAGACCCGGGAAGGCTGTGGCTTTCTCCAGCGCCAGCTGCGCATCAGGGCTGTCGCCCGCGATGATGCAGCCATTCTGTGCACCCTTTTCACGCAGCAGACGGGTCAGCTTGCGGGTATCGATATCGGCAATTGCCACGATGTTGTGGCGCTTGAGGTAAGCAGAGAGGTCTTCGGTATTGCGGTAGTTGCTGGCAATCAGTGGCAGGTCGCGAATAACCAGCCCCTGAGCGTGTACCTGAGAAGACTCTTCATCGGCCGGGTTAGTACCGACATTACCGATATGGGGATAAGTAAGAGTAACGATTTGGCGGGAGTAGGAAGGATCAGTGAGGATTTCTTGGTAACCGGTCATTGAAGTATTGAAAACGACTTCCCCAACCGCCGTGCCGGTAGCCCCTATGGCCCGACCGATAAACTGGGTTCCGTCTTCCAGAACCAATAGCGCTGACTTAATCAAAACACCCTCCAGAGAATATTCACTCACTTTATTTGCATATTAATTCATAACCGCGTTATGAAGCAATGCAAATGTGTTGCCAGCGGATTTTTGGCAAACGGCGGCATTCTGGGGATTTGGTGGCTAAAAGTCAACTTAAAACGGATATTTTACTTAGTCTTTTGCAGGCCTGGTGGCTGAAATGCAGAGTAAGCGGCGAAAAGATCAGGCAAATCACTGCAGGAAACGCTTGCGGGAGGCGTTAAATTGAAATGAGCGCGCAACGCGATAAAAAAGTGGACCAAATGGTCAAAATTTACAATTCAATAACGAATAAACGAAGGTTAACTCATACTTTTATGGATTAAGCATCTTAAAAATCACCAAACAGGCAAAATAAAAGGGCAATTAAATATTGCCCTATGCAATCAATCAAT
>DATEKR010000238.1:0-2548 GCA_035277345.1 Enterobacteriaceae bacterium
GCTGATCCGGGTCCTGAAATACCGTCGCCACCTGCTGGCGCAGCGCCAGCAGCCCGCGCTTGCTGTAATCGAGCGGTTTTCCCTGCCAGAGTACCGCGCCTTTATCGGGGCGCAGTATCCCGCTCAGGTTCATAAACAGCGTCGATTTACCGCAGCCGTTTGCCCCCACCAGGCCGGTAACCGGCCGGGAGGAAAAATCGAGCGTCAGGCCCTTAAGAACCGGTTCATCCTGGTAGCGAAACCACAGATTTTCAGTGGCAAGCATGACAATCCTTAGAGGTGAAAATCACCCTGATACAGTTTGATATCGAGCGTGGTCGACATCTGCTGGTAGCGGAGCAGTACGCGGGTAAACAGCATCCCGACCAGCATCGCCAGGGAACGATAGCCCTGCGGCAAACTGCGATAACCAAAGCGCAACGTCTGGGCGCGATGGATTGCCATTGCCTCCTCCAGCAGAATAAAAATAAAGCGCCAGGTCAGCAGGATCTGCTCGCTAAGCAGGCGCGGCACCCGGGCGCGTTGCAGAAGCTGAATAAGCTGCGGAAACGGCAGATTCAGCACCAGCCAGAGCGTGGCCGCCAGCGCCGCAAGGCTGCGCCAGAAGGTTGCTCCCGCCTGAGCCAGTCCTTCACGGGTGATCCCCAGCCAGTAGTCGCCAGTCGGCATGGCCCAGAGCATCGCCTGCGGATCGCGGCTGACGCTGACCAGCAGCGTCAGCACACCCACCAGCAAAAAGGCCAACGGCAACCGCATCCAGCGCAGCCAACGCCCTGGCGATACCCGAAGCCCCCAGCAGGTCAGCGTCGCTATCACCAGCAGCAGGATCCCCTGCCCGAGAGGCGGCAGGGAAAACGCCAGGGTCATCATCAGCAGCCAGAGCAGAAACTTGCGTCCGGGCGCGATCCGACACCAGCGGCTCTGATAGCTAAGGCGATCAAACCCCGTCGCGATCACGCTGCCTGCCCTTCATATAGCCGAGGATATAGAAAATCACCGCCGCGCCAATCGAGCCTTGCAGGGTAAACAGCAGGCTCTCAATTTCACCGCTGGCCGGTTCATACAGAGGTTCGAACCAGGGCTGGTAATCCGGCGCAATCACCTGGATCTGGCTCTCAGCTTCGCCGTCAGACCCGCCGAATTCACCGCCGTGATCGATAAAGAACGGCAGGATCACCAGCGCCAGCAGAATCAGTGTTTTTTTCATCTTAGTGTCCTCGCGTCGGGATCAGCTGACGCTTCGTGAGCTGGTCGTAAATCATTACCGTTAGCAGCCCTTCTGCGATGGCAATCGGCACCTGGGTCAGGCAGAAGATACTCATAAATTTCACCACCGAACCGCTGGCACCCGTTTCTGGGTCAGGGAAAGCGACGCCGAGCTGAACGGAGGTGACAAAATAGGTCGTGAGATCGGCCAGCATGGCGCAAAGAAACACCGCGACGTCACGACGCAGCCCGGCCCGACAGGCCAGTTTCCAGACCATATAGCCCACCACCGGACCGATCACCGCCATCGACATGCCGTTGGCTCCCAGGGTGGTCAGCCCACCGTGAGCCAGCAGCAGCGCCTGGAACAGCAGAACAATCGCCCCAAGAATTGCCACCACACCCGGACCGAAGAGGATCACGGCCAGACCAACGCCGGTCGGGTGGGAGCAGCTTCCGGTCACCGACGGGATTTTTAGCGCCGACAGCACAAAGATAAAGGCCCCGCAGAGCGCCAGCAGCACCTTCTGTTGACTGTCTTCCATCACGATCTGCCGCAGACGCACCAGGCCGTACCACAGACAGGGAAGAAAAAGCACCCACCAGGCCAGCGCCCACAGCGGCGGCAGAAAGCCTTCCATAATGTGCATCGCCAGCGCCTGTTCAGGCACCACCATCAGCAACAGCGCCGCAGCAAGGCCGCTAAGCGAGAGCTTTTTCAAATGTTGTTCCAGCGTCATTTTTGCGGGTCCCAGAGTTTGTTCACCACGATGGTTGAAAAATAAGAGAGCGGCTGGTCATCGGCGAGGTCGCGCAGCGCTCGCCAGCACTGCTCCCCTGCCTGGGTTGCCGAAGACATCATCAGGGCATGGTCCAGCGCGCCTGCTTCATCGAGCAGGGCTTTAATACGCGGGAAGCGCCCGGACACCTTCATCAGTACCAGACAGTCGTGCTGCGCCAGCGCCTGACGGATTTCAGATTCGTCCGCCGTGCAGGAAACCACGGCCAGCGACTGCTGCTCCATCGCCAGCGGGATCGCTGCACGAGCGGCAATCGCCGCAAAGGAGGTGATGCCGGGGATAATTTCCAGCCACTCGGGACGGCCAATACGCTGGAGCAGGAACACCCAGGTACTGAACAGCATCGCGTCGCCGAGGGTGATAAAGCCCACCTGCTTACCCGCTTCCACTTCGGCCACCAGCGCGCCTGATACCTCATCCCAGACCGCGATTTTTTCGCCGTCGTCGGCACTCATCGGAAAATGGCAACAGCGCACCTCGGTGTGCTCACCGATATACTCCCGAACAATCGACAGGGCCAGGCTGTCGGCCCCTTTGCGACC
>DATEKR010000239.1:0-27667 GCA_035277345.1 Enterobacteriaceae bacterium
CTTACTGTCGCGAGGTGGCGTATAATACGCTTTCCTCTTTCAGAGTCAACCTCATTTTTCAGAAGTTTTCTCTCGTCGACTCTGCGGTACATCGTGAAGTTGTTCACATGTTCCGTGTCGATGGAGGCGCATTATAGGGAGTTCTCTGACGCCCGCAATAGATAAATGACAAAAAGATGACTGACTGCTGCATTCCACAGCAAAACGCGGGTTTATACCTATTTACACACAGAGTTATCCACAAAAGCCAGTCACCACGCGGGTTGATCGTGCTCCGTCAGACCTTATAAAGGAAGTTATCTGGCGCGATCTTTAAGGGTGATAAAAAATCACGAGCGATGCGCAAACGTTTTCGTTACAATGCCCGCGCAAAATTAACGCGCCCCGTCCGGGGCGTTAGCTGAATTCTGGGATCCTGAGGATCCGAAAATTCAGCTAACGCTCTCTGTAACGATCAAATCCTGGGGATTTACTACCATGCAACAACGTCGTCCAGTCCGCCGCGCTCTGCTCAGTGTTTCTGATAAAGCCGGTATCGTCGAATTCGCACAGGCTCTCTCTCAGCGCGGCGTGGAGCTGCTCTCTACCGGTGGTACTGCACGCCTGCTCGCAGATAAAGGCCTGCCGGTCACCGAAGTCTCCGATTACACCGGCTTCCCGGAAATGATGGATGGACGCGTTAAGACCCTGCACCCGAAAGTGCACGGTGGCATCCTGGGCCGTCGCGGTCAGGATGATGCGATCATGGCAGAGCATGCGATCGCACCGATCGATATGGTGGTCGTAAACCTCTACCCGTTTGCTCAGACCGTCGCTCGCGAAGGTTGCTCTCTGGAAGACGCGGTCGAGAACATCGATATCGGCGGCCCGACCATGGTGCGCTCCGCCGCCAAGAACCACAAAGACGTTGCCATCGTCGTCAAGAGCAGCGACTACGCTTCTATTATTAGTGAGATGGATACCCACGACGGTTCCCTGACCCTGGAAACCCGTTTCGACCTCGCCATTAAGGCCTTTGAGCACACCGCCGCCTATGACAGCATGATCGCCAACTACTTCGGTAGCCTGGTTCCGGCGTACCACGGCGAAAGCAACGAGCCTGCCGGCCGCTTCCCGCGCACCCTGAATCTTAACTTTATTAAGAAGCAGGATATGCGTTACGGTGAGAACAGCCATCAGCAGGCAGCCTTCTATATAGAAGAAGAGGTAAAAGAAGCCTCCATTGCCACCGCACAGCAGCTGCAGGGCAAAGCGCTCTCCTATAACAATATTGCCGATACCGACGCGGCACTTGAGTGTGTTAAAGAGTTCGATGAACCCGCCTGCGTCATTGTGAAGCACGCCAACCCGTGTGGCGTTGCCGTGGGCGCTTCCGTTCTCGACGCTTACGACCGTGCGTACAAGACCGACCCGACCTCCGCTTTCGGGGGCATCATCGCCTTTAACCGCGAGCTGGACGTCGAAACCGCGCAGGCGATTATCTCTCGCCAGTTCGTTGAGGTGATCATTGCGCCGTCCGCCAGTGAAGAAGCCCTGAAAGTCACCGCAGCTAAACAGAACGTTCGCGTCCTGGTGTGCGGTCAGTGGGCGCAGCGCGTCCCGGGACTGGACTTCAAACGCGTTAACGGCGGCCTGCTGGTTCAGGATCGCGATCTGGGCATGGTGACTGCCGGTGAGCTGCGCGTGGTGACCAGACGTCAGCCGAGCGAGCAGGAGCTGCGCGATGCGCTGTTCTGCTGGAAGGTGGCTAAATTCGTGAAATCCAACGCCATTGTTTACGCTAAAGAGAATATGACCATCGGTATAGGTGCAGGCCAGATGAGCCGTGTCTACTCGGCGAAGATCGCCGGGATCAAAGCCGGTGACGAAGGGCTGGAAGTTAAAGGCTCTGCCATGGCCTCCGATGCCTTCTTCCCGTTCCGCGACGGTATTGATGCCGCAGCCGCCGTTGGCGTGAGCTGCGTGATCCAGCCGGGTGGTTCGATCCGCGACGACGAAGTGATTGCCGCCGCCGACGAGCACGGGATCGCGATGATCTTCACCGATATGCGTCACTTCCGCCATTAATTCACGGAGCAGACAATGAAAATATTAGTGATTGGTAACGGCGGCCGCGAGCACGCCCTGGCGTGGAAAGCAGCCCAGTCGCCGCTGGTTGATACCGTTTTTGTTGCGCCAGGTAATGCCGGTACGGCACTGGAGCCTGCGCTGCAGAACGTCGCTATTGGCGTAACGGATATCCCTGGCCTGCTGAGCTTCGCGCAGAATGAAAAAATCGATCTAACCATCGTCGGTCCGGAAGCGCCGCTGGTGATTGGCGTGGTTAACGCATTCCGCGCTGCCGGGCTGAAGATCTTCGGCCCAACCGAAGGTGCTGCGCAGCTGGAAGGCTCCAAAGCCTTTACCAAGGATTTCCTCGCCCGTCATCACATCCCGACGGCGGAATACCAGAACTTCACCGAGGTGGAGCCAGCCCTGGCATATCTGCGCGAGAAAGGCGCACCTATCGTCATCAAGGCCGATGGTCTTGCTGCCGGTAAAGGTGTGATCGTCGCCATGACCCTCGGCGAAGCTGAAGCGGCGGTAAACGACATGCTGGCAGGCAACGCCTTTGGCGATGCGGGTCACCGTATCGTGATCGAGGAGTTCCTCGACGGGGAAGAAGCCAGCTTTATTGTGATGGTTGACGGCGAGCACGTACTGCCGATGGCCACCAGCCAGGATCACAAGCGCGTTGGCGACGGTGACAGCGGCCCGAACACCGGTGGCATGGGTGCCTACTCTCCGGCTCCGGTGGTCACTGATGAAGTCCATCAGCGCACCATGGAACGTATTATCTGGCCAACCGTGCGCGGCATGGCGGCGGAAGGTAATACCTATACCGGTTTCCTGTATGCCGGGCTGATGATCGACAAGCAAGGCAACCCGAAGGTTATTGAATTCAACTGCCGCTTTGGCGATCCGGAAACTCAGCCAATCATGCTGCGTATGCAGTCCGACCTGGTCGAGCTTTGTCTGGCCGCCTGCGAAGGCAAGCTGGACGAGAAAACCTCAGAGTGGGACTCGCGCGCTTCTCTGGGCGTGGTGATCGCTGCCGGGGGTTATCCGGGCGACTATCGCACCGGCGACGTCATCCACGGCCTGCCGCTGGAAGAAGTTGCCGATGGTAAAGTCTTCCATGCCGGAACCCGACTCTCTGATGACGAGCAGGTGCTGACCAGCGGTGGTCGCGTGCTTTGTGTGACGGCGCTGGGCGATACGGTCGCACAGGCGCAGCAGCAGGCCTATGCTCTGATGACGAATATTCACTGGGATGGCAGCTTCAGCCGCCGGGATATTGGTTACCGTGCAATAGCACGTGAGCAGGGCAAGTAAGTCATACCCTCACATCCCTCTCGCTGTGCGAGGGGGATGCTAGAAGTTCTTTTCCATCGGCTGCCAGTGGCAGTAATCTTCGTTAGCCACCAGTAAAAGCTGCGACCCTTCCGGCGCTTCAAGCCAGGCGATACTCACCGCAAGCGAAGAGCGATCCTGTCGCCGTTTAATATGATTCAGCGCGATACTATCCAGAGCGGGACGGAGAGTCTGGCCTTCGCAGGTCGTCACGGTGCCATCGGGCTGCCATCGCCCCTGACGCAGCACAACACGCCCCTGACGCAGCGCATCGCTGGTCTGGCGGATCTGTTCAGCGCGGTAGCGATACAGCGCGACCCGATCGCTTGAAAGCTGCTGTTTTTGATTGCCCGTCTCACGCTGCATAAAACTCAGCTCGCCACGATCGTCAAACCGTACGCGGATATGTTCCCGTGGTTTACCGTAGATATTGAGTTCAATCAGCGACAGGGTATCTCCCTGCCAGCGGTATTCCCCGGTCGAGGTCTCGCCGTTGCGCCACGGACTAAACACCGTCAGCAACCGGACTTCATCAGCGGAATCTTTACGCCAGATACGCACAGCTCCCTGATCGTCAGCGTAGCCGCTGGCCGTAAAGGGAGGAAGCGATGACGAGGTGCTGCAGGCTGCCAGCAGCATAACGCATGGAAGCCATGCCAGACGACAGATGGACAAAAGGGGCGAAACCGCCCCTTTAGCAAAACTGTTCACTGCCACGCGTCTTACTTAACTGCGTCTTTCAGTGCTTTACCAGAAACAAATGCCGGCACGTTAGCTGCGGCGATTTTGATTTCTTTACCGGTCTGCGGGTTGCGGCCAGTGCGCTCAGCGCGGTGGTTCACTTTGAAGGTACCGAAACCAACCAGTTGTACAGCATCGCCTTCTTTCAGAGACTCAGTAATAGCAGCCAGGGTGGATTCCAGTGCAGCTTTCGCCTGCACTTTAGACAGGTCAGCCTTGTCTGCAATTACATCAATCAGTTGAGTCTTGTTCATAAGTTATCCTTACAATGTGTTTATCGCTTGCTAAGCATCGAGTGCGACGGAAATGCCTCAAAAGCACTCTCCTGCGTACACGCACCGATAGCCACTTATTTTCGCCCCCCAAATGTAGACCAGACGGGGGTGGGAAGGGAAGCCTTCAGTCGCGACAATTCAGGCTGTAAATCACGTTTTATTGCCTTATTGGTTAAAATTTATACCAATGTTGCTCTCGCCCGCTTCCCGCAGGTCGGCACGCAGCCCTTTTATCAGTTCAATGTCGCGTTCTTCACAGGCTGCCAGCAGGCGGAAAATCTCCCACTGAATGTCCCATTCCTGCTCAACGGCAGGATTAACTTTTAGCTCTTCATCGGTCATTTCCCGACCTTCACCGGTCATTTCCAGCATCGCGACCGTGGTGATTGAGGTTTCGCTCACCTCAATCGCATGCTCCAGCGTTTCACCGCTCAGGCGGGAGTGGATTAACTCGCTCAGGGCAACGCAGGCGTCGATGGCCGGATAAACGCCGTACATATCGTAATCGTCCGCCTGAGGGATAGCTTCTTCCAGCTTTTCCAGCTGGCTGTCAAAGTTCACCTTCGCGTCTTTGACCGTCAGGGTTTCCCATATCAGGTCGAGGATCCGCCGGTAAAGCTGACCATCAGCAAACCCGGTTTCCTTGCAGAACATGGCGTAGTTGGGATACATGCGTTCACACAGGCAGGCCATAAAGGTGACGTGTTGCCAGCTTTCCAGCTTTTCCAGACGCAGATGAATCGGGTTCTGTAACATGATGAAGTCTCAGGATCGTAAATTAGCGGCAGTGTACCTGAATCAGAGCTGATTTTCCTGCCAACGGATAAACGCAGGGCGTCTTGACGCTACCGCATCGGCCCAGCGCGTTGGCTCCGGCAGACGATAGCCCTTCATACAGCGCTGTACCCACATCAGCGCGCTGTCCAGACTCACACGATGCCCCGTAGAAACAAACAGTGGGTTACAACGCGTTTTGCTGCGCCACACCCACGCCAGCTGCTCATTTTTATCGATCAGCGGAGCCACAACCCCCGCCTCCGTTGAGGGCAGCTCGAACTTACCGCACAGGCGTTTCTTAGCCACCCCAATGGTGGGTACGTCCACCAGCAGGCCAAAATGGCTGGCAACGCCCAGACGACGCGGATGAGAAATACCGTGACCATCCACAAACAGCAGATCGGGCTTTTGCGAGAGTTGCTCCCACGCTGCCAGCAGTGCGGGATATTCACGGAAGGAGAGAAAGCCGGGGATATAGGGCATGGTGGTGGCGACACGCGCCACCTTATATTCGACCAGTTCCAGCGAGGGATACCGCAGCAACACCATCGCGGCTCGCGTCACTTCTCCGCCCTGCTCAAACCCGACATCTGCCCCGGCAATCAACTCCGGCGGGTTCTTCGCCGGACAATCTTCACGAATGACCGAAGCGGCAAGTTCAATTTGCTGAGCGCGTAGCGACGCGAGATCCATAATCACTCCTTACTTGTGATACTGAGCCGAAAGCCGGTGCACCGCCTCCACAAATGCGCCAGCGTGTTCTGGCGGGACGTCCTGATGAATACCGTGGCCGAGGTTAAAGACATGGCCTTCACCCTCCCCGAAGCCAGCGAGAATACCCGCCACTTCTTCTTCGATACGCGTCGGTGATGCATAGAGCATGGACGGGTCCATATTGCCCTGCAGCGCCACTTTGTCGCCCACCCGACGACGGGCGTCGGCGATATCGGTGGTCCAGTCAAGCCCCAGTGCATCGCAGCCGGTCGCCGCCATCGCTTCCAGCCACTGGCCGCCGCCTTTAGTGAACAGCGTCACCGGCACGCGGCGCCCTTCGTTTTCGCGCAGCAGGCCATCTATAATTTTATGCATGTAGTAGAGGGAGAACTGCTGATAATCACGCCCGGTCAGTACCCCGCCCCAGGTGTCGAAAATCATCACCGACTGGGCACCCGCGCGAATTTGCGCGTTAAGGTACAGGGTGACGCTCTTCGCCAGCTTATCGAGCAGCGTGTGCAGCGTTTGCGGGTCGGCGTACATCATCTTTTTGATCACGGTGAAGGCTTTGCTACTGCCGCCTTCCACCATATAGGTCGCCAGCGTCCACGGGCTGCCGGAGAAACCGATCAGCGGAACTTCGCCTTTCAGCTCGCGGCGAATAGTGCGCACCGCGTTCATCACGTAGCCCAGCTCCTGCTCCGGATCGGGGATCGGCAGTTTGTCGACGTCGGCTTTACCGGTGATGGGCGAGGAGAAGCGCGGGCCTTCGCCCGCTTCAAAATAGAGCCCAAGGCCCATCGCATCGGGAATGGTCAAAATATCCGAGAAGAGGATCGCCGCATCCAGCGGGTAGCGGCGCAGAGGCTGTAGCGTCACTTCGCAGGCCAGCTCGGCGTTTTTGCACAGAGACATAAAGTCGCCCGCGACGGCTCGGGTGGCTTTGTACTCCGGTAAATAGCGCCCCGCCTGGCGCATCATCCATACCGGGGTAACATCAACGGGCTGGCGCAGCAGCGCTCGCAGATAACGATCGTTCTTCAGTTCGGTCATTTTGCAGTTCCTTAATGCGTCAGCGCTTAGTGTACCATCACTCGTACTCGGCCCGACACAGCGCCACGGTATCTTCAATCAGACGACGCGCCACGGTGCCCGGCGGCGGCAACAGCGGGAGATCGTCATAGCGATACCAGTTTGCTTCCAGCAGCTCTTTTTGATCGATAACGATTTCGCCGCTGTCGTATTCGGCCATAAAGGCGGTCATTAAAGACTGCGGGAACGGCCAGGGTTGCGAGGTCACATAGCGGAGGTTTTTGACTTTAATGCTGCTCTCTTCCATCACCTCGCGCGCAACGGCCTGCTCAAGCGTTTCGCCCACTTCGACAAACCCGGCCAGCACGGTGTGAATGCCGTTGCGATGGCGGGTATGCTGTGCCAGCAGGATTTTGTCGTCGCGGCGGATGGCGACGATGATGCAGGGCGCAATCTGCGGGTAATAGCGTTCCCGACAGTGGCTGCACAGCATCGCCCACTCGCTTTTACTCGTATGCATGCTGTGCCCGCAGTAGCCGCAGAATTTATGCGAACGGTAAAACTCGGCGAGCTGAACCCCGCGTCCGGCAAGCTGGAAAAGTCCCACATCCTGATCGATGACCTGACGTACCGATCCCATATCCTGGCGTCGGTTTTGCAGCACCAGCAAGACGGGATCGCCCTGCCATTCGCCGATCTGTAATGCGCGCTGCCCCACAAGATCGAAATTTCCTGCCTCCCCGTATGGTAATTCACCACCGGGCAACCATAATTTTTGTTCATGGCTGACAATCCACCAGCCGCGATCTGCATTTTCGATAAGACGATCCATAATTGATTGCACTACCTTAGTTTCACTGGCATTTTCAATATTCTTTGCACATTCTGGGTGAGCAGTACTTTTCGCTTAAAATCACGGAGTTGACCATGTTAAACCAGTTAGAAAGTCTGACAGAACGCCTTGGCGGCAGTAATGAACTTGTCGATCACTGGTTTCGTGTACGTAAGCAGCTGCTCGTCGCGTACTACAATCTGGTTGGTATTAAGCCTGGCAAAGAATCCTTCGTCCGTCTGAACGAGAAAGCGCTGGACGATTTTTGCCAGAACCTGGTGGATTATCTTTCTGCCGGGCATTTCAATATTTATGAACGCATTATCGGCGGAATGGAAGGGAATAGCCCACTTTCTGCAGCAACAAGACTCTATCCGCTCCTGGAAGCGAATACCCAACAGCTGATGGAGTATTACGATTCCAGCCTGGAAAATGCCATCGATCACGACAACTGCATCGAATTCCAGCAGGCGCTGTCCGGCATCGGCGAAGCCCTGGCCGCACGCTTTGCGCTGGAAGATGAGCTGGTCTTGCTGGCATTTGATCATAACCTGCATGCCAGCGCCAACGATGAAGCCATCGTTGCACGTCCGGCTTGAGTTCTGATGCGTTAACGCGTAGTTTACATAAGCCCTTTCAATGGAAGGGGTTCACTCAGTATTGCCCTGCACCGTCTAAGCAATAATGAGTTTTTCTTGTCGGAGTGCCCAGTGCGCAAGCACGGGCTGAGACCGTTAATTCGGGATCCGCGGAACCTGATCGGGTTAAGACCTGCGAAGGGAACAAGAGTAATTCTGCACGGGGTTCTTCCCGTGGGCAGATCATATCTATTACTCCATCCGTCGTCTGACAAGCCATATCCTTTACTACTACTGGAATGCGCTATGTCTACAACAAAACTGTCCCGCCGCGAACAACGCGAGCACGCCCAACGCTTTATCGACACCTTAGAAGGCACGGCCTTCCCCCGCTCACAGCGTATCTATATCAGCGGTGAGCAGGCGGATATCCGCGTCCCGATGCGTGAAATCCAGCTTAGCCCGACGCTTACCAGCGGCGGGCAGGATAATCCGCAGTATGAAGAGAACGAGCCGGTGCCGGTGTATGACACGTCCGGGCCTTACGGCGATCCGGACATTGCGATTGACGTCCGGCAGGGGCTGGAGAAGCTGCGCCAGCCGTGGATCAACGCCCGCAACGACACCGAATCCCTTTCCGGGCTCAGCTCCGCATACACCAACGAGCGGCTGGCGGACGACACCCTGGATAACCTGCGCTTTAGCGGCCTGCTGACGCCGAAACGGGCGAAAGCCGGTCAGTGCGTCACTCAGCTTCACTACGCCCGCAAAGGCATCGTCACGCCGGAGATGACCTTTATCGCCATTCGCGAAAATATGGGCCGCGAGCGCATCCGCAGTGAAGTCCTGCGCCAGCAGCATCCTGGCGAAGGCTTTGGTGCCCGCCTGCCGGAAAATATCACCCCGGAATTCGTCCGCGACGAAGTCGCCGCAGGCCGGGCGATTATTCCCGCCAATATTAATCACCCAGAATCAGAGCCGATGATTATCGGCCGCAACTTCCTCGTTAAAGTGAATGCCAATATCGGCAACTCGGCGGTCACCTCTTCTATTGAAGAAGAAGTGGAGAAACTGGTCTGGTCCACCCGCTGGGGCGCGGATACGGTGATGGATCTCTCCACCGGCCGCTATATTCACGAAACCCGCGAATGGATCCTGCGTAACAGTCCGGTCCCGATCGGCACCGTGCCGATCTATCAGGCGCTGGAGAAGGTCAACGGGATCGCCGAGGATCTGACCTGGGAAGCGTTCCGCGATACGCTGCTGGAGCAGGCCGAGCAGGGCGTGGACTACTTCACCATTCATGCAGGCGTGCTGCTGCGCTATGTCCCGATGACCGCGAAGCGCCTGACCGGCATCGTCTCTCGCGGCGGTTCGATTATGGCGAAATGGTGCCTCTCTCATCATCAGGAAAACTTCCTCTATCAGCACTTCCGTGAAATCTGTCAAATCTGCGCCGCCTATGATGTTTCCCTCTCTCTCGGCGACGGTCTGCGTCCGGGATCGATCCAGGACGCTAACGACGAGGCCCAGTTTGCCGAACTGCATACCCTCGCGAGCTGACAAAAATCGCCTGGGAGTATGATGTTCAGGTGATGATTGAAGGGCCGGGCCACGTCCCGATGCAGATGATCCGCCGCAATATGACCGAAGAGCTGGAGCACTGCCACGAAGCACCGTTCTACACGCTGGGACCGCTGACCACCGATATCGCCCCTGGCTATGACCACTTCACCTCCGGGATTGGGGCCGCGATGATCGGCTGGTTCGGCTGCGCCATGCTGTGCTACGTCACGCCAAAAGAGCACCTTGGCCTGCCGAATAAAGAGGATGTGAAACAGGGCCTGATCACCTACAAGATTGCGGCCCACGCAGCCGATCTCGCCAAAGGCCATCCGGGCGCGCAGATCCGCGATAACGCCATGTCCAAAGCGCGTTTCGAATTCCGCTGGGAAGACCAGTTTAACCTCGCGCTGGATCCCTTCACCGCCCGTGCTTATCACGATGAAACCCTGCCCCAGGAGTCCGGCAAAGTGGCCCACTTCTGCTCCATGTGCGGCCCCAAATTCTGCTCGATGAAAATCAGCCAGGAGGTCCGCGACTATGCGGCGAAGCAGGTGATCGAAGTCGGCATGGCCGATATGTCCGAGAGCTTCCGCGCCAGAGGCGGCGAAATCTACCTCAAAAAAGAGGAGGCGTAATGTATCAGCCCGACTTTCCCCCGGTCCCACTGCGGCTGGGACTTTATCCTGTCGTCGATAGCGTAGCGTGGATTGAACGCCTGCTGGAGGCGGGCGTACGCACGATCCAGCTACGCATCAAAGATAAGCGTGATAGCGAAGTGGAAGCCGATGTGGTGGCCGCCATTGCGCTGGGACGTCGCTATCACGCCCGGCTCTTTATCAACGATTACTGGCAGCTGGCCGTTAAGCATCAGGCCTGGGGCGTGCATCTGGGTCAGGAAGATCTGGAAACCACCGATCTCAACGCCATTCGTGCGGCGGGCCTGCGGCTGGGCGTCTCCACCCACGACGATATGGAAATTGACGTGGCGCTGGCGGCACGTCCGTCTTATATCGCTCTCGGCCACGTCTTCCCGACGCAGACCAAGCAGATGCCCTCTGCGCCGCAGGGCGTGGCGCAGCTGGCGCAGCATATTCGTCGCCTGGCGGATTATCCGACCGTCGCCATTGGTGGCATTAGCCTGGAGCGCGCGCCTGAGGTATTAGCGACCGGCGTCGGCAGTATCGCCGTCGTCAGCGCCATTACCCAGGCCCGGGACTGGAAAGCAGCAACGGCACAATTACTGGCACTGGCAGGAGCAGGCGATGAATGACAACGACTTTATGCGCTACAGCCGCCAGATCCTGCTGGAAGATATCGCCATCGAGGGCCAGCAAAAGCTGCTTGCCAGCCGGGTCCTGATCGTCGGCCTCGGCGGTTTAGGTGCGCCAGCGGCGCTGTACCTGGCGGGCGCGGGCATCGGCACGCTGGTGCTGGCGGACGATGACGAGGTGCATCTCAGCAATCTGCAGCGGCAGATCCTGTTTACGGTCGAAGATATCGCCCGGCCAAAAGCGCAAACCGCACATGAGCGGCTGCAGGCCCTTAACCCGGATATCGCGCTTATCGCCCTGCCGGAAAGGCTCAGCGGCGAGCGGCTGCACGGCGAGGTCGCTCGCGCCGACGTGGTACTGGACTGTAGCGATAATATGGCCACGCGCCAGGCCATCAACGCCGCCTGCGTTGCGCTGAATACCCCGCTGGTGACCGCCAGCGCCGTCGGCTTTGCCGGGCAGATGATGGTCCTGACGCCGCCGTGGAGCCTGGGCTGCTACCGCTGCCTGTGGCCAGAGGATGTCGAGCCCGAGCGTAACTGCCGTACTGCGGGGATTGTCGGCCCGGTGGTGGGCGTGATGGGCACGTTACAGGCGCTGGAAGCGATCAAACTGCTGAGCGAGATGGAGACCGCACGCAATGAACTCCGCCTCTTTGACGGGCGCTCCGGGCACTGGCGGCATCTGGCGCTGCACCGCGCCGAAACCTGCCCGGTATGCGGAGGTCAGCATGCGGATCCTGTTTAACGATGACCCCATGCAGTGCGCCGACGGGCTTACCATCGCCGCACTGCTCGACCAGCTTGGTCAGTTAAAACCCGGCGTCGCGCTGGCGCTGAATCAACAGATCCTGCCCCGCGACCAGTGGGCGTTTCAGCAGGTTAACGAGGACGATCGGATCCTGCTTTTTCAGGTCATCGCCGGAGGCTAAGATGTTACGTATTGCAGATAAAACCTTTGATTCACTTCTCTTTACCGGTACCGGCAAGTTCGCCTCACCGTCGCTGATGGTGGATGCCATCCGCGCATCCGGCAGCCAGCTGGTCACCCTGGCGATGAAACGCGTGGATTTACGTCAACACAATGACGCGATCCTGGCCCCGCTGCTGGAAGCGGGCGTCACGCTGCTGCCGAATACATCCGGGGCGAAAACCGCCGAGGAAGCGGTATTTGCCGCCCGGCTGGCACGTGAAGCGCTGGGTACCCGCTGGCTGAAACTGGAGATCCATCCCGATGCCCGCTGGCTCTTGCCGGATCCCATCGAAACCCTGAAAGCCGCCACGCAGCTGGTTAAAGAAGGCTTTGTGGTACTGCCCTACTGCGGAGCCGATCCGGTGCTGTGCAAACGGCTGGAGGAAGTGGGTTGCGCGGCGGTGATGCCGCTTGGGGCACCGATTGGCTCTAACCAGGGTCTGGAAACCCGGGCCATGCTGGAGATTATTATCGCCCAGGCCAGCGTACCGGTCGTGGTGGATGCGGGGATTGGCGTACCCAGCCACGCAACACAGGCGCTGGAGATGGGGGCCAGCGCGGTACTGGTCAATACGGCGATAGCCGTCGCCGACGACCCGGTTGCCATGGCGCATGCCTTCCGACTGGCGGTGGAGGCGGGCTTGCTGGCGCGTCAGGCCGGACCGGGTTCGCGAAGTACACAGGCGCAGGCCACCAGCCCGCTGACCGGTTTTCTGGAGGCGCTGTCATGACCACCTTCACCGACCGCTGGCGGCAGCTCAACTGGGACGATATTCGCCTGCGGATCAACAGCAAAACATCCGCCGATGTCGGGCGGGCCTTACAGGCTCGCCAGCCAACCCGCGACGATATGATGGCGCTGCTCTCTCCCGCCGCTGATGCCTTTCTGGAACCGATGGCGCAGCGGGCACAGCGGCTTACCCGCCAGCGCTTCGGCAATACGGTGAGCTTCTACGTCCCGCTGTACCTCTCCAACCTTTGCGCCAATGACTGCACCTACTGTGGCTTCTCCATGAGCAACCACATTAAGCGTAAGACCCTGAACGAGAACGAAATCCTTCGCGAATGCGACGCCATTCGTGAAATGGGTTTTGAGCATCTGCTTCTGGTTACCGGCGAACATCAGGGAAAGGTTGGGATGGACTATTTCCGCCAGCACTTCCCCGCCATTCGCCGTCGCTTTGCTTCATTGCAGATGGAAGTGCAGCCTCTGGCGCAGGAAGAGTATGCCGAACTGAAAAGCCTCGGGCTGGACGGGGTGATGGTCTACCAGGAGACTTACCATGAGGCGGTTTACGCCCGGCACCATCTGAAAGGAAAAAAGCAGGACTTTTTCTGGCGGCTGGAAACGCCGGACAGGCTGGGCCGGGCGGGGATCGATAAGATCGGACTGGGCGCGCTGATTGGCCTGTCCGATAGCTGGCGCGTTGACTGCTTTATGCTGGCGGAGCATCTTCTTTGGCTCCAGCAGCACTACTGGCAGACCCGCTATTCGATCTCCTTCCCACGTCTGCGCCCCTGCGCCGGTGGCATTGCCCCGGCCTCGCTAATGGATGAGCGCCAGCTGGTACAAACCATCTGCGCTTTCCGCCTGCTGGCACCAGAAGTGGAGCTGTCTCTCTCCACCCGCGAGTCGCCACAGTTCCGCGATCGAGTGATCCCGTTGGCCATCAACAATGTCAGCGCATTCTCAAAAACGCAGCCGGGCGGCTATGCCGATAACCATCCTGAACTGGAGCAGTTTGCCCCGCACGATGAGCGACGACCTGAAGAGGTCGCCCGTTCCCTGGAGCTTAGCGGCCTGCAGCCCGTCTGGAAGGACTGGGATAGCTATCTGGGACGCGCTACGCATTCAGCGTGAAAGAAAAGTAACCGCATAAAACGGCTTTCGCCGACGTGCGCAATACGGATAATGGGACGTCGCATCAGCGCGTCCCTTTTTTTATGCTGCGCGGGTCGGTCAAGGAGGCTGACCAGGGCGATGCATTTTCCTCTCCTGTCGCCCTGCCCTCAATGGCGGTAACAGCATGTGAAAAGGATATATTGTTCGCCCCCGCAGGGGATCTCTTATAATCACCTCATTATCCTGAGTGAATAACAGGTTATGAAAATCCATAGCAGAAAGCTGTCGTTTACAAGGCCGATTCTGGTGAGTTTTTCCGGTATCCTGGTGAGTTTTATCCTGATTGCCGTGGCGGTGATGCTGAGCCAGCGCAAAGATATTCTTGACGACTACCACAGCATGAACCGTAACTTTACCCATAATCTTGCGGTGCTCTATACCGCGTCGGTTCTGCGCGAGAATGAGCATATGCTCGATCGCGCGGCGGGATTTCTTGCCCACAACGACGAGCTGAACAGTACCGTCAGCACTGACAGAAAAAAGGGGCTGCAGCAGCTGATGCAGCTCCTGGTACTGATGCCTTCGGTCGCTTCGATTTCCGTGGCGGATGTGAACGGTCATTATCTGCGGGCGCCGGAAATCCGCACGTCGGCCAATGAACCGGCGATCGATGTTAAAAGCCGCCCCTGGTTTGCCCATCAGGCGGAAGCCAGCATGTTCAGCCACTACACCTCAACCTACACCGATTATTTTACCCATCGCTCGACCATCACCCTGTATAAGCCGGTCATCTCCCCTGAAGGAAATCTGAAAGGTACTCTGGCCTTTCACCTCGATCTGACTTCTATGGGGTATACGCTGCGCCAGATGAAGGCCCCGGTGCAGGGAGAGTTTTTTGTCGTCGATCGCCAGGGGCAAGTCCTGCTCCATCCCGATACCGGCGCAATGTTCCGCCACGCGATCGGTACCGACCTGATGGAGAGCATGACCAGCGGCGAAGGTGCCCTTTATGACCAGAAAAACCAGACCTGGTACTACTACTACGCCTTTACCAATCCGGGATGGTTTGTGATTTATAAAGTCTCTGATGCCACGCTCAGCGACCTGGCCCGCCACGAAACGCTGATCGTCATGTGGGGATTCGGGATGGCTGCCATCGTCATCGTGCTGTTCGGCCTCTACCTGCGGCACAGCTCCAGCAACGTGCTGATGAATATTATCAACGCCATCAAAACGGGCGATATTCAGCAGACGCCTAAGCTGGAAGCCATGCTCAGCACCGCGATCAGGAACAATAAAGCGCGCGAACAGGCTTATCAACGACAGGCGACTATCGATGCGCTGACCGGCTGTCGCAACCGCGGTGCCTTTGATAAGGATATGGCCGCACTGGTTGCGCAGGGCCATCCCTTTGCGCTGGCGCTGGTTGATATCGACAATTTCAAATCCATCAATGATACCTGGGGCCATCTCAACGGCGATATCGTCCTGCGTAACGTGGCGCGCGAAGGTATTCAGGTGATGCAGCCCCATGCCATATCCGTCTATCGCTACGGTGGCGAAGAGTTCGCGGTACTGTTTGCGGAGCCCCTGCTGCAACAGGCTGAATCCCTGCTTAACGACTGGCGTCTTAACGTTATCCAGCGCGACTGGCGGGAAGAGGGTCTGCATGTCACCTTTAGCGGCGGACTGGGCGAATGGCGTATGGAGCCACCTGAACAGCTGATCGCGACGGTCGATGAAGCGCTCTATAAGGCCAAGCAGCAGGGGAAAAATCGCATTCTTATCGCTTCCACCCGTTAGTTCCTGCCCGCTCCGACGGGCCTTCTGGCTTTAAAGCTTCCAGCCATGCAACCGGTTTCAGTACGAAAAACCTTTCTTTGTGATGTTTTACACACAATTACGGCAAAGCGGTTGTTCAACCCTCTGGGGCGGGATAAAGATGGCGTACTGAAGGGAACCATTGAGGCGAAATATGAAAAACATCGTTTTATGCTGTGCTGCAGGTATGTCCACCAGCATGCTGGTTCAACGCATGAAAGACGCCGCGCAAAAAAAAGGCGTTGAGGTCTCCATCAAAGCCGTGCCGGTCGCTGAATTTAAAGACAATATCGCCACCGCCGACATCGTACTGCTGGGTCCACAGGTGAAGTACGAACTGGCAAACCTGCAGATGCAGGCCGACCCTCTGGGTAAAAAAGTCGCGGTGATCGATATGATGGATTACGGCATGATGAAAGGCGATGCCGTTCTCGAGAAAGCACTCAAGCTGATGGAGTAAGTCATGGAAGATTTAGAAACGATCATCATGGAGCTGCTGGTTAACGCCGGTGCTGCTCGCAGCTCGGCCCTCACCGCACTGCAGCTGGCGCGTAAAGGCGATTTCGACGGTGCCGAAGCCGCAATGACGGAATCACGTGAATTTGTGAAGCAGGCACATACCATTCAGACTCAGCTTATCGGCATCGACGAAGGCACCGGTAAGCTACCGGTCAATCTGATCACCGTCCATTCGCAGGATCATCTGATGAATGCCATGGTCATTCAGGATCTGGCCGGGGATATGATTGAACTCTACCGTCGTCTCCCGCCGCTGAACTGACATACATCCCTTCGCCAGCGGCCTGGCCGCTGGCATCTTCGCTTTAGTGAGTACTGTGCTTGTAATCAAAAACCGGCAGGCCAAGTTTCCAGCGGATCGCCAGCAGCCGGGCCGTAAAGCCGAACAGTAGCGTCGCGATCACCACCAGGTCGTGGCTGGCAACAAAATGACCCAGTACGATATACAGCACGGCTGACGCGAACGCGATCCCGGCGTATAACTCTTTCTGGAACACCAGAGGGATTCGTTTGCAGAACATATCCCGTAATACGCCGCCAAACACGCCGGTTACCACCGCCGCAATAATCGCGATAATCGGCCCTTCTCCCATATCGAGGGCAACCTGGGCCCCGATAATGGAAAAGACCACCAGCCCAAGCGCATCCAGCACCAGAAACAGACGACGCAAATGCGGCATTACCGGCGCAAATATCGTGGTCAATACCGCAGCGGCAGCCACAATAATGACGTACTCCGGATGCTTCACCCAGCCCAGCGGATAGTGGCCCAGCAGGATATCGCGCACCGAACCGCCGCCGAGTGCCGTCGCCGTCGCAATGATAATCACGCCAAAGGTATCCATACGCCGACGTCCTGCGGCAAGTGCGCCGGTCATCGCTTCTGCGGTGATACCAATAAGATAAAGAGTGTATAACAGCATAATGCCCCCATAGTCGCTGGCGGCAGAGTAACGTTTTACACTCGTCGTCTCGATTGAGATTTTCTAAGGCTGAGTCTTAGAGGCCTTTATTTTCTTATCAACACCCTCCATAAATCAAATCATTACAATCTGATTTAAAACACAATTATATAGAAACAACGCTAAAATCCGAGTCTTTTGGGATTAGAAAAACTAATCCTTCTGCCAGAAAGGATAACCACAAAATAAAAAAGGAATTAATACTGTCTCTTCACTTCATGCGTAATTAAAACCATCGGTATTGTTTCCGGGTTTATTATTTATCCATTATATCCATTATTTTTGTAATGGTACTCAGCATATTCGAAGGTTACTTTTTGAGCGACCCAGAACCCTATGAGTTCACAAAATGACCCAGAGAAAATAACCAATTGATTATATTGAACAATTTAAAGAAAAAACAAGACCAGGCACCCCTTCAATAAAAGAAAATCATATTTATTAATAACTAACAGCGCATTATTAATGAAAAAATTTAATTCAAATTTAGCGCTAAAGTATTTCTCTGTTGCTGCCGTTATAGTTAATACGCCGGCACCCGCGCGGCGATAGCCAATGAAAAAGTAAGGTAACCAACGAGTTATGAGAGCTTTGCTGCGCGTAATTTTTAGACTCGCGCTTTTTTGCCCGGTTATTTTACTTGTCGGCTGTGCGGCTTCCGGAAAAGAGAAGGCCGCAGCCATTGCCGCCAGCGCTGGACTAAGAGAGCAGATCGTCACGACATCCCTGTTTAGCTATCAAAGCTTTCAGCGGATCGCCGATCCTGCGCTGCCGGTAAACCTCTATATCGAAGGCGACGGGCGGGCATGGATCTCACGCACTCAACCGTCCAGCGACCCCACGCCATCAGAGCCGGTGGCCCTCTACCTTGCCGCTCGCGATCCGGCAAAGAATGTCGTCTGGCTGGCACGCCCGTGCCAATTTGTGGGTGCCGGAGATAACCCTCACTGCCAGCGCACCTGGTGGACCGATAAACGCTTTGCGCCGGAAATAATTGACTCAATGTCGCAGGCGATAGACAGAATTTTGCAGCACAGCGGTACGAAAAAAATCGCGCTGACGGGCTATTCCGGCGGTGGAGCCGTTGCCGCCCTGCTGGCGGCGAAACGCCAGGATGTGGTTTCACTGCGCACCGTCGCAGGCTATCTGGATATCGCCTGGGTGAACCAGCAGCATCGCGTTTCGCCGATGCCGGACTCGCTGGACCCGATTGAAACAGCGGTAAAAACCGCAGCCATTCCTCAGATTCATTTTAGCGGTGAATCTGACGCCATCATCTCACCTGCGGTCGCACAGCGATTTGTCCGCAGCGTGGGAGGTCGATGTGCCAGAGCCATGAGCATTCCGGCAATGACGCATCGCGGGCCATGGGAAAACCCGTGGCCGACATTACTCACTATCGCACCAGGCTGTGGCCAATAAGACCGGCGTTAAGTCGGTTATTTATAATAATTCGGAGAAGTTTATGATGATGCGTGCTTTCACTCTTAAGCCCACGATGCTGGCGGTTATTGCGGCATTGGGGGTGACTTATTCATCGGTGATGTTTGCCGCCGGGCCTGACACTCGCTATGTCACCACCAATGAAACCAATGTGTTTATACCGCTGGGTACTCAGTACGATGTGCTGGAGATAACGCCGGAAGGCAGCCTGACGGGCCTTCAGGGTATTCGTAACTATGGCATCATCGGTAAGCTGAACAATTTCGGCACTATCGAGGTTGGCGGCTTCGGAGTTTATAACAATGGCACCATCACTGAGCTTAATAACTATGGAACGATGACCACGACCGGTGGAAATCTTATCAGTAATGCTCAGGGCGGCACCCTTTCCGCCATTAACAACTACGGTACGATCAAGGGTGCCGGTTTTGGGACGCCCGTGCTGGTTAACTGGAGCCCCTCTACAATGGGGTTACTCA
This sequence comes from Enterobacteriaceae bacterium, assembly GCA_035277345.1. GTDB lineage: Bacteria > Pseudomonadota > Gammaproteobacteria > Enterobacterales > Enterobacteriaceae > BIGb0383. The sequence goes on from DATEKR010000239.1 coordinate 19,219, forward strand.
CCAATAGCGGCACTATCGCGGGCGATATTACCATCTTCCCCGGGCAGGGGCTGGAGATCGCAGGCGGGGCCGACGATACGATCGGCGTCCTGACGGGAGCCGGGTCGACACCTTCTGCACTGGAAGTCGGTAATATCACTATTCAGACTGGCAGTTTGTCCTTCGTTTCGGGCAACCAGCTATTAAACAATAATGTTAAAGTTCAGGCCGGTGCGGTAAATAACGAGCGCGGCAACCTGTTTATCGCTAACCCGATTGAAATCAAGGGACAATATAATCAGTCCGCCGATGCCACGCTGAACCTGTACGTCGCCAGCAATGCCGTGACTAACGGGGTCTATGGTCTGGATCGTGGATATGGCCAGCTCCAGGTTCGGGGTGCAGCGACAATCGCGCCGAGCTCCACCGTTAATCTGGTCAGCCAGGGCTACGCTTTTGCAACGGGTCAGCGCTACGTTGTGGTCCTCGCTACCGATGGGGCGCATACGAATTACAACGAATCAACGCTTCACTACTCCGCCACGTCCTGGAATGGCCTGATTAAAGGGACGGCCGTTAGGGAGAATGAGAGCCAGCTGCTGGTCGTACAATTAGGCCCGGATCAGGAAAATTCTAACGGCGGTTCTGAAGGTAACAACCCTCTCCCTGATATCGAGGATAACAACGGTGGTTCCGAAGGGAATAACCCCATCCCTGATATCGAGGATAACAACGGTGGTTCCGAAGGGAACAACCCCATCCCTGATATTGAGGGTAACAACGGCGGTAAGAAGCCGCTTCCGACTCAGCCTAACGCCACCTCTTCCCTGGCCGGTCTGCAGAAATACAGCGGTGTGAAGGATGCGGGCCTGCTGAATCTGTATAACGCCTCTCTGGCGATTGGCTCCACCGCCGAAGCGAACAAAGCCGGAGAGCAGCTCTCTCCGGGTCAGTCTCTGAACGCACGCACCGCCGTCAGCACCACCACCTTCGACATGCTGAATGTCGTCGGCGCACGCGTTGCCTCCGTACAGCTGGCACGAAACAACGGCGGGCAGAGCGGTATCGCTGCGGGTGATGCAGCAGCAGATAGCGCGGTCTGGGGCCAGGTCTTTAACGGCTGGGTCAACCAGGGTACAACGGACAAGATCTCCGGCTATAAAGCCAACTATAGCGGGCTGGTGATCGGCGCCGACCGCAATATCACCGATGAAGTCCTGCTGGGTGGCGCAGTCAGCTACACCTCCACTAACGTCAAAGGTCAGGATAACGCGTCAGGCTCTAACGCCTACGTGAACTCCTGGGGTCTGACCGCCTACGCGTCTTATAAAGCGCAGGACTGGTACAGCGGTCTGTATGCGACGGCGGTAAACCAGGATTATCGCACCCAGCGCCAGATTGATTTCACCGGTTACTCCGGCATTGCTAACGGCAAATTCTCCGGCCAGCAGTATGCGCTGAAAGGTGAGTTCGGTTACCCGCTGGCGTTAACCCAGACGACAAACCTGACCCCGCTGGCAACCCTGAGCTATAGCTATATGCGTCAGGACGGCTATACCGAAACCAACGGCAACGGTGCAGCATTACGCATAGAGCGTTCACACAGCGATACGCTGAAGTCTGGTCTGGGTGCAAAAGTGGAAACGACTCAGTCAACACCGTGGGGCGATGTCGTGCCTTACATTCAGGTGCTGTGGGGCCATCAGTATGACAACAAAGCCACTGACGTGACTGCAAGCTATGCAGCTTCCGTGAATGATACCCGCTTCGTCTCCCAGGGCAGTACGCCAGAGAAAGACAGCGTAGATGTTAACGTCGGTGCCACTCTGCTGCAGTCTGACACCACCAGCATCAGTGCCTACTACGATATCAGCGCGGCACAGGACTACACCAACCAGTCCGTCAGCCTGCGTCTGCGTAAGCTGTTCTAATTTCGCTCTCCCTGCAAGCCACCTCCCCGGAGGTGGCTTTTTTATTTCTGCGTCCTGAACGTGTCTTTCGCCGCATTTTGTGGCACAACATTCCCCTGTGAGATGCTCTTTTCCGTACAGGTATTCCATGCCGGCTATTCCCTTTCCCTGGTACACCTTATCCATCCTGCTGATTTTATTACTTAAAATTTGCCTGCAACGCCCTGCGGGCTATCGCAGCAGCGCCACGTTTATTGCGGGCTGTTCGCTGCTGGTGCTGATGTCGGCTCTGCGCTGGCAGTTCGATCATGTGCTGCTGCGCCAGCTACAGTCCATCGTGGCTATCGTTCTTCCGCCCCTGGCCTGGCACTGCTTTGCCTGCTTTACAGGGCAGCGCTTGCGGCAAAAAATTGCCGCCTTTGTGGTACCGCCCGCCTTCGCGCTCGCCCTGAATCTTATCGCCCCGGCAACCACCGATGCCGTACTGATGCTGCTCTATATCGGCTATGGCTCGGCGCTAATCCGAACGGCGCGTCAGGGCGGGGATCGCTTTATCTTCACACGGCTAAGTGATACCCGCACAACGTCCTTACTCGCTTTTATCGCTGGCGGCTTCCTGTGCTTTTCCGGGCTGACCGATCTGGTCATCGCCCTCGATTTCCATTTTTATCAGGGTCAGCAGGCACCGCAGCTGGTCGCGATCTCGCAGGCCATCCTGCTACCCTTTATCTGTTTTGCCATTGTCTGCAGCGGTCGTCCGCCGCTTCCTGCTGAGGATTCAGTATCCGAAGACAGTAAGGAGATCGACAGCGAAGAATATGCTGCCGCTTATCAGCGGGTCGAAATGCTGATAAGCGAACAGCAGCTGTTTCTTAATCCGGACCTGACGCTGAATACGCTGGCGAGAAAAGCCGGGATCCCCGCGCGCCAGATTTCAAAAGCGGTGAACGTGACGCGCGGCTGCAATGTCTCTCAGTGGATCAATGGCTTTCGTATTGGCTACGCGCAGCGGCTGTTACGCACCAGCCCTCTGCCGGTCACGGAAATCATGCTGGAGGCGGGGTTTGCCACCAAATCTAATTTCCATCGCGAGTTTCTGCGTATCAGCGGGGTGAGTCCGACGGATTACCGGCGTGCTGCGGTTGAAAATCCAGGGCCTGATTGAGAAAACCGCTGATATCCTGGACGAGCTGGCGATGAATATCGGCCCGGCTCAGGGTACCGCCATCCTGGCAGACAATCTCATCACCCGGATCTTTTTCGGCGATTAACGCGCCCGCACCGGGTTTGCACTGCTGCATAAAGCTAAAATGGGTAGCCCCTTCCACACTCACGTCACGCCTGACGGCAGCAGGGATATACTCGGCCAGATAGCCGGATTCGAGCTTCGCGGGTAATTCGTCGCTATCCGCCTTTGCCGCCATAATCAGCGTCGGGATCGCAATCTGTGAAAGCGATTCGGGCGTGAATCCCCGGGCCAGCCCGAGATCGAGTGACACAACGGCTTTGATTTTCGGCTCGCGAGCGTCTGCCGCCAGCGGCTCAGCGGCGCTATTAATCCCCAGGGTTTGGATCAGCTTACAGGCTGACAGCCCCGCATGTGCCCGGCAATCGGTCTGAAAGCGTTCCGCGTCAAAGCGTGCCCCCGCCAGTTCCAGCACCGTCCAGCCGCCAAGAGAGTGCCCGACTGCGGCGATTCGCTGCGCATCAACCTCTCCGGCAAGAGATGGCGTCGCGATAATTTTCTCCATCATCCGCCGGAGATCCTGCGGGCGTCGCCAGAGCTGCTGCGCATCCTGCGGGCTTTTGTTCAGCGTCGTCGTGCCGGGATGGTCGACCGCCGCCACGATATAGCCCTGAGCTGCCATCGCGGATGCCAGCCAGTTCAGATTTCGCCAGTTTCCACCATAGCCGTGAGACAGCAGAAGCAGTGGATGCACGCCGGCTTCTGGCTTTGCATCACGCAGCGCGGCGGTGCCATAAAAGACAATATTGTCGCCCACTGATTCCGTCGTGCTGGTTTCAGCGGTGGGATACCAGACGGCAACATCGAGAGGACGGGCGTTCTCCTCGTTCATGCGCAGCTGGCGAAAAGCCGTGTCGGCCCAGGTTGCCGCGCTAAAGAGAAAGCTGAGAGCCAGAAGAGATAAGAGTCGTAGCATGATAGTCTCCGGTGAGTTAACAGAGACGCATTCTGGTCAGGATCGCCCGGTTCACGCGTCCTGAAACGCGATCGAGGACCTTTTTTGTCGATTGCAGACATAAAAAAACCCGCCGAAGCGGGTTTTTATTACGCAGAGCGCTTACTCGTTGTCGGAACCACCCAGACCAGCGTTCAGCAGTTCTGCCAGGCTGGCAGAAGCATCTTCAGCTGTAACCTGAGGGACTACCGGCGCTTCGCCAGCGGCGCGACGACGGATACGATCCTGGTGGTACGCATAACCGGTACCGGCCGGGATCAGACGACCCACGATAACGTTCTCTTTCAGACCGCGCAGCTCATCACGTTTACCTGCAACGGCAGCTTCGGTCAGGACACGCGTGGTCTCCTGGAAGGATGCTGCAGAGATGAAGGACTCGGTTGCCAGAGACGCTTTGGTGATACCCAGCAGGTCGCGAGCATAGGTTGCCGCAACTTTGCCATTCGTTTCCAGATCGCGGTTAGCAATCTTGACGCGAGAGTATTCGACCTGCTCGCCTTCCAGGAACTCGGAGCTACCGGCGCTGGCGATGGTTGCTTTACGCAGCATCTGACGAACGATAACTTCGATGTGCTTATCGTTAATCTTAACGCCCTGCAGACGGTAAACGTCCTGCACTTCGTTAGTGATGTAGCGGGTAACAGCATGCACACCACGCAGACGCAGAATGTCGTGCGGCGCTTCCGGACCGTCAGAAACCACGTCACCACGTTCAACACGCTCGCCTTCGAACACGTTGAGCTGACGCCATTTAGGAATCATCTCTTCGTACGGCTCGCTACCGTCTAACGGGGTGATAACCAGGCGACGTTTCCCTTTGGTTTCTTTACCGAAGGAAATGATGCCGGTGATTTCCGCCAGAATAGCAGGCTCTTTCGGACGACGGGCTTCGAACAGGTCAGCAACGCGCGGCAGACCACCGGTGATATCTTTAGTACCACTGGATTCCTGCGGAATACGCGCCAGAGCATCACCCGCACCGATCTGGATACCATCTTCCAGCTGAACAATCGCTTTACCAGGCAGGAAGTACTGAGCAGGCATATCGGTACCTGGGATCAGAACATCGCCACCGTTAGCATCAACAATTTTCAGCGCCGGACGCAGATCTTTACCACCCGCGGTACGTTCTGCAGAATCCAGAACCACCAGGGAAGAGAGACCGGTCAGTTCGTCGGTCTGACGAGTAATCGTCTGGCCGTCGATCATATCGGTGAAGCGGATGAAACCAGCCACTTCGGTGATAACCGGCATGGTATGCGGATCCCAGTTTGCTACGGTTTCGCCGCCAGCAACCTGCTCACCATCACCTTTCGCCATTACCGCGCCGTAAGGCACTTTATAGCTCTCTTTGGTACGACCGAATTCGTCGATCAGTTTCAGCTCAGTGTTACGGGAGGTCACCACCAGCTTACCGCTGGAGTTCACAACCGACTTGGCGTTGCTGAGCTTGATGCTACCTTTGTTTTTCACCTGGATGCTGGATTCAGCAGCCGCACGAGATGCCGCACCACCGATGTGGAACGTACGCATCGTCAGCTGTGTACCCGGCTCACCGATGGACTGTGCCGCGATAACGCCGATGGCTTCACCTTTGTTGATGATGTGGCCACGCGCCAGGTCACGACCGTAGCAGTGCGCACATACACCAAAGTCGGTGTCACAGGATACAACCGAACGCACTTTGACGGAGTCAACAGAGTTCGCTTCCAGCAGATCACACCAGTGCTCGTGCAGCAGCGTGTTACGCGGAACCAGAATATCTGCGGTACCCGGCTTCAGAATGTCTTCCGCGGCCACACGGCCCAGAACGCGATCGCGCAGCGGCTCTTTAACGTCGCCACCTTCGATAACCGGCGTCATGGTGATGCCTTCCAGCGTGCCACAGTCGTCTTCGGTAACAACCAGATCCTGCGCAACGTCAACCAGACGACGAGTCAGGTAACCGGAGTTCGCTGTTTTCAGTGCGGTATCCGCCAGACCTTTACGCGCACCGTGCGTGGAGATGAAGTACTGGAGTACGTTCAGACCTTCACGGAAGTTCGCGGTGATCGGCGTTTCGATGATGGAGCCATCCGGTTTCGCCATCAGACCACGCATACCAGCAAGCTGACGAATCTGGGCTGCAGAACCACGCGCACCGGAGTCGGCCATCATGTAGATGCTGTTAAAGGAAACCTGCTGCTCTTCAACGCCGTCACGGTTAATAACGGTTTCAGTCTGCAGGTTATCCATCATCGCTTTGGAAACGCGATCGTTCGCCGCGGCCCAGATATCGATGACTTTGTTGTAACGTTCGCCGGCGGTTACCAGACCAGACTGGAACTGCTCCTGGATCTCAGCAACTTCTGCTTCCGCTTCGCTGACGATCTCGTGTTTCTTCTCCGGGATGACCATGTCATCAATACCTACGGATGCACCTGAACGCGCTGCATAAGCAAAGCCGGTGTACATCGTCTGGTCCGCGAAGATAACGGTCGGTTTCAGACCCAGAATGCGGTAACAGGTGTTCAGCATTTTGGAGATCGCTTTCTTGCCCAGCGCCTGGTTGACGATGGAGAAAGGCAGACCTTTCGGTACGATCATCCACAAGATCGCACGACCAATGGTCGTATCGATAATGCTGGTTTTCGCAACGAATTCATCGTTAGCATCTTTTTCGTATTCAGTGATACGCACTTTAACGCGCGCATGCAGAGAGGCCAGGCCAGCGCGATAAATACGCTCGGCTTCTTTCGGGCCAGTCAGCACCATGCCTTCGCCTTTAGCGTTAACACAGTCACGGGTCATGTAGTACAGACCCAGTACAACGTCCTGAGACGGAACGATGATAGGCTCGCCGTTCGCAGGTGACAGGATGTTGTTGGTAGACATCATCAGCGCACGCGCTTCGAGCTGGGCTTCCAGCGTCAGCGGTACGTGAACAGCCATCTGGTCACCATCGAAGTCGGCGTTATAGGCCGCACAAACCAGCGGGTGCAGCTGGATAGCTTTACCTTCGATCAGTACTGGCTCAAATGCCTGGATACCCAGACGGTGCAGTGTTGGTGCACGGTTCAGCAGAACCGGGTGTTCGCGGATAACTTCATCCAGGATATCCCAGACGACAGCTTCTTCGCGCTCAACCATTTTCTTAGCGGCTTTGATGGTGGTGGCCAGGCCACGCAGTTCCAGCTTGCCGTAGATGAACGGTTTGAACAGCTCCAGCGCCATTTTCTTCGGCAGACCGCACTGATGCAGACGCAGGTATGGACCTACGGTGATTACAGAACGACCGGAGTAGTCAACACGCTTACCGAGCAGGTTCTGACGGAAACGACCCTGCTTACCTTTGATCATATCGGCCAAAGATTTCAGCGGACGCTTGTTAGAACCGGTGATCGCACGACCGCGACGACCGTTATCCAGCAGGGCATCTACCGCTTCCTGCAGCATACGTTTTTCGTTACGTACGATGATATCCGGCGCAGCCAGATCCAGCAGACGTTTCAGACGGTTGTTACGGTTGATCACGCGACGGTACAGATCGTTCAGATCCGACGTTGCGAAACGACCACCATCCAGCGGAACCAGCGGACGCAGATCTGGCGGCAGAACCGGCAGAACGGTCAGGATCATCCACTCCGGCTTGTTGCCAGACTGAACGAAAGCTTCCAGCAGTTTGATACGCTTGGTCAGCTTTTTACGCTTGGTTTCGGAGTTGGTTTCGTTCAGCTCTTCGCGCAGCTGCTCGCATTCCTGCTCCAGGTCCATGCTCTTCAGCAGAGCCTGGATCGCTTCCGCACCCATCTTGGCGTCGAATTCGTCACCGAACTCTTCAAGCGCGTCCAGATACTGCTCTTCAGTCAGGATCTGGTTACGTTCCAGGTTAGTCATCCCGCCTTCGATTACCACATAGGATTCGAAGTACAGTACGCGTTCGATATCACGCAGCGGCATATCCAGCAGCAGGCCGATACGGGACGGCAGTGACTTCAGGAACCAGATGTGGGCAGTCGGGGAAGCCAGCTCGATGTGACCCATGCGCTCACGACGCACTTTAGTCTGGGTTACTTCAACGCCGCACTTCTCACAGATAACACCACGGTGTTTCAGGCGCTTGTACTTACCGCACAGGCACTCATAGTCTTTCACCGGCCCAAAGATACGGGCACAGAACAGACCGTCACGCTCAGGTTTGAACGTACGGTAGTTAATGGTTTCCGGCTTTTTCACTTCACCGAAAGACCATGAACGGATCATGTCTGGCGAAGCCAGAGCAATTTTGATCGCATCAAACTCTTCGGTTTTAGTCTGCGCTTTCAGAAACTTTAATAAATCTTTCACGGATTTGCTCCCGTCGGAGTTAGCACAATCTGG
>DATEKR010000240.1:0-2381 GCA_035277345.1 Enterobacteriaceae bacterium
CCGGGCAAGATATTCCGCATGACGAATGGCTTTGTCGCTTAAATCCATTTCAAAGATATCGACCGGCAGCAATATTTTCTTGTACATAGTCTGGACTCCTTTCTGGTTTGATATTTCACTGTCCAAAATAATGGCACGGTCAAACCAAACCCGGGCTAAACCATTTCCGGCGAAAACGGTTCAGGAGTGCAAATAAGGGTCAATAGATTAAATACAGGTGTATTGATGTAAAGAAGCATACCGCCGGGGGCGGTATGCTTAATTCATGAACGATGTTTAATCCAGGAACTACAGCGCAGCGGCATAGGCCACAACCGTCGCCTTCGCGCCCTTCTCCCGCAGCAGCAGATACGCCTGGGTGACCTGGGCGACAAATGTTTTGTCATGAGGTAATTCGTTGCCAAAAATCGCCTCGATGCCCAGCAGCGCCCGCACTCGTGCTTCTCCTTCCGCGCTCTGCTGCACCGCCTGCTGAATGGTCGCCAGCAGAGGATCGCTAACCTCAATCGCCGCGCCTTGCTCGTCAACGCCGCCGACGTAGCGCATCCATCCGGCAATGCCCAGCGCCAGCAGGGAGAAATCACTGCCCTTCACCAGATGCCAGCGCACGGAGTCCAGCATGCGCTGAGGCAGTTTCTGGCTACCGTCCATCGCTATCTGCCAGGTCCGGTGACGCAGCGCCGGGTTGCTGTAACGGGTAATCAGCATATCCGCATAGTGGGCCAGATCTACGCCTTTCACTTTCAGGGTCGGGGCCTGTTGATCAAGCATCAGCGCCCTGGCGGTTGCGCGATAGTTGGCATCTTCCATACAGTCGTTAATGTGCTGATAGCCCGCCAGGTAGCCAAGATACGCGAGGAAAGAGTGGCTGCCGTTCAGCATCCGCAGCTTCATCTCTTCAAAAGGCACCACGTCGGCCACCAGTTCGGCCCCGGCTTTTTCCCAGGCCGGACGACCGGCAACAAAATTGTCTTCAATTACCCACTGGCGGAACGGCTCGCAGGCGACTCCGGCACTGTCGCGCACGCCGGTCAGCTGTTCAATTTTATCCAGCGTCTCTGCCGTGACGGCAGGCACAATGCGGTCCACCATCGTTGACGGGAAGGTCACGTTTGCCTCGATCCACCCGGCCAGCTCCGCGTTCCGTGCCCGCGCATAGGCGATAACGACATTGCGCGTGACGTGCCCGTTTTCCGGCATATTGTCGCAGGACATCACGCTAAAAGCGGGCAGCCCGGCCGCTTTGCGCCGTGCCAGCGCCTCAACCACCACACCGACCGCCGATTTTGGCTGCTGCGGCGCGTTAAGGTCGGCCACGATCAACGGATGATCGAGCATCAGTTGTCCGCTGGCCGGTGAGTGGCAGTAGCCTTTCTCAGTAATGGTCAGGGAGACGATCGCCACCTGCGGCTCGCACATTTTACTGAGCACCGTTTCCAGACTGTCGACCTGGGCATGCAGCGCCTCTTTGACCACGCCCACTACGCGGGCGGTCCAGGCATCGGCGGACATTTCTGCCACCGTATAAAGGTTATCCTGACGTTTCAGGTCCTCTATCTGCTGCTCGCCCCCGATCAGGTTAACTTCGGTGTAGCCCCAGTCACTGCCGTGTCCGGCGGCCAGAATATCGGCATAAACCGCCTGATGGGCGCGGTGAAATGCACCAAAACCAAGATGGACAATGCGCGAGACCAGCTCTGCGCGTGAATAATTAGGGAGAATAGCTTTCGCCGTAAGAAGCGGATTTTCCATAGTGAGGACTCTTTTGATTGCATGAAACAGTGTTTCAACAGACTACGTCGCGCCACAAATCGAACTTTGACCTGCGACAGCCTTTGTTGACTACACCAACTAGAATGGTAACCAAATGTAACAGGAACCCTGTCCGGGTCCCCGTCAGTAAGTTCATCGTCAGATCAGGCGAAGTCGCGGGCCCCTGCGCGTTCAACCGCGCGGGATTCCGCAGCATCTTCCAGAATCTCAAGATCCCGGTCGCAGACTTCCGGCATCAGCCAGGCAGAGAAGAGGCCGATACAGGAGTAGGCAATAATCATCGCCAGAATCGGCCACCAGCTGCCGGTCATATTGCAGAAGATCCCCGCCAGTACCGGGCCAAAGCCCACCGCCACCAGACCGCCCACCTCTTTCGAGATCGCCATCCGCGTAAAGCGATTACGCGCGCCGAAGATCTCCGCCATGGTGATATTTTCCAGTGCGAACAGACCCAGCACCGCAATATTATGAATAATCACAATCGAGGTCATAATCACGCCGGGGCTGTAAGATTTATCCATGATAATTGCCAGCGTTGGGTACGCCAGGATAATGGCTGAGATACACATAATAATATACGGGATACGCCGCCCGATTTTATACGACAG